>NZ_JBQSYV010000004.1:0-215401 GCF_052379685.1 Halomonas sp. 111
TGTCTTCTCTCAATAGATGTTCTTTATAATGTCGCATCTCATTTCGCATTGACTCTAGCTCATGCATCCGTTGTTGAAGCATATGGCGTTCTTCTTCATATGCCATCATTCTATGCTTACTGTGGTCGAGCTCTTTGAATAGACTATTCAGTTCATGCTTTCGTCTATTTAGATACTCCAGTTCCTTCATGCGCTTATAAGCAATCTTATCTCGCCGCTTAACTTCCCTGATCTCGGCAACGACTTCTTCGCTGACTTGCTCGTCTAGATTTTCTCTCGCCAATTCTAGAAAACGGTCAGCTTGATACATATGGAATGTATTATTTGCCCTGTCCTTAAATTCTTTGACTAACTCTGGGCGTGGACCAACAGTTTTTCCTTTAAACTTTTCCCACCAATCTTCTTTTTTGTCATCAGTAACTAATACGACACCTTTTCCTGATTCAATTGCCTTATCAATTACTTGCGACCAAACTATAAGATCACCATATTTTCGACACTTCTCAACAAATACCTCGCTATCACCAGATTTAGCTCCATCTTTGAACCCTGGCGGTATTTTTTGTTTATACCTTTCTTCGCCTTCCGTCATTAGCTCTTGTAACTTTTCTTTTTCGTAAGGCGACCCCACCCTGTTTTCGAAAATAGCCGCTATAGAATCTTTAATTTCGTCATTAGATATTCTTGTCGTATGAACAGACTTATTTTTCTTTAACTCTTCGCAAAGCTCATCAAAAACTCGACTTACTTTATCCATTGTCGCCGAACTAACAAAAGGATGCTGTCTAGCATTCTCCAAGTCACTCTTCAATGAAATGATTGATTTTGTGGTGTCATCATAAGATTTTTCTTGTTGATCAATTACGGATAAACGGTTGTTTAAGTACTCTTCTGCGGCCCTGTGTGGAAGCCAAACTCTATTTTTGATCTTCTCAAGGATACGCAGAAACTCACTTCTAGTTGTGTCTGAGTAGCGATACAAATTTAGTAGGATATTGGCATCGAAAACGAACAACGATGTGTCCCATATTTCTCTTAAGTGCCCTTCAGTCTCTTTGAAGTAGCCGGGAAATAGTTCCTTCATACTTTCTCCATCATTCAACGCCTCAATCAGCCGCCGCGTTAGCGGTCGGCTGCATTGATTTGCTAGGCTTTTCTACAACACTAGCGTGATGTTTGTTGCCCTCGCTCCATATGTAATAGGCATTTAAAAATGCAGCTAATAGCCCGATCAGCAAGACAAATATGGCAAGATATTTAGCCACTCTGTAATTAAGCTCGCCAGATTTAACGCGCTTCCATTCATGTTTTAGGAGCGGTTTACTTACCTCTCTCAAAGGCTCACAAGCCTTTCTCGCCTCTGATAATTCGTTTTTATGATAGTGCTCTCTCGTTTTATAAAGCGCTGACAAAAAGGCATCATTTAATTTTTTGCCTTTCGCATTTTTTTCACTGTCATTAATTCGAAAGATTATGTCGTTGTATGATTCGTTGACCCTTGCATATATTTCTTCAACATCTCGGGCCATCTCGAACTTATCTCGATTTTCTTCCAGTCGCGCTGAATGATGGATATACAGTGTTGATAGGTATGTAAGTGATGAAATATACCGCGCGATAGAATTTCTGAGCGAATTAATCCATTCCTGCCTAAATTCCGATATTTTATTTTCTTTTGATGCCACAAGATTTGTGAACGCGAAATATCCCGCAATTAGAGCAGCAAACATTGCTCCCAATAAAACAACAGCGTTTTTCCCAATTACTGCGTCCAATCTATTTTCCCCTCGAGAGCCTAACAGTGATTATACGGAAGGCGGCATAACCTCAATAAACGTGCCCGCTCATTCATGAGGTTATGTAGCCAGCTCATTTGACTCTACCCCATTGTTTCTGTTGTGAGCAAAGCAAAATTTGGCTGCATATCTAAAATTCGCGTGCCTGCGCGTTTTGCCGGTTTCAATCATACTTCCGCTGGCGCATCACTCAGCAATGCGCCTATGGTCGAAGGGCACAATACATGGGTCTCGCGATAAATAGGTAAGCAATTACACCAGCCCCACACAAACCATCTCCCCATCCAACCACTGCTGTTTAAGCCCCCGCTGCTTCTCCAACAACAGCATTAGGTACTCACACAATGGATGAGCAGATGGCAGCGCGGCAAGATGTTTGCGCAGCCTGCGCTGGAAAGGAAACTGCTCAGCAGGCACATGTAGCGGCGTGGCATGTTGAGTGAGCCATTCGATAGCAGGCAGGAGTATGTGGGTGGCGTTGCTGTCCAGCGCTAGCGTGACGCCTTTAACATCAAAATCACCGGCGTAGATATGCGGTCGTTGGGTTTTGCGCCAGGCCTCGGCCAACAAGGCAAAGCCGCCGCCATAGTGGCTATCGCCGCGATAGGCGACCAGCGGGTTGATGTAGCCGCTTAGCGCTGGTAGTTCCGGCGGAAATTCATAGAAGCTGTCTAGATTCTCGACCTGAATCAGGGCGCTGAATGCGCTTAGCTTTAGCATCTGTACATCCACATCGCGAATAGTGCGGAACTCGATGGCGAGCCCTGCTATTGGCTGAGGGGGAAAGCTTACAAGCACTCGTCGTGCGCGGGGGCTTTCACGGGTTGCCTTGTCTTCTTCTACACCCTCTTTTGCTTGGGCGCTGCTGGTCAGGCCGCTGAGTGAGCGGCCTAGCGGCGCTATTCGGGCGCTGTCTAATACATCGTTTATCTGCGCGAGCAGCGCGGAATCAAAACGCAGCGTTTTACTGCTTATTCGCGTAGCCAGGTCAATATCGTGCTGGTGGCACCAAGCCACCACGTCGTTTACCCATTGGCCGCGAGGCTTATCCACTATGGGCTGGCGGAGAAGTTCTCGGGCGACGTCGTTCAGCCTATTACGCGCACGGCCTGATAGGTTCATACGGAAAGCTGCAGTTCAACGTCGTGGATCAGGCGCAGGTGATTGAAGGCACTCGCCTGGCTCTCCTGCTGTTTGAGGCGAAACGCGCGCTGGTCGTTGCGCGGCAGGCCCTGGTATTCGGAAATCACCTGGAACAGCCAGATTTCATCCTGCCACTCCAGCGGGCTTTGGTGCAGGTATTCAAGGGCGCTGATCGGCTCCGCCTGGGGCTGGTCAATCACGCTTAAATAGAAGTGCTCGACATCCTGCTTGAGCGCCTGTTGTCGGGCGGCGGCCAGGCTGCTCTCCTGGGCTTGGGCGGGTGCGGCGGCTTCTACGGTTTGGGTTGTGTGGCGCGGCTGGGGTAGTTGGTGCAGCAGGTCGGCGAGTACCTGGCACTCCAGGTTGCGATCAAGCGCCGGGGCGGCAGCGGCGCTTAGCGGTGCGGCTTGGTTGACCAGCGCGGGCACGTCGCTGCGCCGGGCGTAGTTACCGGGCACAAAACCTGGGTGTTCGCGCATAAAGGCGGCCATGCCGCTGATCAGGCGGCTGCGCGCCTGCTGCTTACGAAAGCGCGCCATCAGTTCGATCAAGCGCCGCTGCACTTCGCGCAAACCGGTGTAGTGGTGGCTTAACTGCTGCTGCAGCTGGCTGATCAGTAGCTTACGCAAGCTGCCGTCGCTGCCTACCAGCTCTATCAACTCGTCAAAGTTAATCAGCGCCAGGCCATCCAGCAGCCTTGCGATCTGTTTCTGGGCGCGGTCGTTTTCGCGGATTTTATCGTTAAGCTGGCTGACGAAACCAAAGTCGCTATTTAACCGCTGCCATAAGCTGTCGATGGCATCGGCGAAGCGGCCGTTAAGGTCGTCAACTTCCTGGCGCAGGCGCATTAGCTGCTGCTCTAAACGCCAGTGCTCGCCCCGGCTGCGCGCCTCGCGGTAGCTGTGTACCAATGCGCGAATCAGCTCCAGGGTTTCCGCCACATCGGCATTCACATGGCGGCGGGTCTCGTCGGCGAGCATTTCGGCGATCAACTCGCGCACCTTTGGGGCAAGCTTCACGCCGCTCTGCTCATCCGGGCGCCACAGAATACGCGCCGCCAGCATCTTGCGCAGCGCGCTATCGCTGAGCGATTCCAGCGGCACTTCATCGCGGGTGTAGGCCTGCATCAGCGTTTCAGAATGCTTGCCCAGTAGCGCCAAGCGCTCAGCGCCTGTTTTGAGCAGGCGGCTCTCCAGCTCATTCACGCTCTTATTCACAACAGAGCCTCCTGCGTGCCTTCTTCTCCTTCGGCATCAATCGGCAGGTTTTCTTCATCGCGAATAAAGCGCACCAGGTCTACCAGGTAATCAATCTTGCCGGTGATCACAAATACCTGGCGCTCGGAATGCGGCTGGAGCAGGTAGCCGTGCTCTTTCAGGCGTTTGAAGACCTGTTTTACCTGGGCATCTAGCTGGTCGCTTTGCGAGCCAAAAAAGCTGTCGGTGGCCAGGCGTTCCAGGCGCTCGCGCAGGCTTTGGTTGTCTTCACACTTGGCGCTGAATTCGGCCGGTTTGAGTACATCGCCGGGGGCCGCCAGCGTATCGCGGCCCAGCGCTTCTTGCACCAGCTGTAGCCACTCCAGCAGCGGCAGCAGGCTGTTGAGCGTCTCACCCAGTTGGCGTGAGAGCTGATCCCGAGCGCTGTCATTGAGCTGTCGCCAGGCCAGAAAATAGACACTGCCCTCTTCATTGCTAGCCAGCCGCCGGTTAAGTGGCCGCAGATAGGTATCGATCTCCTCGCGGGTTTCTGCGTTGCTCAAGTGGCGATAGCCGCTTTCATCGCTGACCGGGCAGACAAATTCCCCGGCGAGTAACCGCTCAAGCAGTGGGCCATGTTCGATCATACCGTCACCTCCTGCTGACGTTCCTGGAGCCGCTCGGCCAAGCGGCTCAGGCGCGGTTCAATGCGTTTTAACACCCGTTTATTGGCGTTAGCGTTATCGCGGTCAATCAAGTAGCGATTGGCGAACAGCAGCAGCACGTCGGATTCAGGATTGGGGAACGCGCCGACAATATGAATGCGGTTGCTGTCACAGGCCTCAAACAGCTTTTCTACGTTGTGATAGGCCAAGGTGCCGATCTCATCGATGGGCCAGTGGATGGCGATTTCTGCGTCACCACGCAGCAGGCGGGTAAACGCCAGTAGAAATTTACACAGAATCAGGTAGGCCATGCCGTGGCTGGAAGACTCCAGCAGCTGGCGGTCGTTCTTGATCACCAGGTCCGTGCCGCCTTCGTTCAGGTGCAGCTCCAGGCGCAGCAGGCTTTCGAAGCTGTACTGCTGGTCGCTACGCAGTAAATCGACCACATCGGCCAGGGTGTTCAGGTAGTCGTCGCTGGGCAGCGTCTGGCCGGACTCACGCCACTCTTTATAGCGCTGAGCGAACAGCTTAAGCGGCTCCCAGAAGCCCAGTTCATCGATGGTGGACTGAATACGCACTTCGGCCTTGGTGATGCCTTCCAGCCGTAGGTCGTCGGCGACTTCTTCCGAAAGCCGACGGCTCTGGGCGCTGATGCGACGGTTCAAGTCGCGGAACACGGTAAAGAATTTATCCAGGTCATCGCTCAGGTTGCGGCCTTCCTGAATCAACTGCTGTTGTTGGTCTTCAAGCAGTTTGAGCATGTCGCGCAGTAGCGGCAGCTGTAGGCGCGGGTTGTCGCTTTGCAGCTTGCTGCGCTCGCTTTCCAACGCTTCAGCAAAGCCGCTGCTGGCGTCCTTGATCAGTTGGCTTTCAACCTCCAGGCAGCCCCGGCGCAGCTGCTCGATGAGCTGATGGCGACTGCCCAATGCCTGGCGGGCGCGCTCAATGCGCTCGTCCACATCGCCCAGCGGCGCCGCCAGGGCCTGGCCATCGGGTTCAATGGCGAGGCCTTCCAACTGTGTCAGCAGTGGCTTTAAGGCTTCCAGGCTGGTGTGTTCGCTTTCGCGCTGCGTTTTAAGCGTGCTGACGGTGCTTTGGTGAGTTTTACGCGCGGCCTGAAAATCGTTTTTCAGACGCTCTTTATCGCGTTGAAGCTGCTGTTCGGCTTGTTCGAGTTCGGCTTCCTGGGTAACCAGCTGCGGCTTGTGCTGCCCCCACTCCACGCGCATAAAGCGGGTGTATTCGGTGAGTTCATCCTGACGGGCGGCGGTAACGCGGATGCGCTCCTCCTGGCTTGCCAGCCGCGCCTTGGTGTCTTTTAGCTGTGCCGGGTCGACGCCCTGTTCGGCCAGCTCCTGGCTGAAGGCTTCTTCCAGCTCCGCCCGTTGGCGCTGGTGTTCGGTGTTGGCGTCGCTTAGCTGCTGCTTGTACTGGCGCAGCTGGGCATCCAGGCTGTCCAGCTGGCTTTGGCCGTCGGCTTTTAGCTCTAACAGCTGGCTTTGATGGGTTTCACCCAACGCGTTAAGGGCTTGCTGTTTCTCTTCACGCAGCTCGGTTTGTGTTTGTTCCAAGCGGGCTAACGCGGCTTGATGAGTGGCGCGGCGCTCCTGTTGATGCTTGGCGTGGCGCTCTTGCTGCTGGCGGCGCGCCTCGGTCGCAAACTCAACTTCCTGCTCGGCACGCTTATGAGCCATACGGCCCTGATCCTGAGCTTCATCGGCCTGTTGGACGCGCTCGTTATGCTGTTTAAGCGCTTTCTCGGCCGTTTGGCACTCTGCCTGCGCACGTCGTTTGGCGCTATCTGCTTCTTCGATGGCGGCGAGCAGCGTGGCTTCGTCCTGGGCGTAATCAGGCAAGGCAATGGCCGAGAGATCCAGCGCCAGCCCAAACAGGTCGTCGCTGCCGCCGTCGGCTAGTTGAGGCGCTAGATCGCGTCGTTCCAGCAATTCCGGGGCAATCACTTTGCCCAACTGCTGCTCCCAACCGGGGCGATGGTAGCGCAGAAAATGGCGCAGGCTGCCCTGTTCAGGATCACGCTGCTGGTAAAGCGCGTAGCTGCGCTGCTCGGCGCGCTCAAGCTGTTGGCGAAGCTGAACCAGTTGCTGCTCGGCATCGTCCCGGGCGCGGCGGTTGCTTTCAAACTCGCGGCGCAGGCCGTCTAGCGTGGCGGCCGATGCGCTGCGCTCCTGCTGGGCTTGATCCAGCCGCGCCTGGGCAAGCTCAGCATCAGCCGCTTCTTCAGAGGTTTGTGTTGAAAGCGAAAGCTGGGCTTTTAGCTCGGCCAGCTGCTCAACGCCCAATTCAAGCTGGGCCTGATACTCACCTTCCAGGCGCTGGCGCTCCTGTTGATAGCGCTCATTGAGCTTCTGCTCGGCCTCCCACTGCTGTTCACGGCGCAGGGCCTTCTCTTCCACCAGGGCGTCGATCAATTCCTGGGCTTCACCGGTCTGGCGGGCCAGCGCCTCGGAAAGTTCACGCAGGCGCCCATCAAGCCGCGCCTGGCTCTCTTTTACCGCTTCCTGCATCACGTTCAGGTGGGCACGCAGCTGATCGCGCTGCTCGCGCCACTGGGGCAGCGCGTTGATATCGCGCTCCAGGGCGGGCATATCCGCCTCAAAATAGTGCTCGTACTGGGTTTGCAGATCATTAAGGCGGCGCTGGGTCTGCTGTAAATCACTGACTACTTCGCTGTGGCGGTCGTTAAGCTCATCCCGCGCCTGGGCGTAGTCGCTTTCCCGCTGTTGGAAGTCGCGCTGATGGCGGGCAAGCTCGGCGTCCACATCAGCCATACGCCGCTCAGCCTGCTGGCGGTCATCTTCAAGCTGGGGCTTAAGCTGCCACAGGGTGGCATCTAAATGGGCAAGCTCGCGGTCAATCCCGGCAAGCCGGGTGAGCGACGCCTGAAGGGGCTCCAGGCGCATGGATTGGCGCATCTGGGCAATCCATTCACGCGCCTTGGTGTTACGAATCCGCGTGACCGGCAGCTCAACGCCATCCTCTTCGAAAATCGCTGCCAGCATGGTTTTGAGGGTATCCATCTTGCCCTCTTTGGCATGCACCGCCGACACCAGCTTTTCAATATGGCGAATGCGCCGCTCGGGCTTGACTAGGCTGAACTGCGCAGCGATCTGGCGCAGCTTGAGGCCGTCTCGGCTATTGCCGTGTAGCTGAGTAAAGTCGTTTTGAATCACCGAGCGAAATTCAGAGGTCGCGCCCAGCTTGGACGACACCGGCGTGCCGCTACGGCGCAGGCCGCTGGCCCACTGGGTGTAGTCGAGTGCGGTCACGCCCGCCTCGCTCTCCACCAAATAATCTTCCGGCTGATAAGGCCCGCCCACAAAGCGGTACTCTACCCCGCCTTCGGCTTTACGGGTCAGCACTGCCTGGCAGATGTTGCCCGCCTCGCGACGGTATTCATACACCAGGTAGCTGTTGCGATGCGGCAGGTAAAACGCATCAAACTTCATGCGCGTTTTGGGCACTACCTTATTGGGCAGCTCGCCATAAAACACCGGCACCAGGCGCTGAAGCGTGGTTTTACCCGAGGCGTTGGTGCCGCAAATATTGGTGTGGCCATCCACACTGAGTTCAACCACGCCTTCAAGGTGGCCGTGAATCATCACGATGCGTAGCAGGTGGGCCATGCCGTGTCCTTGATCGATAGGGTTTCGAAAACGACTATCTTGCCAGACACAATGCAAGGCGACACCTACTGGATGACTCGACTCACCGATTCACTCTCCCAAACGCTTTATGTAATCATTAACCCACTAGCGACTTAAACGCTCAGCAATTACATTCACGCCCACGCTTCACTTTCATTGCAGGAAACCGCCATGCCCCGCTACCCCGAGCACCTTACCGGCGAAGGCCCGGTTAACCCCTTTCCGGGAATTAAAGTACTTGAACGCCGCCTGGGCCGAGCGATCCCCCATCAGTTGGGTTCCAACGAAGGGCTGGACATGCCTCACCAGGCACTGCGCGAGCACTTTGGTGATGCACTGGCGGCGCACGCTTACAGCTATGGCGACGCCGAGGCGTTTGGTGTGCGCACCCGGTTAAGCGCCCAGCTGGGCACGCCTTTTGATCACCTGTTGGTTGATGCGGGTGCCGATAGCCTGATTGCGCTGGCGCTACGCACTACCTGCGAGCCCGGCGCTACGGTGGTATGCACGGCGGGCACCTATCCCACGTTTGGCTACTTTGCGAAAGGCCAAGGCTGCCGCCTGATTGAACCTGGCTACCATGAAGCGCCCGGCGTGCTGGCGCCGGACCTGGAAGCGCTGGCCACCGCCGCGCAACAGGAAAACGCCCGCCTCGTTTACCTGGCCAACCCGGATAACCCCAGCGGCCACCTGCACAGCGACAGTGCCATTATCAAGTTTCGCGAGGCGCTGCCAGATACCTGCTGGCTGCTGCTGGATGAAGCCTATGGCGATTTTCGTGATGATGCGGGAAGCGAGTTTTCGGCTAACGCGCTACCCGGCGTGATTCGCCTGCGCACGCTTTCCAAAGCCCACGGCTTAGCGGGGCTGCGCATTGGCTACGCCATTGCAGAGCCTGACGTACTGGCTATGATGATGAAGGTGCGTATTCACTACGCGGTTTCCGCACTGACGCTGGCCGCCGCCGAAGTAGTACTCGACCATCCTGAAGAAGTGCGCCAGCACGTGGCAGATGTAAAAGCCCGCCGAGAGCAGTTGGCCGAGCACTTTCGCTCTTTAGGGGCCGATGTACTGCCGAGTGCCACCAACTTTATCGGCATTCGCCTGCCCAGTGAGGAACTGGCCGTCCACGTACATCAGCAACTGCTTTCAGAAGGTGTGCTTGTCGCTCGCCTGGCGCACCCGGCGCTCGCCAACGTGATACGCATTACCGCCGTAGCGGATGCCCTGGTGCCGGGCCGGCTGGCAACGCTTGAGCAGGCTATTAAAGGGCACGCTTGATAAGGCAACTCTTTTTACAGGAAAGCCCCTGCCAAGGCAGGGGCTTTCTCGATACTAGCGCTACCCGAACGTTACAAATCAAGCGTTAGGCAGTGCCGCGATAACCATGATTTCCACTTTCCACTCAGGCTTGGCAAGCTTGGCTTCAAGCGCGGCGCGAACCGGGGTACGCCCTGCGACTACCCACGCTTCCCATGCCGCGTTCATCTGATCAAACTCGGCCATATCGGTTACCCATACCTGGGCAGAAATCAGGTGCTCTTTTGAGGACCCTGCCTGAGCCAGCAACTCATCAATGCGCGCAAGCACTTGTTCGGTCTGGCCACGCATATCTGCCGTGGCGTCGGCGGGCACTTGGCCTGCTAGATAAACCGTGCCGTTATGAATAGCCACTTGGCTCATACGTGCATTGCTTTCGTAATAAGTAATGCTCATGGAGTCTCTCCGTCATAAGAAATACAGCTGAGATTACCGCGTTTACATTTAAAATGCTTGCCTGCAAATACGCCAACTTCTTGCTGCATTCAGGCAAACGATTTACCTACCCACTGAACCCTACATACCCGATCACGAAAGGCACCGAGGCCAAAAACAGGATAGAAACCATGGCAAGCAACCCGTCTCTGGTTAAGAGCCCGGCCGCGAAGCAGGCGATAGCCGCAGATGCTATTGAACCCGACGTGGGGATGACTTCCATAAACGGCATAAAGGGTGTCACGGCCAGGATAACGGCGAGAGGCAGGTACAACCAGGGCGGCTTGACGAAAAATACCCAGCGCGGTTTGAGAAAACGCTCAACAAAGTGCACCGGTTTGCGCAGCCAGTTAATCCCTTTACAGAGTTTATGGGTAGACAGCGCTTTGCGTGAAATGAAGCCTGGCAGCCAGAGGCAATCCCGCCCCAGCATTATCTGCGCTACGAGAATAAACTCAATGAAGGCCACAATGGCAGTGACTCCCGGAATCGAGCTTGCGGGAGACGTCGAAATGAGGGCAAACATGAGCATCAGTGACGCAAAGGAGTGCGCACCAAGCTCGTCCACAAGCGACCCGATCGTTACTTTTTGCCCTTGAACCGAGTGTTCAAGGTGGTTCAGAACCTCGCTGAGTGCCCGCGTCGTGTGTTCGGCCATTATTGAGCTCCCTGCTCGCTATAAAGCGTGCCAGGCCGTTAATCAAGCACCTGTATCCATGGCATGCAATTGCCGTCTACAACAACGGCACTGTCACTGTGGAGTGTAGTTTAGATGAGTGTCATCAAATGTTAGATGTCGAGCCAATGGATGGTGTGAGAAAAGGAGGGTATGAGCAATGTTTGCAATGCTTTATGGTATTTTTTGGAATGCCAAAAACCAAAAAAGGGCCTAGCGATGAACGCTAAGCCCTAAAATTTGGTGCCGGTGGCCAGACTCGAACTGGCACACCCGTAAAGGCGGCGGATTTTGAATCCGCTGCGTCTACCAATTCCGCCACACCGGCAATGGATGCGCATTATACGGAGATAACCACGCAGGTCAATCACATTGACTGACTTTATCTAGCGAAGGGGGTATCCTATGCCGCCTGTTTGACCACCGTTAAGAGCCAACCCATGCAGCGCGCGGACTTTTATTTCGAGCTACCCGATGAGCTGATTGCTCGCTACCCTTCTGAGCAGCGCAGCGACTGTCGTTTGCTGTGCGTGGATGGCCAGAGCGGCGCGCTTGAGCATCGCCAGTTCACGGACCTTCTTGAGCGTTTAAACCCCGGCGATTTGCTGGTGTTTAATGACACACGAGTGATTCCTGCCCGCCTACACGGCCATAAAGCCAGCGGCGGCAAAGTGGAGATGCTGCTTGAGCGCCCGCTGGACAGCCACCGGGGCCTGGCACATATCCGCTCGAGCAAGTCGCCCAAGCCCGGCACCGAGCTGATCTTTGAAGGTGATATTCACGCCGTGGTAGAAGGCCGCCGCGACGCGTTGTTTGAGCTGCGCTTTTTAGGCGAGACGCCAATGATCGCGCTGCTGGAGCAGCATGGCCATATGCCACTGCCGCCTTATATCACCCGGGAAGATGAACTCAGCGACCGCGAGCGCTATCAAACCGTTTATGCCCGCCGAGATGGCGCCGTGGCCGCTCCCACGGCGGGCCTACATTTTGACCAACCACTGCTGGATGCCCTGGCTGAAAAAGGCATCAACAGCGCGTTTGTCACTCTGCATGTGGGCGCGGGTACTTTTCAGCCGGTGCGGGTGGACAATATTCTTGAACACCATATGCACAGTGAGTGGATCGAGGTGTCAGAAGCCACCTGTCAGCAGGTACGCGAGGCGCAAGCCGCAGGCAACCGGGTGATTGCCGTGGGCACCACCAGCGTGCGCTGTTTGGAAAGCGCCTGCCAGAAAAGCAGCGATGGGCAGATAGCGCCCTACAGCGGGGATACGGATATTTTCATCTACCCCGGCTACGAGTGGCGCTGTGTGGATGCGTTGATTACCAACTTCCACCTGCCGGAATCGACACTTTTGATGCTGGTGTCGGCGTTTGCCGGTTATGACACGATGATGAACGCCTACCGTGAAGCCGTTGCCGAACGCTACGCTTTCTTTAGTTATGGCGATGCGATGCTGCTCACCCGCTAAGCGCCTTTACGCTGCCCTTAGCGTTTTACCGATGATTTTTTGACGAGTTACCACAATGCGAAACGAATGCTTTATGCGCTTTGAGCGCTTGGCCGACGACGGCCGCGCTCGTCGCGGTCGCCTCCACTTCCCCCGTGGCACGGTCGAAACCCCTGCGTTTATGCCGGTGGGCACTTACGGCACGGTAAAAGGTATGACGCCGGACTCCATCAAGGAGATCGGCGCTGAAATCATTCTGGGCAACACCTTCCACCTGTGGCTGCGCCCCGGCACCGAGGTCATTGAAGCCCACGGCGACCTGCACGACTTCGCCCAGTGGGACAAGCCGATCCTCACCGACTCCGGCGGCTTTCAGGTGTTCTCATTAGGCGAGACGCGCAAGATCACCGAGCAGGGCGTGCACTTCCGCTCGCCGGTAGATGGCAGCAAGGTCTTTATGGGGCCGGAAGAGTCCATGGCCGTGCAGCGCTCGCTGGGTTCTGATGTGGTCATGATTTTTGACGAGTGCACGCCCTACCCGGCCACTTACGAGGAAGCCGAGAAATCCATGGAGCTGTCGCTACGTTGGGCCAAACGCTCACGCGATGCCCATGGTGACTCGCCTTCAGCGCTTTTCGGCATCATCCAGGGCGGTATGCACCCGGAGCTTCGCGAGCGCTCGCTCAAAGGCCTCTTGGAGATCGGCTTTGACGGCCTGGCGATTGGCGGGCTTTCCGTTGGCGAGCCCAAAGAAGAGATGATCAAGGTGCTGGATTACCTGCCCACCTGGATGCCAGACGATAAACCACGCTACCTGATGGGCGTAGGTAAACCGGAGGATCTGGTGGAAGGCGTGCGCCGGGGCGTCGACATGTTCGACTGCGTCATGCCGACCCGCAACGCACGTAATGGCCACCTGTTTACCGCTGACGGTACAGTCAAGATTCGTAATGCCAAGCATCGCCATGACACCAGCCCCCTTGAAGAGGGTTGTGACTGCTATACCTGCAAGAATTTCTCGCGCGGCTATTTGCATCACCTGGACCGCTGCAATGAAATGCTGGGCTCGATGCTCAATACCATCCATAACTTACGCTACTACCAGCGTGTAATGGCTGATTTGCGCGCGGCAATCGAAGCGGGTACATTGACGACCTTTGTGGAAGGCTTTTATGCTCGGCGCGGCCTGCCGGTGCCTCCCCTGGCCGAATAGTCATCACCCGCTCTGGCGGGTGAATCAAGGGCCGCTTATCAACATAATTGTTAATTAGCGCCCCCTCTAACCCTTTCACCCATTAAGGGTCTTAACCCAGGAGTTCTCTGCAATGCTGGATTTCTTCATCTCATCAGCCCATGCCCAAGAAGGGGCAGCTGGCGGTGGCATCGCACAAATCGTTATGTTGGTCGGCTTTGTGCTGATTTTCTATTTCCTGCTGTGGCGCCCCCAAGCTAAACGTGCCAAGCAGCACAAACAGCTGGTCACCGGCCTGGACAAAGGCGATGAAGTCGTGATCGGTGGTGGCCTGGTTGGCCGCGTCACCAAAGTCAGTGATGAATTCCTGACCCTGGAAGTATCTGAAGGCACCGAAGTCAACGTACAGAAAAACGCCGTTGCTGCCGTGCTGCCGAAGGGCACCATTAAGTCCATCTAACGCTTAAAACACCCCTGCCGATTCAGTGCCAGCCACCCCGGCAGGGGTGCCATGGTAGATACGATGGTAAATTTTGCTGTGCGTGGGGCTCCCCGCACAGCAATTCCGTTTGTAATTGAAGGCAGGGCTTGCATGCTCAACCGTTACCCCCTGTGGAAGTATCTGCTGATACTGGTCGTCCTGGTGGTTGGCCTTATCTATTCGCTTCCCAACTTATTCCCCGAAGATCCCGCTATTCAGCTCAGTAGCGCCCAAGGCGAAACGCTGAATGAGCGCCAAATTGAACGCGTTGAGAACGCACTCGGCGAAAACGGCATCGCTGTTAAAGGCGTCGAAGAAGTTAACGGCCTGTGGCTGATTCGCCTGCGTAACGACAACGACCAGCTCAATGCTCGCGATATTGCCGCCGACCTTTTAGGCAATGACGCGACGGTCGCACTAAACCTGGCAGAAGCCACGCCGGCCTGGCTGCAAGCATTTTCCGCCTCCCCCATGACACTGGGGCTTGACCTGCGCGGTGGCGTTCACTTCCTGTTGGAAGTAGATATGGAAGCGGCACTCACCCAGCGCCTGGAAGTGAATGCCAGCGCCATGCGCGAGCTGTTGCGTAGCGAGCGTATTCGTTACCGCAATACCGATGTTGAAGGCCGCTCCCTCTCCATCGACTTTGCAAGCACTGAAGACCGCGACAATGCACGCCGTTTGATCAGCCGTGACTTCCCCAACTTTGACTATACCAATGAAGGCAGCGGCCGCTCCTCCAGGCTGGTGATGGCGCTGAGCGATCAGACCATTAACGAAATTCAGGACTACGCCATCAACCAAAACTTGACCACCCTGCGTAACCGGGTGAACGAGCTGGGTGTTGCCGAGCCGATGGTGCAGCGTCAAGGTCCTAACCAGATCGTGGTTGAACTCCCCGGCGTACAGGACACAGTGGCCGCCAAACGGATCGTGGGCGCGACCGCCAACCTTGAGTTCCGCCTGGAAGCTCGTAACGACACGCCGAGTATGGAAACGGAAACTCACGTATTCCGTAATGATGCATCACGCTCTGCTGAGCTAATGCGCGATGTGATCATTACCGGCGACAGCGTTTCCAGTGCCAGCAACAGCTTTGATGAAAACGGTCGCCCGCAGGTGAATATCAACCTGGACGGCACTGGCGGCACGTTGATGAACCGCGCCACGCGCACCAACATTGGGCGCAATATGGCGGTGCTGTTTATCGAGCACAAGAGCGAAGATACGGTCGTCATTGACCCGGAGACCGGCGAAGAGACGATTGAGCGCGAGCCTTATGTAGAGCGCGGCTTGATTAGCTTGGCCACCATCCAAAGCGCGCTGGGCAACAGCTTCCGGATCACCGGGCTCGACTCTCCCACTGAAGCTGCCGAACTGTCGCTTCTGCTGCGCTCGGGTTCGCTGGCGGCGCCGATCTACTTTGTACAGGAGCGCACTATCGGCCCAAGCCTGGGTGCGGAAAACATTCAACGCGGCCTGCTCTCTGTTCAGGTGGGTCTACTGCTGCTCGTGCTGTTTATGCTGGCGCGCTATAAAGTGTTTGGCATTTTTGCCAACATTGCGCTCGCCCTTAACCTGACGATTCTGGTCGCGGTCATGTCGATGCTGGGCGCCACGCTCACCTTGCCAGGCATTGCGGGCATCGTGCTGACGCTGGGCATGGCGGTGGATGCCAACGTACTGATCTTTGAGCGAATACGTGAAGAGTTGCGTAACGGGCTGTCGATTCAGCAGGCCATTCATGCAGGCTACGAGCGCGCCTTTACCTCGATTGTCGATGCCAATATTACCACGCTGTTAGTGGCGATCATTCTGTTCTCGATTGGCACCGGCCCGGTCAAAGGCTTTGCGGTCACACTGTCTATCGGCATCTTGACGTCCATGTTCACCGCGCTAATGGTGACACGTGCCTTGGTCAACCTGACCTATGGCAGTAGACCCGTCAAAAAGCTATGGATCTGAAGAACATGGATTTAAAAAGCATGGATCTGAACCACGTGCTCAGCCCCGAATGCAAGAGGTGGCAATGAAACCCCTATCACAACTGCAAATCGACTTTATGGGGCGACGCAACATTGCGTTTATCGCCTCTGCCGTGATGCTCATCGTGTCGATTGGCGCCCTGCTCTCCCAACAGCTCAACCTGGGACTCGACTTCACTGGCGGCACACTGATCGAAGTTCGCTACGGCGCCGCACCCTCGCTGGATGCCATTCGCCTTCTGCTGGTAGAAAGCGGCTTCCAGGATGTTTCTGTACAAACGTTCGGCGCATCAACCGAGGTGCTTATTCGCCTGCAACAGGCCTTTGATCCTGACGTTGGCAGCGACGTTGTCAACCTGCTAAGTGCCAGCGGAGACAGCGTTACTCTGGTGCGCGCTGAATTTGTTGGCGCCCAGGTGGGCGATCAGCTGCGCGATCAAAGCGGCCTTGGCCTGCTGGTCGCGCTCGGTGTGGTCATGCTGTATGTCGCTTTCCGCTTCCAGTACAAGTTTGCCATCGGTGCGCTGTTGGCGCTGCTTCACGATGTGATTATCGTCGTGGGCGTGTTCGCACTCTTTCATCTTGAGTTCGACCTGACCGTGCTGGCGGCGATTCTGGCGGTTATCGGCTACTCATTGAACGACACAATCGTCGTCTATGACCGTATTCGTGAGAATATCCGTACGTCACGTATCGACGATATGACGCAGATCATCAACGAAGCCATCAACGCCACGCTATCGCGCACGCTGGCAACCTCCGGCACGACCATGCTGGTACTGTTTGCCCTGTTAATCCTCGGTGGCGATATGATCGAGAACTTCGCTATCGCCTTGCTGATCGGTATTGGCGTCGGCACGTTCTCCTCCATCTACATCTCTGGCGCGCTGCTTCTGCCGCTCAAGCTTTCGCGTGAGGACTTGATCCCCACCAAAAAAGAGCTTGATGAAGAGGAAGAAGAGCTGCCGTAACAAACCGTTCTTGTATAACGACAAAAGGCTCTGCCGGGATAACCCGGCAGAGCCTTTTTAGTGGTTGGCTGGCAACCTGGAACGTCTACCACTCAACATTCACAGCGTGCTATTAACTACCAGCCATTCATTTCCAACTATTCATTTACTACCAGCCCATCAAAAATGCGGCGCCAGTTGTTTGATCAGCGCCTTGTAAAGACGTGGACCAGCGGCCATCAGTTGGCCTTCCACCTTAACGCTCGGCTGACCATCGGGCGTGCCCATTAGCGCACCGGCTTCTTTCAAAAACAGCGTACCCACCTGCATATCCTGCTCTTCCATACCCAGCACAAAGGCGCTGTCCACTCGGCCGCTGGCCAGCTCACACATGTCCAGCAGGCCACAGCCCGTCGCGACAAGAGTTTCTACCTGAGGTGCAAGTTGTTGGGTAACGGTAAGAAATGCCGGCAAGTTGCCAGGACGCAGCCACGCTTCGGGCAGGCTCATGGCTAAACGCGTACCGGTAATCGCGGTGGGTTTGCTAACCCGCATACGCTTGCCATTGTGTTGAGCGCCACGACCACGGCTGGCGATATATTCATCATCGCCAAACGGTGAGATAACCACCGCGTGTTCCGGGCGGCCTTTAACCAGACACACCACTGAGAGAGCAAAGCCTTTACCCGCTACCGCTAAATTAGAGTAGCCATGAATGGGTTCGATCTTCCAAACGGTCTCACTACCTTCGTCTTCACCCGCTTTATGCGAGGTGTAGCGACCCACATAGCCGTGCTGGGGGTAGCCACGCTCCAACTGATGGACAATGGTCGCCTCGGCCTTGCGCGCCGTGTCTTCAAGCAGACGGTCAAGATTGGATTCTTCATGAGCGTTTTCGATACGCTCACGAACACGTTGAAACTGTTCAACTGCGCTGCGCGCTGCGCGCAACGTAAATTGGACCATCGGATTCATGATCGGGCCTTGTCACAGTGATGTTAAAGAACGTTAGGCGAAGGAATAATTGCCTATGGCGCGCAATTCTAGCAGACCCCTCTCGGGCACGCTATCGACTCGTGCTAAACTGCTCGTTTTCCGCGTTTGTTCGCTATGTTCAGTATCAAGCCCTGTTCTTCATCAAGCCCTGTTCACATTTATCGAGCCCTATCATTATGCTTGAGCGCATTCGTATCGTTTTAATCGGCACCAGCCATCCAGGCAACATCGGCGGCGTTGCTCGCGCCATGCACAATATGGGTCTGGCCGATTTGGCGCTGGTAGCTCCGCGCTGCGAGATCATTACTCAGGACAGCATTTCGCGCGCTTCCGGCGCGGATCATCTACTCCATCAGGCCAGCGTACATCCAACGCTTGAAGACGCCGTTGCCGACTGCACGCTGGCCGTTGGCGCGAGTGCGCGCTCACGCACCCTGCCCTGGCCCATGCTGTCACCGCGCGAACTGGCAGACCGCCTACCCAGCGAATGTCAGGCATCAACATCACGCGTCGCACTGGTGTTTGGCCGGGAGGATAGCGGCCTGACCAACGCCGAGCTGCAGCGTTGCCATGCCCATGTCCATATCCCCACCAATGCTGACTTTAGCTCGCTAAATTTGGCCGCCGCCGTACAGGTGCTTGCCTACGAGAGCCGCATGGCCTGGTTAAGCCAGCAGGACGCAGCGCCCACGCCTGATGCTGATGATGAGCTAGTGCCCCACGAAGAACTGGAGCGTTATTTCGAGCATCTGGAGCGCACACTGATTACCATTGAATTTCATGACCCGGCCCAACCTCGTCAGCTGATGGCGCGGCTACGCAGGCTCTATTTGCGCGCCCGCCCCGAAAAAATGGAGATGAACATTTTACGCGGCATTTTAACCGCAACGGAAAAATCAGCAGACAAACAATAACCGGCATCCGCAAACCTGGGGTGAGGCATAACTTGAAGTTACGCACCCGCGCCCCAACCTCGCTATCCTGCTAACGATGAACGATGCGTTACGTCATCCGCGATGCCTTAAATGACCGCGTGCCAGCCCTGACCAAGGATCACTCATGTTCCAACGCCTACGTGAAGACATTAACAGCGTATTTGACCGCGACCCGGCGGCCCGCAATTTTTTAGAGGTACTGACCAACTACCCCGGCCTTCACGCGCTGTTAATTCATCGTTGCGGTCACTGGCTATGGAAAAAAAACCTGAAATGGCTGGCCCGTACGCTGTCGACGTTTTCCCGCTGGCTGACCGGCATCGAAATTCATCCAGGGGCCACTATCGGTAGGCGCTTTTTTATTGATCACGGCATGGGGGTCGTGATTGGAGAAACCGCGCAGGTTGGTGACAACGTAACGCTGTATCAGGGCGTCACACTCGGCGGCACCAGTTGGAACAAGGGCAAGCGCCACCCCACACTTGGGGATGGCGTCATTGTCGGCGCGGGAGCCAAGATTCTCGGCCCCTTTACCGTGGGTGCGGGTGCAAAGGTTGGCTCGAACGCGGTGGTCACCAAGGAAGTACCGCCTGGCGCGACGGTGGTGGGCATTCCCGGCAAGATTGTTAAACGCACCGACCCCGATGTTGAAGAAGCGCTAGAGGTAGACCCGGTTCGTCGCGAGGCCATCTGCCAAAAATTTGGTTTTGACGCCTACGGTGTCAGCCAGGACATGCCCGACCCGGTGGCCCGCTCCATGCAGGCAATGCTGGATCACATGCACGCAGTGGATGAGCGCATTGAACGCATGTGCTCAACGCTGCGTAAGCTTGATGGCAGTTACCATGAAGGAAGCCTGCCCGCGCTGCGTGATGAGGACTTCGCCGATATCCTGGATGAAAACGATACCGGTTGCGCGCCCAAAAACTCAGATGACAACACGCCGCCTCCGGCTAAAGGTTGACCAAACTACTCAGGCTTTCCCATAATGGCAGCACATTTGCCGGGAGCACGCTGAACGCTCAGTGTCGAGGTGCCTGTCATGCGTTTAACTACCAAAGGCCGTTACGCCGTTACCGCCATGCTCGACCTGGCGCTGAACGGCGAGCTCAGCCCGACCAGTCTGGGGGATATTTCGCAGCGTCAGGGGATTTCCCTCTCCTATCTTGAGCAGCTGTTTGCGCGCCTGCGCCGCTCAGGTCTTGTCCGCAGCGTTCGCGGCCCGGGCGGCGGCTATTTGCTGGCCAAACCAGCGGCCGATATTAGCGTTTCAGCGGTCATTGATGCCGTTGATGAAACGGTAGATGCCACCCGCTGCCAAGGATTATCCGACTGTCAGCAGGGAAGCACCTGCCTGACCCACCACTTGTGGTGCGAACTATCCGGCCAGATTCGACATTTTCTTGATGACATCACCCTTGCCCAATTGATGCAGCGCCCCGATGTTCTACGTATCGCCTCGCGGCAAAAAAATCGCGTTGAAGCGGGTATTCTCGCCTCATCACCGTAATGGCCAAGGGCGTTATTACCGCTGCCCTGGCGCTATTAAATTAAGCGGGTCTTCATGACAACGACAACCACACCTTCACTGCCTATTTATCTGGATTACGCCGCCACTACGCCGGTGGATGCCCGCGTGGCCGAGGTTATGCAGCGCTATCTGACCGCTGACCAGCTATTTGCCAACCCTGCCTCGCGCAGCCATATGCTAGGCTGGCAGGCCGAACAAGTGGTGGAGCAGGCGCGTCGCCAGGTAGCCGATACCATTGGCGCCGACCCGCGTGAAATTGTCTGGACCAGCGGTGCAACAGAAGCTGACAACCTGGCGCTGATTGGCTACCTGCGTGCCAACCGCGAACGCGGCATGCACCTGGTCACGTCTACCATTGAGCATAAGGCAATCGTTGATACGGCGGTTGCGCTTGAGCGAGAAGGCTTTGACGTTACCTGGCTTACGCCCGCACACGACGGTACCATTTCGCCGGAGATGCTACGTGCTGCCATGCGTGATGACACCGCGCTGGTTTCATTAATGGCGGTCAACAATGAGCTAGGCAGCATTAACGATATTGCCGCGCTCGCCGAGGTCGCTCATGAATTTGGCGCGGTTTTCCATACCGATGCAGCTCAGGCCGTTGGCCGAATCCCGTTGGACGTGGTGGCGCAAAAGATCGATTTAATGTCCCTTTCCGGACATAAAACCTATGGCCCCAAAGGAGTGGGCGCGCTGTATGTAAAACGCCACCCGGACATTCGCCTTGAGGCATTGATTCACGGTGGCGGGCATGAGCGCGGCATGCGCTCCGGCACCCTCCCAACGCATCAAATTGCCGGGATGGGTGAAGCATTTTTGTTAATACAAAAAGAGCATACTAACGATCAGGCACATATCACGCACCTACAACAGCGCTTTTTAAAGGGGCTTGAAACGCTGGATGGCGTGGTGGCCAATACTCCGCTTGACCGCGCAGTACCCAATATCTTGAACCTCGCGTTTGAAGGCATCGACGGTGAGTCGCTGTTGATGGCCCTGCGCGATGTGGCCGTTTCTACCGGCTCCGCTTGCAACTCGGCAAGCGTTGACCCCTCTTACGTCTTACTTGGGGTAGGCGTTCCGCGCACGCTAGCACTTTCATCGCTACGCTTTAGTTTTGGACGCTTCACCACGCAAGACGATATTGATCACGCGCTAACCCTCATTCGCCATGCGGTGAGCGGTTTACGAACACTGCCACGCTAAGCGGCTAGCGCTTTTACAAGGAGCACGCCTTATGTCAACACTCAACATTACCCCAGCTGCCGCACAACAGATCCGCCATGTGCTTGATGAACGTGGCCAAGGCCTGGGTCTGCGTGTGTCGGTCAAGCCCAGCGGCTGCTCGGGCTACAGCTATGTGCTGGACTTTGCCGATGAAGTCGGTAGTGACGAAGTTCTCTTTGAAGATCACGGCGCCAGCGTTTATGTGGCACCTGATGCACTTGAGATGCTGGATGGTAGCGAAGTGGACTATGTCAGCGAAGGGCTGAACCGCTTTTTCAAGTTCAACAACCCAAATGTTAAAGATGAATGCGGCTGCGGTGAAAGCTTTACGGTGTAAACCGTAGGCGCCAATGTCATCATCGGTATTCAACCCCCGCTTGAGGCGCTATAATCGCGCCCACTCGGTAATCGGTGGACACTACCGTCATTTTGCCGAAACGATTTTCCTTCGCCGCCCCGGTTTGCCGAGGCGGCAATTTCTGCTTTATCCCTTTCTCTAAAGGCCTCAAGGAGATATTTACATGGCTACTGAACGCACTCTGTCTATCATCAAGCCCGATGCCGTTGCCAAAAACGCCATTGGCGACATCATCGCTCGCTTTGAAAAAGCCGGCCTGCAGGTTGTTGCCGCTAAAATGACCCACCTTTCTGAAGAGAAAGCGGGCGGTTTCTACGCCGAGCACAAAGAGCGTCCGTTCTTTAAAGACCTGGTAGGCTTCATGACGTCCGGCCCGGTGGTTGTTCAAGTACTTGAAGGTGAAGGCGCGATTGCCAAAAACCGTGACCTGATGGGTGCTACCAACCCTAAAGAAGCGGCTCCGGGCACTATTCGTGCTGACTTCGCGGAAACAATCGACGCTAACGCTGTCCATGGTTCCGATTCTGCAGAAAGCGCTGCGCGCGAAATTAGCTACTTCTTCGGTAATGACGAAATCTGCCCGCGCTAATTTTTAGCGGCGCCGTTTCAACATTCGTTGCCGGCCATTTTCGCGGGGGCCTGGCCCCCGCCCTTTCTAGAACGCTGACCACCATGACCACCACCGTAGCCCAACATACGCCCGCTCCCCAATCTGCGCCTGACAGTGAAACGCCAGCGGCAAAAGCGCCTGAGCGCCAGAACCTGCTTGGCATGTCGCGCGAACAGATGGAAGCGTTCTTTTTGTCGATTGGCGAGAAGAAATTCCGCGCCGCTCAGTTGATGAAGTGGATCCACCAGGAAGGTAGCGATGACTTCACCGCGATGACCAACCTGTCCAAACCGTTGCGCGAAAAGCTGGCAAAAGTGGCCGAAATTCGTGGTCCCAGCGTTATTTACGAAGGCACCTCAGCCGACGGTACCCGTAAGTGGGTATTAGAAGTAGAGGATGGCAGCTACGTTGAAACCGTGCTGATTCCCGCTGAAAACGGCAAGCGGCGCACGCTGTGCGTCTCTTCTCAAGTGGGCTGCTCGCTAGACTGTAGTTTCTGCTCCACCGGCAAACAGGGCTTTCAGCGTAACCTTACCGCCGCCGAAATCATTGGCCAGGTATGGGTTGCACAGCGCAGCGTCGGGCCGCGCCGTGACACCGCTAACCGCCCGGTTACCAACGTGGTCATGATGGGTATGGGCGAACCCCTGCTCAACTTTGACAACGTAGTGCCGGCCATGAAGTTAATGCTGGATGACAACGGCTACGGGCTCTCCAAGCGTCGCGTTACGCTGTCGACCTCAGGCGTTGTGCCGATGATCGACAAACTGGGCGACGAAATGGACGTAAGCCTGGCTATTTCGCTGCATGCCTCGACTGACGAGCTGCGCAATGAACTGGTGCCGATCAACCGCAAATACAACATCCAAATGTTGCTGGATGCGTGTCATCGCTACCTGTCCAAGTGCCCGGACAATCGCCAGGTCACTATTGAATACACCCTGATCAAGGATGTTAACGACCAGCAAGAGCATGCCGAACAGCTCGCCGCGCTGCTTAAAGAGTTGCCCTGTAAGATTAATTTGATACCGTTTAACCCGTTTCCTAACTCAGGATATGAAAAACCATCACGCAACCAGGTCATGCGCTTTCAACAGTGGCTGTATGATTTGGAGTATAACGCGACGGTTCGTATGACTCGGGGTGAGGATATCGACGCAGCCTGCGGTCAGTTAGTGGGACGCGTGAAAGACCGGACAAAGCGTAGCGCTCGCTATATCCAATCGGTACAGATTGACGCTGACTAAACGGTGCTTATCTTGACTTCCGACGAGCACAGCGCTTTGATGGACACGGTTTATTCGTTGTGCCGGCGGTTAGTTAGCTATTTACACCATGAGGATCAACATGATCTGTCACTACAGGCGTTTTAACCCGTTTAGGGTGCCCATGTTCGCTGTACTGTTGAGCAGCGTATGGCTCGCCGGTTGTGCCACATCAAACACGTTACCCTCTCAGGCAAGCAATGACGCCAAGGATGCCTATACGCAGCTCGGCGTTGCCTACCTGGAGCGCAACAATCTCCCACGGGCGCGCGCCGCCCTGGGTCACGCGCTGGAGATCGACCCGCACCATGCCAAAGCATTGCAGGCCTTAGCCATGGTCTATCAACAGCAGGGCGACATCGAACTTGCCGACCAATATTTTAAACAAGCGATCGACGCCGACCCGACATTTACCCGTGCCCGCAATAATTACGCGGCATTTTTGTATCAGCAGGGGCATATTGCTGCCGCTTGCGATCAGTTGGAAAACGCATCTAACGATGCCCAGTACGCCAACCGTGCCCAGCTTTTTACCAACCTGGGCCAATGTTATTTGGCGCTGGAAGAATTTGATAAAGCGCGTGGGCGTTTAGCCCGCGCGCAGCGTATCGACCCGCGGCAGTCGCGAGGGTACTTGACGTTAGCCGAACTGGAAGTTTCACAGGGCAATTACCATGAGGCCTGGTCACCGTTGCACACCTATTTGCAGTTGGCCGGGCCAGACCGGGCAGCGCTGGAAATGGCAATTGATATCGCTCATGCCCAAGGCGACCATGCCACGGCAGCCGATTACCAGCGCCAGCTTGGCCTTATGAACTGACGCCCTGACCACTTAATTTTTTAAGGATGCTCAGCCATGAGCGACACACAGTTACAAGATAGCGTTACTTCCTCCCGTACCACCTCCTCTCCCGGCGAGATGCTCTTGCGCCAACGAGAAGAGCTCGGCGTGCCCATTGGAGAGGCGGCGCGCGCGCTTAATTTACGCCCGGCCGTCGTTGATGGCCTTGAGCATGATCATTATGACGAAATTCCAGTTATTGCTTACCGTCGTGGCTACCTGCGCTCCTACGCCAAATACCTGGGTCTGAGCGAGCATATGATCCTGGACGCTTACCAGGAGCGCTATGGCGCCGCGGATGCCGAGCGAAAAGTTATTCCGGTGGCGGTTAGTCGGCCCCCCTCAAAGCTGGGCGCCTGGCTATTTAAGCTGGTGACCTTGCTGGTGATTGCTGGCCTGATCGGCGTAACCGTCATGTGGTGGCAGAGCCGTGGTGGCAGCGAGCCGCCTGGCTTTAATGAGACGTCCAGCGTTGAAGAAGGTAGCGAAGTACCGCCGGTATCGGATACCGGCGCTGAGCCCACGCCGCCTCAGCAGCCCGCCATCACCTCGCCTGCCCAGCCGGAAAACGATACGGCCACGGGTGATACCGCTGGTAATAGTGAAACGCTGCCTACCGATAACGCGGAGCAGACCGCGACAGTCGACGAGTCTGCCGCGCTTGATATTGCGGCAGATACAGATGCGACCAATACTGATGCAGCAGACGCTGATGAAGGTGCCACCGAGGAAGCGGCAACGGCCCCGGCAGGCAACCCAGGCCAGATGGAGCTCACGTTTAACGAGCAGTCCTGGACTGAAATTTTCGATGCCAACAATCAACGTGTATTTGTTGGCTTACAAACGCCCGGCACCAATGTAACCGTTGAAGGTGTGCCGCCGTTTCGTTTAACCGTAGGAAACGCCACTGGCGTCGTACTGCGTTACCAAGGTGAGCAGATCAACCTTGCAGAACGCGCAGGCGCCAACAATGTCGCCCGATTCACCCTGGGAGAGTGACCCGTCTTATGCACGCCCCTTCTCCGATAAAACGCCGCCAGTCCCGCCAGATTCACGTCGGCAGTGTGGCGGTAGGCGGAAATGCACCTATTTCCGTACAGAGCATGACCAACACCAACACGCTGGACGTGGCGGCTACCGTTGGACAGATTCAGCAGTTGGAAAAAGCCGGTGCTGACATCGTACGCGTCTCCGTACCGGACATGGACGCTGCGGAAGCCTTTGGCAAAATCAAGCAGCAGGTGGGTGTGCCGTTGGTGGCCGACATTCACTTTGACTACAAGATCGCCCTGCGCGTCGCGGAGCTAGGCGTTGACTGCCTGCGCATCAACCCCGGCAATATTGGCCGTGAAGACCGCGTACGCGCGGTGGTGAGTGCCGCACGCGATAACGGCATTCCTATCCGCATTGGTGTTAACGCCGGTTCGTTGGAAAAAGACCTTCAGAAAAAGTATGGCGAGCCCACGCCTGCCGCGCTGGTAGAATCCGCCATGCGCCATATCGACCACCTGGATCGGCTCGATTTTCAAGAGTACAAGGTCAGCGTAAAAGCCTCTGATGTGTTTATGGCCGTCGCGGCTTACCGTGACCTTGCCACGCGCATTGAGCAGCCGCTTCACTTGGGTATTACCGAAGCAGGCGGGCTGCGCTCGGGCACCGTTAAGTCGTCTATTGGCCTGGGTATGCTGCTGATGGACGGCATCGGCGACACGATTCGTGTGTCACTTGCCGCCGACCCGATAGAAGAGATTAAAGTCGGCTTTGATATGCTCAAAAGCCTGCGCCTGCGCGCCAAGGGCATCAACTTTATTGCCTGCCCCAGCTGCTCACGCCAAAACTTTGACGTTATCAGCACCATGAATCAGCTTGAAGAGCGCCTGGAAGACATCATGACGCCGCTGGATGTTTCGGTGATTGGCTGCGTCGTTAACGGCCCGGGTGAAGCAAAAGAGACCGATATTGGCCTGACCGGCGGCAGCCCCGCCAACCTGGTGTATATCGACGGCAAACCGGCCAGCAAACTGCGTAATGACCACCTGGTGGATGATCTTGAGCGGATGATCCGCGAAAAAGTGCACCAAAAACAGCAGCAAGAAGATGACATGATCGCCCGCAGCGTTTAATGCCGGGGCCATGCATCAGCCAGGATGCAGAACGAGGAGTTTTCATTGAGCAAGTCCGCTGTTAAAAAGATTCAAGCCATCCGTGGTATGAACGACCTGTTGCCCAGCGATAGTCCTCGCTGGCAATTTTTTGAGACCAAAGTACGTCAGTTAATGCATCGCTACGGCTTCGATGAAATTCGCACGCCGATTGTCGAGCAAACAGCGCTGTTCGCCCGCTCGATTGGTGAAGTGACCGATATCGTCGAAAAAGAGATGTACACCTTCGACGACCGCAACGGCGATAGCCTGACACTGCGTCCTGAAGGCACTGCCAGCTGCGTGCGCGCAGCGATGGAACACGGCCTGCTCTACAACCAGACCCAACGGCTTTGGTACCAGGGTCCGATGTTTCGTCACGAGCGCCCTCAAAAAGGCCGCTATCGTCAGTTTCATCAGGTAGGTGTTGAGACATACGGCTTTGAAGGGCCGGATATCGATGCCGAAGTGATTCTGCTCTCGGCGCGCCTGTGGAAAGAGCTAGGCCTGTTTGAGCATGTCACGCTTGAGCTTAACTCGCTGGGTTCGTCCGAGGCGCGCGCCGCCTACCGCGATAAGTTGGTGACCTACTTTGAGCAGCACCGCGAGATTCTCGACGAGGACTCCCAGCGCCGTTTGATCACTAACCCGCTGCGCATTCTGGACTCTAAAAACCCGGCCATGGCGGACATGCTTAACGGCGCCCCGCAGCTCATGGATCATCTTGATGATGCGTCACGCGAACACTTCGAGCAGCTGAAAGCCATGCTGGATGCGGCGGGTATCCCCTTTGTGATCAACCCTCGCCTGGTGCGCGGGCTCGACTACTACTGCCGTACGGTGTTCGAATGGACCACCAGTGCGCTGGGTAGCCAAGGCACGGTATGTGCTGGCGGTCGTTACGATGGCATGGTGGAACAGCTGGGCGGCAAACCGACCCCGGCGGTTGGGTTCGCCATGGGTATTGAGCGGTTAATCCTGTTGCTGGAGACGCTAAACCTGGTGCCGGACGAAGCCCTGGGCGGCTGCGATGTCTATCTCCTGCCTATGGACGATAATGCAACGATTGCCGCGCTCACGCTTGCCGAACAGCTGCGTAGTGAGCTTCCCGACTTGCGCCTTCAACTGCACTGCGGCGGTGGTAGCTTTAAGAGCCGCATGAAAAAGGCCGATAAAAGCGCTGCGCCCATCGCCATCCTGCTGGGCGAGGACGAACTGGCCGAACACGCCGCCACGCTTAAGTTCTTGCGCGATGACCGCGAACAGCAGCGCGTGAGCCAAGCGGCACTTTCTGCCACGCTAGGCGACCTGCTGGCCCACTAAGCCAACCGAACAGGCGCTGTGCGCTTACAAATAACTAATCGCCGCTGTGCTGCGGCGATTTTATGCAATAGGAGGCCGCCCGTGGCGGATCGAAGCGAAGAAGAGCAGCTGGACATCGTTAAGCGCTGGTGGAAAGAGAATGGAACCTCTCTGATTGCAGGTGCCGCTCTTGCTGCTGCGGGCGTCTTTGGCTGGAATGCATGGCAAAACTATCAGCAAGGCCAGTCGGAAGCCGCCTCAGTGCGCTACCAGCAATTGGTCAACGTTGCCACGGCCAACGAGCTGGATGAGCAGCAAACGGCCAGCGCCCGCGAGCTCATTAGCGAGCTTACCGACGATTACGGCAAAACGCTCTATGCTGAATTGGCGCTGCTTATGGACGCTCGGTTAGCTGTACAACAGGGCGATATCGATGCGGCAAAAGTCTCTCTTGAGCAGGTAGCTGATAACTCATCGCGTCGCTATGTGCAAAGCCTGGCCTGGCTGCGTCTGGCACGCATTGAGGTCGCCAACGGTAATCCTGAAGCGGCACTTGCTTTACTGGATGAGCCGATCAGCGAAGCCCTGGCGGCGCAGCAAGCCAACGTCCGCGGTGACGCCTACGCAGCCTTAGGGCAAACCGATCAGGCGCGGAGCGCTTGGCAAAACGCGCAGGAACTTGCAGAGAGCCTCGACCAAACGCTTTACGGCGTACCATTCAAGCTTGACGATCTTGGCGCCGAGGAGGCGACACAATGATGAATCTGCGTCTTTCCAAACAGATCATGCGCGTGACGCTAGGTGCGGTAGCCATTGCTCTACTGGCAGGTTGTGCCAATAAAGGCGAACCCGCGTATACGCCCAAAGAGCTGCGTAGCTTTGATGAAACATCAAATCTGACCACCCAGTGGCGCCAGAATATCGGCAGCGGCCTGGGCCGTGCGCGTTACCCTATCGCCCCTTCCCGTGAAGGCAGCACGATCTTTGCCGCCGATGCACAAGGCCTGGTCATGGCGTTAAACGCTAATACCGGTAATCGTGAGTGGCGCGTAGAGCTTGATACACCGATCTCCAGCGCACTGACCGCGATTGCAGGCCAGGTCTACCTGGGCACTCGCAACGGTGAAGTGATTGCACTGGATCAACGCGATGGCAGCGTCAGCTGGCGCTCCAGAGTATCCAGCGAAGTACTGGCCGCGCCTCAAGCCAACCAGCAATTGCTGGTCGTCCAAAGCGTTGATGGTCAGATAACGGCGCTAGACCGCACCAACGGTCAGGAGCGCTGGGTTTATACCAGTTCTCAGCCTGCCCTTACCCTTCGCGGTACCGGGACGCCGATGGTCATTGACCCGGTCACTTTCGTCGGCCTCGCAAATGGACGCCTGGCCACGCTTGATAACCGTAGCGGCCAGCCGCTGTGGGATATGCAAATCGCCACCCCCAGTGGCCGTAGCGAAGTTGAGCGACTGGTCGATATTGCCGGCCAGCCGCTGATTACGCCTGACGGCCGCCTGTTTGTCACCAGTTACAACGGTCGCGTGGTGGCACTGGAAGCCACACGCGGCAGCGTACTCTGGGAAAGTAATCTCTCTAGCCGCCATTCACCGCTGATGGTGGGTAACTATCTTTATGTGGTTACCGACGACAGCCACCTCGTCGCGCTTGATGCCGAAAATGGCCAAGAAATATGGCGTAACAATGAACTTGAAGATCGCTGGCTTACCGCCCCAGCCTTTGCTGATGGCCGTATCGTGGTTGGCGATTTTGAAGGTTATGTCCATTTGATCGACGCGCGTGAAGGTAACATCGTGGGCCGCACCCGGGTGCATAAATCCGGCATTAGCGTGTCCCCCATTACTGATGGCAGCACCATTCATGTCCAGGCCGACAATGGTCGTCTGGAAACCCTGGAAGTCACTCCATGACACCCGTCATTGCTTTGGTCGGTCGCCCCAATGTGGGCAAATCGACACTGTTTAACCGCCTAACGCGTTCGCGTGATGCACTCGTGGCCGACTTTCCCGGCCTCACCCGCGACCGCAAGTATGGCAACGGCATGCTGGGCGGCAAAGCCTATACGGTGATTGATACCGGCGGTATCAGTGGTGATGAGGAAGGCATTGATGCGGCGATGGCAGAACAGTCGCTTGCCGCGATTGATGAAGCCGATATTGTCCTGTTCCTGGTCGATGCCCGTGCCGGGCTTAACGTAGCGGATGAAGCGATTGCCAACCACCTACGCGTTAACCAGAAAAAAACCTGGTTGGTGGTGAACAAGACCGATGGTCTGGAAGAGCACTCGGCCATGGCCGACTTCTGGAAGCTGGGCCTTGGCGACCCTTGGGCCATTGCTGCCGCGCACGGACGTAACGTTTCAACGCTGATTGATACCGTGCTTGAGCCGTTTCCCGAGCGCGACCCCAGCATTCCAGCGGATATCGGTTCCAAAGGCATCCGCATTGGGGTCATTGGTCGCCCCAACGTGGGCAAATCCACGCTGGTCAACCGCCTACTGGGTGAAGATCGTGTCGTGGTGTTCGATGAAGCCGGTACCACGCGTGATGCTATCGAGATTCCTTTCGAGCGCCGCGGCAAGCCGTATGTGTTGATCGACACCGCCGGTATTCGCCGCCGCAAGAACGTTAGCGAGATTGCCGAGAAGTTTTCCATTATCAAAACCCTTGACGCGATTAAAGAGTGTCATGTGGCGGTGATGGTACTGGATGCCCGCAGCGGCCTGGTTGAGCAGGATCTTCACCTGTTAGATTACGTGCTAACAACGGGGCGTGCGCTGGTACTGGCGATCAACAAGTGGGATGGTCTGGAGAGCGAAGCAAAAGACAAGATGCGTGCCGATATCAAGCGCCGCCTGGGCTTTGCCGACTACGCTGAAATGCACTTTATTTCAGCTCTGCACGGCACGGCAGTGGGTGATCTATACCCCTCCATTGAGCGGGCATTTAATGCGGCCAACGCACACTGGTCGACCAACCGGTTGACGACCCTGTTACAGGATGCGGTCAGCCAGCACCAGCCCCCGATGGTTAACGGGCGGCGTATTAAGCTGCGTATGGCCCACCAGGGCGGCAGTAATCCACCGATTATCGTTGTGCACGGTAATCAGACCGCGTCGGTTCCTGAAGCGTATCGCCGCTATCTGATCAATACTTTCCGTAAAGTGTTGAAGGTGCGCGGCACGCCCATGCGGTTTGAGTTCCGCTCAGGCGATAACCCGTTTGACTCTATGGCCGGGGCCAGTGATAAAGAGAAAGCCAAAAAGCGCGAGCTTACCCGCACCAAAGATGCGCGGAAAAGCCGTCGCTAAACGCTCCATGCGCTATCCCGCAGTAATAACGCCTGCTTGTTTAAGCAGGCGTTTTTTGTTTTAAGCTAACATGTGCAAATTTGCTTGACAGAAACCAGCGCGGCCCCTCAAATAGCCGCGCTTCTCGCTCATGCTCCCCGGCGCTTGCCGCCACCACCCTTCTCAGGAGGGAACCTTATGTTATATGCCGTTCGTCACTGGCGCTGGCTTGTGATGCTGAGTTTGGCAAGCCTGCTTACCGGCTGCCTTGCACTCCCCCAAACGGGGCTATTTGCCTTTCGCTTGGCCATTACCTCACTCGGCGTGGAGAATGTACGTATTGGCCCCTACTCCGTTGACGCAGGCCTGGACACCAGCGATTTGACCAGCCTGCTGGCTTCAAGCCTGGGCATGGGTAGCCTGCCGGTTCAGGCAACACTCGCAATGGGCCTTGGGCTGCCTGCGGGAATGCCGGCAGTAGCCATGTCAGGCTTTAACTGGACGCTGGACATGCCAGGTGTTGACCCCGTGGAAGGGGAGTATACCCAGGATGTTTCATTAACCTCGGGCGACGGCGCCAATCTACGCCTGCCGGTGGCATTTGATATCCTGGGCACCGATGCCCAAAAAATGGCGCCAATGCTGAACCTGGTCCAGCAGCTCGCCTCTCAAGGCGAACTACCCGCAGGCAGTGAGCTTGCGATCACGCCGGGCGATTTACGCGGCCTAGGCATGACGCTACCGGCGGGACTGCTCACACCGACCATTCGCCTTAATGTGGGTGAAGATGGTCAGCTAATCCCTCAGCGTTAAGCTGTTTCTGCCAGGCATGGAAACAGAGGCTAGCCAATGCTCCACGTGGTCAAGTCATCTGGTTAAATGTCGGCTCAGTTCAGCGTTTATCCCTAGCCTCAATCCCTGTCCTCAAGTGCATTAAGTGACAACAAGGGGATTGATTTACCCTGCACAGTGGTTATCTTGTGTGCATGGAATTCAATAATCTTTAAGGAAATCACCTCATGCGTTGGCTTCGTCCCTTTGCTGTTACTGCGCTATGCGCTTCTTTAGCGGCCTGTTCAACGTCCCCTACCGGACGCTCGCAATTATTGCTGCTTTCCGATGACCAGCTTAACGAGATGGGCCAGCAGGCATTCGCCCAGTACCAGCAGGATGTTCCTACCGCAGGCCAGGCAAGCCACCGCTATGTGCAGTGCATCACCAATGCCATCGTGGATGTATTACCGGCTGAACAGCGTAACCTTGACTGGCAAATCCGGGTATTTGAAGCCGAACAGCCCAACGCCTTCGCACTGCCTGGCGGTTATATGGGGGTCAATACCGGCATGCTGACTATTGCCACCAACCAGGATCAACTGGCCTCCGTGGTAGGCCATGAAATTGGTCACGTACTTGCCCGCCACGCCAATGAGCGGGCATCGACCGAAAACGCCACGTCGCTAGGGCTTTCGGTTATTTCCAGCGCATCGGGTATGCAAACCCCTGGCGGACAACAGCTGATGGGCGTGCTGGGAATGGGCGCGCAATACGGCATTGCCTTGCCGTTCTCACGTAGCCATGAAAGCGAAGCAGATGTGATTGGCCTGGACCTGATGGCACAGGCAGGCTTTGACCCGCGTCAAAGCGTTACGCTCTGGGAAAACATGCAGGCCGCCTCGGGCGGTGGCGCGCCACCGGCATGGATGTCGACGCACCCAAGCCAGGGACAGCGTATTGAGGGCCTACAAGCCAATATGGACACAGCGCTTGCCACCTACGAGCAGGCGCGCAACAGCGGGCACACGCCTAACTGCCAGCGCCCGTAACCCTTTGCTTTAATTTTTAACGATAAAGGGCCGAGCCATCTCGGCCCTTTTTTTGATGAACACATGCAAGCGGCTAACCCGCGTTAAGCATTCTGCGCAGCATCTGGCGTACCTGGGCCGTCTCGGGGCGCACATTTCGCCATAGATAAAATGCTTCGGCGGCTTGCTCTACCAGCATCCCCAGGCCATCCAAGCGCTGGGCGCCATGCGTTCCTGCCCACTTCAAGAAGACCGTTTGCGTAGCGCCATACATCATGTCGTAGGCCCATGCATCGTTTGCAAATAGATGACCCGGCAGTGGGGGTAGATCGCCCGTTAGGCTGGCACTGGTTCCATTGATCACGACACTAAAAGGGCCTTTAGCTGCCTTAAACCCTCCACCGTGGATCTCGCCCAAATCAGCAAAATCATCGGCCAACTGTTGAGCTTTTTCAGCCGTTCGGTTAACGACCACCACCTCGCCAGGCTTTTCTGCGAGTAATGGCTCTAAAATTCCCCGCACGGCTCCACCAGCGCCCACCACCAGGATGCGCTTATCGGCAAGTGCTACACGGTTATATGCAAGGTCGCGTAACAAGCCAACACCATCGGTATTATCGCCGTAAGTAAGACCATTGCCTCCGACTATCAGCGTATTCACCGCGCCAGCCCGCTGGGCACGCCTGCTCAGGGTATCGCAGAGCGCAAACGCCTCCTCCTTAAAGGGTACGGTAACGTTGGCCCCTCGCCCGCCTTTATCAACAAACGTTCGCCAAGCATCGGTGAAACCATCCAACGGCGCTAGTTGTGCTGTATATTCAATTTTTTGCTGTGTTTGCAGGGCAAATTCGTTATGAATGAGGGGGGATTTTGAGTGCTCAATGGGATTACCCAATACGCAGTAAAGGTCACTCATCAACTCGTTCCTGTACGCTGTTTTATATTTCTGTGGATCACGATGTTTAAGCCCTATCCGACACGTTGAGCCAGTCTCTTGGCGCCAGGTAATCATTTAGCGTGGCTTCAGCGCTCCCAGGGGCAGGCGTATAGGCATACTCCCAACGCGCCAGTGGTGGCATCGACATTAAAATTGACTCAGTGCGCCCGCCACTTTGTAAGCCAAACAGCGTTCCTCGGTCCCATACGAGGTTAAATTCTACATAGCGGCCGCGACGATAGAGCTGGAACGCTCGCTCACGCTCGCCCCAAGCAGCCACTTTGCGGCGCTTAACAATCGGCACGTAAGCCTCTAAAAAGCTATCGCCCACGGCGCGTTGAAAGGCGAAACACTCCTCGAAACTGCCAGCATTCAAATCATCGAAAAACAGCCCGCCCACCCCACGGGTCTCATCACGGTGCTTTAAATAAAAGTACTCATCGCACCACGCTTTATAGCGGTCATAAACAGCATCGCCAAAAGGGTCACAGGCGGCTTTGGCCACCTGGTGCCAGTGCACAACGTCCTCAAGCACCGGGTAATAGGGCGTTAAGTCAAAGCCTCCACCAAACCACCAGACGGGAGTTTCGCCCTCTTTTTCAGCAATAAAAAAGCGTACGTTGCCGTGGCTGGTAGGGACATGCGGGTTTTCAGGATGTAGCACCCAAGAAACTCCAACCGCATGAAAGCTGCGACCGGCAAGCTCCGGCCGGGCTGCCGTTGCCGAGGGCGGCAGTTGAGCACCATACACATGGGAAAAGTTGACGCCGCCTTTTTCAAAGACACCGCCCTGCTCAATCACGCGTGAGCGTCCGCCACCGCCCTCTTCACGCTGCCAACTGTCCTCCTTAAACGCAGCTTTACCATCAGCCGCGGCCAGCCCCTCACACAGCCGGTCTTGAAGGCCGAGCAGGTACTGCTTAACGTCGTCTAAATGCTCGTGCGCCACGATGACTCCCGTTCAAAATTCTTACTACACAGTAATCTTCACCATAGCGCGTTTAAGCACTTGGTACTTAAGCCGTTTACTTATCTATTTAAGCGCGCATTACCTGGCCACTGGCTAAATCACGGATGGTGCTGGGTCGTGGATTCCCGCCCAGCTCGCCCGCTACTATCGCGGCGACTTCCTGCCCAAAAATAGCGGCGACTTCTTCATCGCTCATGGCAGGTGCCTCACCCGCACGATTGGCCGATGTCGACACCAGTGGCCCGCCAAACGCTTCGCATAACGCTTTCATTAAGGGGTGGTCGGTCACGCGTAAGGCCACGCGTTGATGAGCACCGCGAACCAGCGCATGGCTGCGACCGTTATCCGGCACCAGCCAGGTGTTAGGGCCAGGCCAACTGGCCGCAAGTGGAGCATGCAGTTCAAGCGGCAATTGGTTTAGCCAAGGCTGAAACTGCTGGATACTGGCCGCCACCAAAATAATGCCTTTGGAAGGGTCGCGCTCTTTCATGCGCATTAACCGGGTAAGCGCTTCATCATTATCCGGGTCACAGCTAAGCCCCCACACGGCTTCGGTGGGGCACGCAATAACACCGCCAGCATGCAGTGCATGAATGGCAACTTCGAGGTCGACAGCCGGTTTCATTGGCTCTCCTGCTCTACAAGCAATTAGCGATAAGAGAATGCTCACATCCTATCATGGCCTGGGTAAGCGTACCCAACCACCCACCTGCTGAGCGACCCATCCATCAAGCTCCAGCATCAATAGCCGCTGCTGGCAACTGCTGACAGACTCCCCGGTATGCTGAACCAGTGAATCAAGCGGCACCGGCGTTGCCGATAAAACGTTAAGCAGCTCATCAGGCAGTGGTTCGCCTGGTGGCGCCATTGATCCTGAAGGGGGAGACGAAGCCTTCACGGACGCGGGTAAAAAGCTACCCGCCCACTGCTGCAACTCTTCAAGCATATCGTCGACATGGCGCACCAGCGTTGCGCCATTCCGCAACAAGTGCAAGCAGCCTTGAGCCTGAACATTGTGCAAAGACCCAGGCAGGGCAAAAAGCTCCTTGTTCTGCTCCAGGGCCAAGCGAGCACTCACCAACGAGCCGCTTTTCTCGGTGGCTTCGATCACTAACGTACCCAATGAAAGCCCGGTCACAATCCGGTTGCGGCGCGGGAAGAACGCGGGGCGCGCCTTGGTGCCCGGCGGATGCTCTGACAACAATAGCCCGCCAGGCGCACAGCTCAATTGCTCATGCAGGTCGCGATGTCGAGCCGGATAAATAACGTCCACGCCGCAGCCTAATACCGCAATACTGCTTCCACCGGCACTTAGTGCGGCGCGCTGAGCGATGCCATCAATGCCCAGCGCCATACCGCTGACCACGCACCAGCCTCGGCGAGCCAGTTCCCGCGCAAAGCCCTGGGCATTGGCATTACCTTCCGAGGTGGGTTTGCGGGTTCCCACCATGGCAATCCTTGGCCCTTCAAGCGCCTGTAAATCCCCTTGGGCCCAAAGAATGGCGGGCGGGTCCGGTAGCTCGTTGAGCAGCTCAGGCCAGGCCGGGTGGTGACGATGCAGAATATGTCGCGCTGGTCCGCTCTGCTGCCATGCCCGCGCATCGTCTACGCATCGCTGAAGTGGGCTGCGCTCAGGGTGCTCAAGCCACAGCCGTAAGGCGCTGGCGGCGTTAGCGGGCAGTGTCGCCAGCCAACCTTCCGGCCAGCGCGGCTGGCGTGCCACCATCTGGGTAATGCGCAGTGCGCCCATGCCCGGCAAGGCGTTGACCACTAACCACTCACTGGTATTCATCGACGCTCCTCAACGTGCATGCTGAATATCCCCATTGCGTTATAAATCCGGAGTCACCACACGATCACCCACTTCCAGCATGCTGGACGCTTGCATCACCAGCGCATAACTCACCTGCTGGTAAGGCTTCACTACCATTGCCCAGCCCGCTGGGCTCGGTGGCAACGGCGTTACTACTTGGCGACGCGCGTCGAAAACAGTTTCGCTGGGCGAATTCACTTGAAGCAGATGCCCTGGCTCCAGGCCGTCTTGCGCGCCTACATCCAAAGCAATGATGTGCAAGGCACCTATAAAACGTACGCCGCCGGGCACGGCGAGAATACGACCGTTTATTGCACTGCTCGGCAAGCGGGGTTGAAGCGCCGTTCGAGGCGCATCGGGTTCCAGGGCAAGAATAAGATCGTTACTACGCACCTCTTGATGAGCGCTAAGCACTTCCAGCAGGGCAATATCCTCCTCACTGCGTACAAGGCGAGCTTCGCCGATGTGACTTAACGCCTGCCCCAACACCGCGCCGTCGTCAGCGGTATAGGTCTGTGTCTGACGATAAATACCGAAGGTGGCAAGGCCCGTCGTTGCTCTATTCGTTACGCTGCTCGGTACGCTTTCCAGTGCGTGGCTCGGCATAGCGCCACGGGCGTAAATCCGGTCACCTGCACCGTTGATCAATCGCTGGTGCTCGCCAGCCAACACATAGGCCATCTCAGGCTGGCGCGCTCCGGCTTCTATTACTCGGTGTTCACGCCAAAAGGCGTTAAGGCTTTCAAGCGAGAGTGTGCCGAGCTCACTTACCCTCGCGTCGAGCGCTCCATCGGGCATTGGCAAGGTGCGTATTTGGGGAGAAAGCGTCACCACCGGCAGCGTTTCAGCGCCAACGGCGTGAAGACTTATTAACAACCCAGACAGCAGGCTTACTACCCTCTTGAGCACGTCACAAAGCGCGTTTTGTCTTGCCGCGCGGCGCATAAAGTTGGCTAGCACTATCCCGTACTCCGTGAAGGATGTTTCAATCATTTTCATGGCGCTTCACCGCATGTGCTGATGCCCAGGAGCGCTGCCAGCGTGATATAGTGGCGATTAGCAAAGTACCAGGCCGCCGCTATCCGGCCTGATTATCCAAGATTTAGCTTAACGATGACGGTAATCCCCATGGCCAAACTTCCTATTCTCGAATTCCCCGATGAGCGCCTGCGCACCAAGGCGGTACCGGTGGAAACCGTTGACGACGAGGTCCGCCAGCTTGTCGACGATATGTTAGAGACCATGTACGACGCGCGTGGCATTGGCCTTGCAGCCACCCAAATTGATGTCCATCGTCGTATCGTCGTCATGGACGTAAGCGAAGATAACTCGCAGCCGCTGGTGCTGATCAACCCTCGCTATACGCCGGTCGGCGAAGACCAAGAGCCGCTTTCTGAAGGCTGCTTGTCGATTCCCGAGCACTACGCGGAAGTGCCGCGCTACCTTACGGTAAAACTCAACGCGCTTGACCGTAACGGCGAGGCGTATGAGCTTGAGGCCGATGGCCTGCTGGCGCACTGCATTCAACACGAGTACGACCACCTTGAAGGTGTACTGTTTGTTGATTATCTTTCGCCGCTAAAGCGCGACCGCATCATGAAAAAAATGCAGAAACGTCATAAGCTGATGAAAGACGACGCTTAACAGCCATCCGTTTTAGCACAGTTTACTTCGGTTTTTGTAGAAGTTTTGTAAGTGAGCGTATTTATAACGCTTAAGGCCGAGAAGCCTGGTACTCCATACAACGGTACAACAGCCGTTGTATACCCTGCTTCTCGGCCTTTATTGTTGCCCCAGGCTTTCTCATTTCTCCTGTTACCAGGTACCTGTTGTCATGTCACAGTTGCGCGTTGTTTTTGCTGGCACGCCTGATTTCGCTGCCTCAAGCCTTGCGGCCCTACTGGCTAGCAAACATAAGGTAGTGGCGGTTTATACCCAACCCGACCGCCCGGCAGGTCGTGGTCGCAAACTCACGCCAAGCCCCGTTAAAAAGCTTGCTCTTGAGCATGCGCTTCCGGTCTACCAGCCACAAACGCTAAAAGACCCGGCCGCTCAAGCGGAGCTTGCCGCTTTAAACGCCGATATTATGGTGGTCGTGGCGTACGGTTTATTGCTGCCCCAGGCAGTATTGGACACACCGCGCCTGGGGTGCATTAATGTCCACGCCTCACTGCTACCCCGCTGGCGCGGTGCCGCCCCGATTCAGCGCGCGATTGAAGCCGGTGATAACGCCTCGGGCGTTACCATCATGCAAATGGATGCAGGGCTTGATACCGGCGCCATGCTGCACGAAGTACGCACCCCGATCACCGAGCAAACCACCGGTGGCGACCTGCATGACCGCCTGGCGCTTCAAGGCGCCACTGCGCTCACCAGCGTGCTGGATAAACTGGCCAACGGTAACGCCAATGCGACACCCCAGCCGGAAGAAGGCGTTACCTACGCCACCAAGCTCAGCAAAGCAGAGGCCGAGCTGGACTTCACTCAGCCTGCTGAACGCCTTGCGCGTAAAATCCGCGCCTTTAACCCCTGGCCGGTGGCGTGGTGTCAGATGGGTGATGACCGCTTGCGCTTACTCATGGCAAGCGTTGCAGCCGGTGAACAGGGCGCAACGCCGCCCGGCACGCTGCTTGAAAACGGTGAAGACCATCTGCGTATTGCCTGTGGCCCGGAAGGCCGCGAGGTTTTATGTATCAGCAGCGCCCAACTTCCTGGCGGCAAGGCCATGGCTGTGCGCGACTTACTCAACGCCCGCCATGCCCGATTGACGCCCGGTAACCGCCTTGGTCAGCCTGAATCCCAGCAAGGAGACGCTTTATGAGTCAGCAACGCTCACAACACGGTAAACGCGCATCAAGCAATAGCGGCCAGGACGTGCGCGCCGCCGCCGCCCGTGCGTTAGCGCCGGTTATTTCTCAGCAAGGCTCACTGGCCGCGCTGGATGAGAACAGTGTCGTTGCCCGCGACCGGGGCCTTTTAAAAGAGCTCTGCTTTGGCACCTGTCGCCAGCTTCCACGTTTGGAAGCGCTGGCTAACAGCCTGCTAAAGCAGCCCTTTAAAAAGCGTGACAGTGATATTCACGCCCTGCTGCTGCTGGGTATTTATCAGTTGCTGTATATGCGTATTCCCGCCCACGCAGCCGTCGGCGAAACCGCCGGTGCCGCGCGCTTGTTGGGTAAAGAGTGGGCGACCCGCGTACTGAATGGCTGCCTGCGCCGCCTACAGCGCGAGTCCGATGAACTTCAGGCCGCCGTTGATAAGGATGAGAGTATTGCGCTGGCCCACCCCCGCTGGCTGCTGGAGGCACTACGCACCGCCTGGCCGGAGCAGTGGCGGGCAATTGTTGAGGCAAATAATCAGCCTGGCCCCATGACGCTGCGCGTCAATCAGCATCACAATGACCGCGAAGCCTATATAGAACGGCTGACCGAACAAGGCTTAAGCGGTGAACTCTGCGCCCACTCGCCGGATGGCATTACCCTTAACACGCCCTGCGATGTCACCCTGCTACCCGGATTTTCCGAGGGCCACGTTAGCGTACAGGATGAGGCAGCCCAGCTGTGTGCTGCGCTACTTGGCCCGGCCCTGGCACCTCGCCCCGGTGCGCAGGTATTGGATGCCTGTAGCGCGCCTGGCGGCAAAACGGCCCACTTGCTTGAGCAGTTCGATATTGCGCTGACCGCCCTGGATAGCGATAACCAACGCCTTTCGCGAGTAGAAAGCACGCTAGAGCGATTGGGGCTATCCGCCACGCTTCAGAATGTGGATGCCACTCAGCGCGACTGGTGGAACGGCACACCGTTTGAGGCTATTCTGCTTGACGCTCCTTGCTCGGGCACCGGCGTTATACGGCGCCATCCGGATATCAAAACACTGCGACGCAAAGAGGACATCCGCAAGCTGGCCAAGCTACAGCAGCAGCTACTGGACAATTTATGGCCCATGCTGCGCGAAGGCGGCACGCTGTTATACGCCACCTGCTCGGTACTGCCTGAGGAGAATGCCCAACAGATCGAGGCCTTCCTGGCGCGCACACCTGATGCCAAAGTGACCACGCCCAGCGATGTGGCCTGGGGTATCCAAAGCGGTCAGGGCCGCCAGCTATTTCCAGAGCAAGGACGTCATGACGGCTTTTTTTATGCCAGGCTTGAGAAGCAGTCTGCCTAGGCGCGTTCTGGTGCCAAGGCAGTGAACTCATGACTAAGGATGGAGATACCATGACTCACCACACCTACAAGCACATAGAAATCACCGGCTCTTCCGAGAAAGGCATCGAGGAAGCCGTGCAGAATGCAATCGCCAAGGCATCCGAGTCTATCCAGCACATGCGCTGGCTAGAAGTGACCGATACACGTGGCCATATTGAAGACGGCCGCGTGGCCCACTGGCAGGTCACCGTTAAAGTCGGTTTCACGCTGGAATAATCCTTACCTGCATTTCGACGGCGGCTGGTTTACACTGGCCGCCGTCTTTATTGCAGCGCATTACGTTAGATATACAACGCTACCTATTGCGCTGGCGCTTTCAATGGAACCGATGCTCAGTAATGAAAATCATCATTCTCGGCGCCGGCCAGGTCGGCGGCACCCTGGCGGAGCACCTCGCCCGCGAGGAAAATGACATCACCGTTGTCGATACCGACGCCAATAAGCTGCGCGAGCTGCACACCAAGCTCGATATTCGTACCGTCACCGGCGCGGGTTCCTACCCTATCGTTCTGCGGCAGGCTGGCTGCGAAGATGCTGACATGTTAATTGCGGTGACCAACAGCGACGAAGTCAACATGATCGCCTGTCAGGTCGCGCATACGCTGTTCCGCACGCCTACCAAAATTGCCCGGGTGCGTGCCACGCCCTATCTAACCCGAAAGGGGCTTTTTGCCCACGAAGCGATCCCCATTGATGTATTGATCAGCCCCGAACAGGTGGTCACCGATCACGTCCGCCGCTTGATTGAGCACCCCGGTGCGTTGCAGGTGCTGGACTTTGCGGATGGCCTGGTGCAGCTAGTGGCGGTGAAAGCGGTGTATGGCGGGCCACTGGTGGGTCAGGACCTGGCCTTTTTGCGCAGTCATATGCCCAACGTGGATACTCGCGTCGCGGCTATTTATCGGCGTAACCGGCCCCTCATCCCCCGCGGCGACACGGTCATTGAAGCCGACGATGAGGTGTTTTTCCTTGCTGCCAGGAGAGACATTCGCGCGGTCATGAGCGAGCTTCGGCGAATCGAACGAGGCTTTCGCCGCGTCGTCATTGCGGGCGGCGGCAACATTGGCGAACGCTTGGCCGAGCATCTGGAACACAGCCATCAGGTCAAGATTATCGAGCATAGCCTTGAGCGCTGTACCACGCTCTCCGAACGGCTTGACCGCACCGTCGTGCTTCACGGCAGCGCGACCAGCAAGCGGCTTCTGGAAGAAGAGAACATTGAAGACTGCGACATTTTCTGCGCGCTGACCAATGACGACGAAGTCAATATCATGTCGTCGCTGCTGGCCAAACGGCTGGGGGCCAAGAAGGTGCTTACGCTGATCAACAACGCCGCTTACGTAGACCTCGTTCAAGGTGGCGAGATCGATATCGCGATTTCGCCCCAGCAGGCCACCATTGGCAGCCTGTTAACCCACGTACGCCGAGGCGATATCGTCAATGTGCATTCACTACGCCGAGGAGCGGCAGAAGCCATTGAAGCCATTGCTCATGGCGACAAACACTCTTCGAAAGTTGTCGGTCGTACCGTTCGCGAGATCGGCCTGCCCGAGGGCACCACGATCGGGGCGATTGTGCGCGGCAAGGACGTCATTATCGCTCATGGGGATGTCACGGTGGAGAGCGGCGATCACGTGATTCTGTTTGTGATCGATAAGCGCCGCATCCGCGATGTCGAGCGTATGTTCCAGGTCGGTTTGACGTTCTTTTAGGAGCATGCACCTACCATGAGTCTGCGGGTCATTTTACGCATTTTAGGGCTGCTGCTGATGCTGTTCAGCCTGACGATGCTCCCCCCCATTTTGATTTCCCTGTGGTTTCGCGATGGGGTCTGGTACGCATTTATGATCGGTATCGCCATTACGGTGATCACCGGCTTAACCTTGTACCTACCCAATCGCCGTGCCCACAAAGAGCTACGCATCCGTGATGGTTTTTTAATCGCGGCGATGTTCTGGACGGTCCTGGCGCTGTTTGGTTCGCTACCGCTGATGCTGTTTGGCGATACGTCGCTGAGCATTACCGATGCGGTGTTTGAATCGTTTTCAGGCCTGACCACGACAGGCGCCACGGTGATTACGGGGATCGACTTTTTGCCCAAATCGATTCTCTACTATCGCCAACAGTTGCAGTGGCTTGGCGGGATGGGGATTGTGGTGCTGGCCGTCGCGATTCTGCCTACGCTTGGGGTCGGCGGCATGGCGCTTTACCGCACCGAAATTCCAGGACCTCTGAAAGACTCCAAACTAACGCCACGAATCACCGAAACGGCCAAAGCGCTTTGGTACATCTACGCCACTCTCACCATGGCCTGCATGGTGGCCTATATGCTGGCCGGCATGGATTGGTTTGATGCCATAGGGCACAGTTTCTCTACCGTGGCGATTGGCGGTTTTTCTACTCATGATGCCAGCATCGGTTACTTCAACAGCGCAGCGATTGAGCTGATTTGCGCGGCTTTTATACTCATTTCCGCGTTCAGTTTTAGCCTGCACTTTATCGCCTGGCGTGAAAAGCGCTTGCTGCACTACTTCCAAGACCCGGAAGCACGCTTTTTAATGCTGTTTCTGGCAGGACTTGTCACGATTACCGCGATTACCCTGTGGCTGACACACACCTACGATACGCTAAGCGGCTTGCGCTACGCGCTTTTCGAGGTGGTGTCCGTCGCGACCACAGCAGGCTTTTCCGTCGCCGATTTCTCGGCCTGGCCTGGCGCTATCCCTTTTTTACTGTTTATTGCCGCCTTTGTGGGCGGCTGCTCCGGTTCAACAGCAGGGGGCATGAAGGTCATCCGGATTATCCTGATTCTCAAGCAGGGCATGCGCGAGGTTATGCGCTTGATCCATCCCAATGCGGTTATCGCGGTTAAAGTCGGCAAAGTGAGTGTACCCGACAGCATCGCCCAGGCCGTTTGGGGGTTCTTCTCCGCCTACGTCATGCTGTTCTTTTTAATGCTGATGGGCGTTATGGCGACCGGCGTGGATCAGGTCACCGCCTGGTCGACCGTGGGGTCAGCGCTTAATAACCTTGGCCCGGCACTCGGAGAAGCCAGCGGCAACTACGGCGAGCTACCTGATCTTGCCAAATGGATACTGGTGCTTGCCATGCTGCTGGGCCGCCTGGAAATTTTTACCGTGTTAGTGTTATTTACGCCCGCTTTTTGGCGGCGCTAATTCGGATGATGCCGTTTACTATTTGAGTTGAGACACCTAATGACCCAAGACGACACCACCCCGCTAGCCACGGCGTCTGACGCACCACCCGCCACTAGCGGGCCGCTGAAAACGGTTACCGTGGGCGGTACTACCTACACTTTTCTGGGTACAGCGCACGTGTCGGCACAAAGTGCTGACGATGTAAAAATGCTGGCTGACAGCGGGCTTTATGACGCCGTAGCAATTGAGCTGTGCGACGCCCGCCATCACAGCATGACGAACCCGGATGCCATGGGTGAGCAGGACCTTTTCCAGGTATTCAAGCAGGGCAAAGCGGGTATGGTCGCGGCAAGCCTGGCACTGGGCGCTTTTCAACAGCGCATCGCTGAGCAGTCCGGCATTGAGCCAGGTGCCGAGATGCGCGCCGCGCTTGAAGAGTGCCGTAACCGTAACTTGCCGCTTTTACTGGTTGACCGCGATGTCGGGATAACGCTTAAGCGCATCTACCGCAACGTGCCCTGGTGGCAACGCTTTTCACTCTTTTCAGGCCTGATTGGCAGCGTACTATCGCGCCAGGACGTATCCAAGGAAGAGATCGAAAAGCTAAAAGAAGGCGATATGCTGGAAGCCACGTTTAGCGAGTTTGCCGCTGAATCTGAAGCCCTTTACACCCCACTGATTCGCGAGCGCGACCGCTACATGGTGCTACGTCTTGCCGAACAGGCGCCACCTGGGCGCTTCAAGAACGTGTTAGTGGTGCTGGGCGCTGGCCACCTGAAAGGCACCGTTGAGCACCTGGAAGCACCATTACCCGAGAACCCAACGGTAGAGCGCGAAGCGTTGGAAGCTTCACCGCCGCCCTCCAAACTCTGGAAAGCCTTGCCTTGGCTGATTACCGCGCTGGTCATTACCGGCTTTGCCATTGGCTTCTCACGCAATACCGACTTGGGTTGGCAGTTGGTGCTGGAGTGGTTCTTGATCAACGGGATTCTGTCCGGCGGGGCGACCATTATTGCGCTTGCCCACCCGGTCACCGTTATTACCACTTTCTTTGCCGCCCCGCTTACCTCGCTTAATCCAACGATTGGGGCCGGTTTTGTCGCCGCCGGGGTGGAGCTTTACATGCGCAAGCCCAAGGTGCGCGACTTCGCCTCGCTACGTCAGGATGTCACCCACCTCAAAGGGTGGTGGAAAAACCGGGTGTCGCGCACGCTGCTGGTGTTTATCCTCGCCACGCTCGGCTCAGCCGTGGGCACTTGGGTCGCAGGCTTTCGAATTGCAGGTGCCTTGTTTGGTAGTGGTGCGGCGTGAGTACGCTTAAGCGTTCGCCCTGGCAGGCAGATGCCCTGCTGTTGCTGGTAACCATACTAGCGGCGGGCGGATGGATTTTCTCCAAGGAAGCGCTAGCCGGTATGCCGCCGCTGCTGTTTATCGGCACACGCTTTTTGCTGGCTGGGCTCATCCTGCTGGGCTTTGCCTGGCCCGCCTTAAGCGCTATGCCAGCACGGCGTATTCGGCGCGGTATTTTTGTGGGCTTTCTGTTTAGCGGCGCCATTGGCTTCTGGATCATGGGGCTTGCGACGTCAAATCACCTGGGCGAAAGTGCGTTTATCAATAGCCTGGGGATATTGCTGGTGCCTATCGTTGCCAAGCTGCTGTTTGGCGACAGACCACCACGCACCACCTGGATCGCCCTGCCCGTTGCCCTGCTGGGCTTCGCATTACTCTCCCTTAATGCTGGTTTCAAGGTAGAAACCAGCCAGCTTTTGATGGTCTGCGCAGCACTCTGCTTTGCGTTACTCATCAATATTAATACCCGCGTCGTGCGAAACGTAGCCGCCCTGCCGCTCACCACACTTCAGCTGTTATCCGTGGGCACCGTATTAACCCTGGTGTCCTTTATGTTTGAGCGCCAGCCCGTGGCGCTTAACACGTCTATTCTGGGCTGGTTTATGGCCAGTGTTCTATTGGCAAGCGCCCTGCGGTTTTTCCTGCAAATTACCGCCCAGGGAATGACCACGCCAAGCCACGCCTCGGTGGTATTGATGCTGGAAGCGGTATGGACCGCATTATTTGCCGCTTGGTGGTTTGGCGAAGTTATGGCGCCGCTACAGCTACTCGGCTGCGGGCTAATTTTTACCGCCCTGCTGATTAACCGCTGGTACTGGGTGCGCAAGATACTCCTGCGTTGGCTACCCGGCGCTGCCCGCTAGCGACTCTCTTCCAACTCTTCAAACTCTTCCTTTCGTGCTAACAGGCGTGTCATTGCCTCAGTGGGTTCTGCAATTTTCTTGTAGAACCGGCTGGCGGCGTAGCTATCGTTAAACACATCGAAGTAGTCATCCAGCACGGCCGCCGCGTTGTTGTCGCCTCCTTGGCGCAACAGCTCAATGGCCACTTCTGCCGTACATAAATGCGCTTTCGAGGCGGGCTTACGCAACCGGTAGCGGGTTTCTCGCTCGGTATGCAATGGCAATACCGGCAACGCATCCAGGTACGCACTCTTGCGAAACATGCGCCGCGCCTGCCGCCATGTACCATCCAGAATGATAAACACAGGAATACGCGACGCCTGTTTGGCGCTGTGTACGGCGTCCATTCCCACCACCCGGTCGGCATAATCGGGCTGGTCATCCGGGAAGATGACAAAGGGCACGTAGCGCGGGTCTGCCAAAAGCTCGGTTAACTGCGCATCCGGCACCGTTCGGTACCAAGTGAATACCTGCGTTTGCGCCAGAACGTCCCCTATCAACCGGCCCGTATTGGTCGGCTTATAGTGTTCCAGCGGATGCGTCAGCAGCCATACCTGGGCGTGGCTGTCGGCCTTCACCTGGTACGGACAAAGGCAATTTAGCGCGGGCAAATTGCAGCCCTCACAGCGTATGACAAAACTGCCCCGCGCCTTGAACTCACGCCGCGGTGGGCGAGGATGACCAGCGACAGAATCACATTCAGTTGAGGCAGGCATCCGCGCTCCAAAGGTAATCAACAGGATGAAAAAGGGCGCAGAGTATAAAGCAGTGCTTGATCATTGACGAATCCAGCACCACCGTAAACCTTTTTAACTTTCCTAGTTGACATAGCAAACGCTTCGTCGCTAGAGTCTTGTCAACTTTTTATATAAATATGGTTTACCAATGATCGCAACTGCTGCCCCGCGCAATGACTGGACGCTTGAAGAAATCAACGCCCTGTTTGCCCTGCCGTTTAACGATTTACTGTTCCAGGCCCAGCAGGTGCACCGAGCGCATTTCGACCCTAACGCGGTCCAGGTATCAACCTTGCTGTCGATTAAAACCGGTGCCTGCCCCGAAGACTGTAAGTACTGCCCGCAATCGGGACACTACACCACACAGCTTGAAAAAGAGAAGTTGTTGGAAATCGAAAAGGTGGTGGAACAGGCCCAGGCCGCTAAGCAGGCTGGCGCCAGCCGTTTCTGCATGGGCGCGGCCTGGCGCAGCCCCCGGGACAAGGACCTGCTCGTTGTCGAAGAGATGGTCCGCCAGGTAAAGGCGCTGGGGCTTGAAACCTGCATGACGTTAGGCATGGTCAACGACCAACAGGCTACCCGTTTGGCAGCCGCCGGGCTTGATTACTACAACCACAACCTGGACACGTCTCCCGACTACTACGGCGAAATCATCACCACGCGCACCTACAGTGACCGCTTGGAAACCCTGGCGACTGTTCGTGAGGCGGGCATGAAGGTCTGCTCCGGCGGCATTTTGGGCATGGGGGAAGGTGCTCAGGATAGAAGCGCCTTGCTGCAACAACTGGCCAAACTCAGCCCGCACCCGGAATCGGTGCCGATTAACATGCTGGTCAAAGTGCCCGGCACGCCACTTGAGAACGTGGAAGACCTCGACCCGCTGGAGTTTATCCGCGCCATTGCCGTAGCGCGCATCACGATGCCCCAAAGCCATGTACGGCTTTCCGCCGGGCGCGAGCAGATGAGCGAATCCACCCAAGCGCTGGCGTTTCTGGCCGGTGCCAACTCCATCTTCTACGGCGACAAGCTGCTAACGACCAGCAACCCCCAGGCCACGCGAGACAGGGCCCTGTTTGCCAAGCTAGGCCTGCATCCAGAAACGCGCGAAACCTGTGAAAGCGAGGCCGCGCAAAGTGAGCGCTTGGCTCAGCAGCAGCTTAACCAGCGCGTCGCTGAGCTTGCGGTGGATGCCAGTGTCTGAGGCGTGGCATCAACGTCTAGCCAAGGCGCGGGCGGTTCGTCAGCACGCCCAGCAGTGGCGCACTCGCCGTACCCGACAGCCACACCTGGTGAATTTCGCAGACAATGATTATCTTGGCCTGGCAACCGACCCTCGCGTTCAGGCAGCCCAAGCCGAAGGCGCTCGCCGATTTGGCGCCGGGGCTGGCGCATCGCATCTGGTGAACGGCCACCACGCGATTCACGATGCCCTGGAAGACGCCCTGGCAGTCTGGACAGGCCGCGAGCGAGCCGTGCTGTTCTCCACCGGCTATATGGCAAACCTGGGCGTGCTACAGGCGCTAGCCGATACCCACACGGCCATTTTTCACGACCGGCTCAATCACGCCTCACTGCTGGATGGAAGCGCGCTGAGCGGCGCCCGCTCACAGCGCTACCACCATAACGATAGTGACGACTTGAGCCGCCTGCTGGCGCGCAGCCGCTGTACCCACAAGCTGGTAGTGAGCGACGGTGTCTTCAGCATGGATGGCGATGTGGCCGATATTGAAGCGCTGGTGCGGGTAAGCCAACAGCATGCTGCCTGGCTAATGATTGATGATGCCCACGGCCTTGGCGTTATAGGCAATAACGGCAGCGGCTGTGTGGGCACACGCTGGGGAAGTGACCAGGTGCCGATTCTGGTCGGGACACTGGGCAAAGCGCTGGGCACTGCCGGTGCGTTTGTTGCAGGCGATGCACAGTTGATCGACCATCTGACCCAGTTCGCCAGAAGCTATATCTATACCACCGCACAACCGCCCGGCGTTAGCGCCGCGACGCTGGAAGCGCTTGCGATTGTCCAGCGCGAGCCCGAGCACCGCCTGCGCCTTGCGCGTCATATAGACTACTTTCGTGAAGGGGCTCTACGGCTGAACCTGCCGCTGGGTGAATCGCGCACGCCCATTCAACCGCTGTATCTGGGAGGCGAGTCGCGCGTGCTGCAGTGGGCCGAAAAGCTGTATCAAGCGGGAATTGACGTTGGCGCAATTCGTCCACCCACCGTGCCCAGGGATGAGTCTCGCCTGCGCATTACGCTCAGCGCTCGCCATTCGCGTAGTGATATCGACCGGCTTCTCGAAACGCTGGCGGCCTGCCACTTGGAGGCATTATGACGCGCCTGGTACTGCTTTCAGGCTGGGGAATTGACCGGCGCATCTGGCGGCCGCTGCACCCTTACTGGCCCACCAACGTCGAGGTTGCCGCCGTTGATTGGCCTGGTTACGGCGAGGTTCCTGCACTGCCTGCCAACGCTTCCCTGAGTGAGCTTGCCACGGCCATGGCAAGCCGTCTGCCCAGCGATGCGGTTTGGGTCGGATGGTCGCTGGGCGGCCTGCTGGCGACGGCGCTGCTTGACTATCTTCCTGCGCCACAGGGGCTACTACTGCTAGGAGCAGGTGCCAGGTTCTGCACGCCGGATAGCGCGATGTCAGCAGCGCTTGCCGACTTCCAGGCCATCTTTGCGCACCGTGGCGATGCCGCGTGGCGTCACTTTCTGCGCTGGCAGGCTCAAGGAGAGCCCGCACCATATCAGGTTAACGCACAGCTGCGTGCCCTGCTTGGCAGTACGCCCCCGGCTGACCGCACCACGCTTTCTGCAGGCCTTCACTGGCTGGCCACGCTGGATAATCGTCGACGTCTTAACACATCGCCATGCCCAGTGGTTCATCTCGTGGGCGAGCATGACCCGCTGATCAGCGCTATTGAGTGCCAGCGGACGCTAACACTTGAACGCGGCGGCCACTGCCCAATGCTCTCGCAACCAGCGCATTTGGCGTCACTGCTCACCGCTCAAGCCACTGCGCTATCTGCCAGGGAAATGGCATGAGTTCGATCCCCCCTCAGTTACGGCGGCCCAGCGCCGACTGGCAGGCCCGAGTGGCGCACGCTTTTTCCCGGGCAGCACCGCAATACGATGCACTGGCCAGCGCCCAACGCCATATCGGTGAAACGCTATGGAACGACTTGCCATCTGAGGCTAGCCATATACTCGACCTAGGCTGCGGTACTGGCTATTGGTCGCAGCGACTAGCCGAACGCTACCCCCATGGACACGTCACGGGGCTGGACATTGCGCCGGGCATGCTGGAGCACGCTCGCTCGCGCCACGGCGACCACATCGCCTGGCAGCCAGGCAGTGCCGAGTCGTTGCCCATCCCTTGCTACCTATTCGACCTGGTGTTTTCCAACCTGGCCATTCAGTGGTGCTGCGACACACTGGCCGTCATGCAGTCGCTGTATCGAGTGCTGGCGCCAGGCGGCCTGGCGTACATCAGTACGCTATTACCCGGCACGTTGGCCGAAGTGGCTTTCGCCTGGCAGCGCTCAAGCGCGCTGTTAACGACGCCCTCCTACCGCCTGGTTAACGATGCTATTCACAAAAGCGGCCTGCGCTGCACTCACCAAGCGACCCGCGTGGAAACCTTCTTTTATCCTGACATCAAGGCCGTTATGGCTTCCATCAAGGGGGTTGGCGCACAAGTGGCCAGGCCCAACGCCATGCTCACCCGGGCGGACCTGGCAGCGGCTGCCACGCGCTTTGAGCAGCTTCGTAAGCGCCAAGGGCTTCCGGTCAGCTATCACTGCCTGAACCTGCAGCTGGAGAAACCCCGATGAAGCGCTTTTTTGTTACCGGTACCGACACCGATGCGGGAAAAACGCTGATTGGAAGCGCGCTTCTTTATGCCGCCCGATGCCAGCAGTTGAGCACCTTAGGGCTTAAACCCATCGCCTCTGGCAGCTCGCTAACGACGAAAGGGCTGCGCAATGGCGATGCCTTGGCACTGCAGCAGCAGTGTGAACCGCCGGTTGACTACGCCACGGTTAATCCAATGGCCTTTGAGCCTGCGATAGCACCTCACCTGGCCGCACAGGAGGCAGGCCAGATGCTAAGCGTGCCTGAGGTTGCCCACTGGCTGCGTGACACCCTTGGCCAGACGCCGAGGGCGTTCACTCTGATTGAGGGTGCGGGCGGCTGGCGCGTGCCGATCAACGAACAGGAGGATTTTGCCGACATCGCCATCGCGCTGAGGCTGCCGGTGATCCTGGTGGTTGGTTTAAAGCTCGGCTGCCTGAACCATGCCCGCTTAGCGGCCGACGCCATTCGCGCCGATGGTCTGACGCTTGCGGGCTGGGCAGGCAGTGTGATTGACCCCGCCTTTGCGGCGGATACTACCCGTTTCACGGCCAACATGGCCCACCTTAACGCCAGGCTGGCAGCGCCCTGCCTGGGCATTGTGCCGCATTTGACAACGCCCGATGCGGCCACCGCCCACCGCTATCTCTCGTTGGAGGCATTATGAACTCGCCAGTCTGGCACCCCTACGCACATCTTAAAACCCAGCCGCCCGCCCCCAGGGTGGTCGGCGGTAGCGGCGCCTATTTTGAGTTGGAAAGCGGCGAGCGCCTGCTGGATGCTACCTGCTCCTGGTGGTGCATGATTCACGGTTACGGCCATCCGCGCCTGGTGGCGGCCATTCGCGAGCAGGCGGAAACACTCTGCCATGTGATGCTCGGCGGGCTCACCCATGACCCCGCCGACCAGTTGGCGCGTGAGCTGGTCCGCATCACGCCCGACGGGCTTAATCACGTCTTCTACTCTGACAGCGGCTCGGTAGGCATGGAGGTAGCGATGAAAATGGCGCTGCAGTACCACGTGCTTACCGGGCAACCGAAAAAGCGCAAAATGCTCTCGCTAATGAAGGCCTATCACGGAGATACCACAGGCTGCATGGCCGTGTGCGACCCAGAAGAAGGCATGCACAGCCTGTTTTCAAGCCTGCTGCCCCAGCACCATTTTGCGCCTGCGCCAACCGCTCCTTTTAACGCAACGCAAGCGCAGGTCGCCGCCGATTTAGATGCGCTAGGCGAGGTGCTTGAGCGTCACCATCAGGACATTGCTGCGCTGCTGATGGAGCCGCTGCTGCAGGCTGCAGGTGGGCTGAACATGACCTCCCCGAATTATTTGCGCGGCGCCCGAGCCCTGTGTGACGCATTTAACGTGGTGCTGATCTTTGATGAGGTTGCCACGGGGTTTGGCCGCACCGGCAAACTATTTGCCGCCGATCACGCCAACGTTACCCCGGATATCATGGGGCTTTCCAAAGGGCTAACTGGCGGCTATTTGGGCCACGCCGCCACGCTTGCGACCGACCGCATTCACGACGCTTTTATCGGTGACAGCGCACAGCACGCTTTTATGCATGGCCCAACGTTTATGGGCAATCCCTTGGCGTGCCGGGTAGCACTGGAAAGCCTGGCGGTATTTGAAGAGGAAAACTATCCTGGAAAAATAGCGCTCTTAAACCGGTTACTGTGCCGCGCCTTACTGGAGGATCAAGCGCTCATGGCGCACCCAGAGGTTGCCGATGTGCGCATACTGGGTGCCACGGCCGTTATTGAAGCGCACTCGGAAGCAGCGTTAACAGGCGTTGCCACGTTTGCCCGTGCGCAGGGTGTTTGGCTACGCCCGATTGGGCGCTGGCTATATACCATGCCCGCCTATATTACCTCTGAGCAGCAGATAACCCACATTACTGATGTCATGAAGGCCTGGTTTCTGAAATCGTCACCCCGCTTGTCAGGCTAAAGCGTTAAGGCAGTGTTAGCGCACCTTCTCTTTTCCAGCGCTCTACCAGCGCGGGCACGCCTTCCCCGGCAGTGGCATTAATCGCCAGTACACCGGGTGGGCTTAAGGCATCCGCATCCGGGTCAACCAGTGCGCAGGGCGTGTCGTAGTCGATATACGAGAGCAGCGAGGCGGCGGGCATCACCGCAAGCGAGGTTCCGACGACCAGCAGAAAATCCGCTTGGCTGGCTAGTTCGCAGGCCTCTTCAAACAGCGGCACGGCCTCGCCAAACCAGACCACGTCAGGGCGCAGCTGGCTGCCCTTATCGCACATATCACCCAACGCAATACCGCCTTTAACGAGCGGATAGCGCATGCGCTCATCCGCGCTGGAGCGGGCATTTAAAATTTCGCCATGCAGGTGGATCACATCGCTGGAACCTGCCCGCTCATGTAGATCATCAATATTTTGAGTGATAACGGTAACCTTGAACCCCGCCTGCTCCAGGCTTGCCAGCGCCCTGTGCGCGGCATTGGGCTGGGCACTGCGAATCTGCTCTCGGCGCTGATCATAAAACGTCAGTACGCGCTGGGGGTCGCGCTGCCAGCCTTGCGGCGTTGCCACCTCTTCAACCGGGTGGTCTTCCCATAAGCCATCGCTTGCGCGGAATGTCTTGATACCACTTTCGGCGCTGATCCCCGAGCCGGTAAATACCACCAGATGGCGCGCTGTCGTCATGATTACCTCGCTGCTTTACCGCGGTTACTGTTCAGCGTCTACAAAGCGCTGCTCGTTTCCATAAGGGTACACGTCAATGATACGGCCATCGACAATGGCCTGCTGCAGGCCCTGCCAGTAGCTAACCTCAAACAGCTCCGGGTGAAGCTGTTTAAACACCCGCAGCCGCTCCGGGTTGGCAAACATGAACGGGCCAAACTCCTCGGGAAAGATATCGTTCGGGCCAATGGAGAAGCTTTCATTTCCACCGCTCAGGTAATCATCACCACTCGAGGCCGGGATAGCGCGAAAGTGGCACTCAGTGAGGTAACACACCTCATCGTAGTCGTAAAAAATCACCCGCCCCTGGCGCGTAACGCCAAAGTTTTTGAGCAACATATCGCCTGGGAAAATATTGGCGGCGGCCATCTGCTTTATGGCATCGCCATAGTCCTTGAGCACCGCTAACTGCGCCTCATCGTCACACTGCTCCAGATAGATATTCAGCGGCGTCATCATGCGCTCGGTATAGCAGTGCTTGATGACGACTTTCTCGCCTTTCAGCGACACGGTAGAGGGGGCAACTTCCAACAGGTGAGCCAAGCATTCCGGGTCGAAATGGTCGTTATGCACGGTGAAGTTAGAAAATTCCTGGGTATCGGCCATGCGGCCTACCCGGTCGTGGCGCTTCACCAAATGATACTTTTCGCGCACGATATCAGGTGTCACGTCCTTGGCAGGGTCAAAGGTGTCTTTAATGATCTTGAATACCGTACGCGCACTTGGCAGTACAAACACAGCCATCACCATCCCGCGCACGCCGGGGGCGATAATAAACACGTCCTCGCGCTTGGCGACCTGCTGATTAAGTGCGCGAAAGAACTCGGTTTTACCATGTTTAAAAAAACCAATGGCCGCGTAAAGCTCACCGGCTGGCTTATGGGGCATTAAGCGCTGCAGGTAACCCACACACTCATTCGGCACCGCGACATCCACTTGAAAATACGCCCGGCTGAACGAGAAAATAATGGCTACATCGTCAGGCGTAATCAGTACGGTATCCAGATGAAGCCGGGGAAAGCCCTCAGTGTTCTGTTCGGCATGCTCCTGGTGGCGTACCGGCAAGACCAGCGGCACTTGTTCCCCGCCGCCGGTGACTCGTCCCACCAGGTATGCCCCTTTATTGCGGTAAAAAACGCTGTGAAGAAGCTCTATAGTGGCGTCCTTGGCCTGCCATATAGTGTCTGGCAACGTTTTGTCTAATAGTGCGGCACCCAAGCGAGTATCTCGTGCCATATCGGCAAACGGGTTGTGCAAGGCAGCGCCTTCCAGTGCCCAGCGCAAAGCCGCCTGCCAATCCCCATCAATGGAACGGCGTCGGCACAATTCAATGCCTGAACGCTGCGCGGCCTTCTTTCGTGAGCTGATCACAAACATCCACTCATTGCGAATATGGCGATGCTTGAAAATGGCGCAAAAGAGCGAGTTAAAAAAAGTTTCAGCCAGTTCAACGTCCAGCCGCGGACGAATTAGCTCGGCATAGTGGCTACGCGCTTCACGCCAGACCTCGCAATGGGTTAATAACCCATTTGAAAACGTACGCTTGAGACGCTCAACCGCGTCATCCACCTGCTGCTGATAGAGATTAATCCGCGCAATGGACGCTTGCTGGCTCTCCCGCCAGGCACCTTCTTGAAAGCGGCGTTGTGCATCCAGGGTGATCGCTTTAAAGCGGGTACGGTACGCTTCAAAGCCATGCAAAATGGTCGCGGCCAAGCGATAGGCAGGCGTGGTGTTCACAAGCGGGACTCTTGTCGCTTTTTGATCAGCCTATAGGATGAAACGCCATGAAGCCATTCAGCAAAGGCGCTTTATTGAATAAGTGAGTAGCCTCGTCACGTCGTGCGGCATAAGCGCTAATCAGCGACCAAAAAGTTTTTCGTTGCGCCCGGGGCGGCTGCGTCGCCTTCAAGTACGCTGTCTTCACTGCGATCTTTTAATTTAACGCCCGATACTTTCAGCTTACGGGCGTCTTTAAGCAGTAAAAAGAGTCGCCGGGCTGCCTCCGCCATGTTCAAGCCCGCTGGGCGCACGTTGGAAATGCAGTTGCGCCGGTCATCCTTAAGCCCCGGCTCGGGCGCCCAGGTCATGTAAAGCCCGAGGCTATCCGGCGAGCTAAGCCCGGGCCGCTCACCAATCATCACCAGTACCGCATCGGCATTGAGCAGCGCGCCAATTTCATCACCAATCGCCACCCGTCCTTGCTCGACGATAGCGAGCGGCGCTAACTGCCACTCAGCGTTGTCCTGCTCAAACTGCTGATAAAGCGCTTTTAAAAATGGCTGGCTGTTCTGCTGGACCGCCAGAGCAGAAAGTCCATCGACGATCACCACAGCCAAATCCACGCGTGATGGCGACGTTTGGGCATTGTGTAAGCGCTCCCGCGAATCATCATTTAACCGGCGGCCAACATCGGGGCGCTGGAGATACATGGCGCGGCCCTCCACTTGGCTGTGCAAGCGAAGCGGCTCATGTTCAAGCGCAAAGGCTTCTTGCAACTGCTGAGCCAGCGCCTCGACGTCCAGCGGGGCATGCACCGCATCCTGCGCCTGAGCGTGGGCCAATTGAAACTCCAGCAGCTTACCGGTAGGCAGGCTGACGCCCGCCCGGCCCAAGCCGATACGCGCATCGGTAAATGCACGCAGCCGTTCCCAAGGGTTCTCTACAACAGTAGGCGTTGGGTTAGATGTCATGGCGTGGCTCCCTGGGCAAGTGGCGCAGGCTGTTAGCGAACGCAGCGGGCACCTGGTCGTTTAGCGTGTGTGTTTTCACATCGTTGAAAATCTGCATCTCATCAAGCCAGCGCTCAAACTCCGGCGCGGCTTTTAGCCCAAGCACGCGGCGGGCGTAGAGCGCGTCGTGAAACGAGGTGGTCTGGTAATTGAGCATAATGTCGTCAGACCCCGGAATGCCCATCACGAAATTGCAGCCCGCTACGCCCAACAGGGTCAGCAGGTTGTCCATATCGTTCTGGTCGGCTTCAGCATGGTTGGTGTAGCAAACATCACAGCCCATGGGCACGCCCAAAAGCTTGCCGCAGAAATGGTCCTCAAGCCCTGCCCGGGTGATCTCTTTACCATCGAACAAGTACTCGGGGCCGATAAACCCCACCACCGTATTGACCAACAACGGGCTGAATTTGCGCGCCACCGCATAGGCACGCGCCTCGCAGGTCTGCTGGTCAAGCCCATGATGAGCATCCGCGGAGAGCGAACTGCCCTGGCCAGTTTCAAAGTACATGACGTTGCGCCCCACCGTGCCCCGATTAAGCGACTGGGCAGCCGCTTCGGCTTCGGCCAGCGTGCTTAAATCAAACCCGAAGCTGCGGTTGGTGGCTTCGGTACCGCCAATCGACTGAAACACCAGGTCCACCGGGGCGCCCTGCTCAATGGCTTCCAACGTATTGGTGACGTGGGTCAGTACACAAGACTGGGTGGGAATCTGGTACTTCTGAATCACGTCATCCATTAAGCGCATCAGCTTCACGCTTTGAGCCACGTTATCGGTGGCCGGATTAATCCCGATGACCGCGTCGCCGCTGCCATAGAGCAGGCCATCCAGAATACTCGCCGCAATGCCGGTGACATCGTCCGTCGGGTGGTTGGGCTGTAGCCGGGTAGAAAGCCGCCCGGGCAGGCCGATGGTATTACGAAAAGCCGTGGTAACTCGGCACTTTCTGCCCACCAGAATCAGATCCTGATTGCGCATCAGTTTGCTGACCGCCGCGGCCATTTCCGGCGTAATACCAGCGCGAACGGCGGTGAGCACTTCTGAGGTTGCCTGATCCGAGAGCAGCCAGTTACGAAAATCCCCTACCGTTAAATGCCGAAGGGGCGCAAAGGCCTCGGCGTCATGCTCATCGATAATCAGCCGGGTGATTTCATCGTCTTCGTAGGGGATCAGTGCGTCGTTCAAGAAAGTAGTCAACGGCAGTTCCGCCAACACCATCTGTGCCACCACACGCTCCTCAGCGCTTTCGGCGATCACACCCGCTAAACGATCGCCCGAGCGCGCGGGGGTCGCTTTGGCCATCAGTTCGGTCAGGCTTTTAAAGCGGTAGTGGCGGCTACCTACCGTCGTTTGAAAGGTCTGGGCCATGGTGTTTACCTGCCGCGCGTTGGATGTTCTGAATTCACCATAGCGCTTTTGAGATCGTTACGCCCAATGCATTCCCCCCTTCTTCCGCCTTCAAGGTAATAACTAACTGCTCCAAACAGCGTGCCTTAAACGCCAAATGGGCTGCGCAGCTACTGCGTCTACTCAATACAAGCGCTGAAATTTTTCCTGGCTGAATTAATGCACGCTTTCTAATCGCCTTCATATTGTTATATTATCACATAACATAAACCATTTAGAGGTGTGCTAGTAATGACTGCGTTTTCTCCCCTGCCCGTTACCGTGCTGTCGGGCTTTCTGGGTGCTGGTAAAACCACCGTGCTCAATCATATCCTCACCAACCGTGAAGGCCTTCGTGTGGCGGTGATTGTGAACGATATGAGCGAGGTGAACATTGACGCCGCGCTGGTGCGCGGTGGCCCAAGCGAGCCAACGCTTGAGAGCGAAGTAGCGCTTAATCGCTCAGAAGAACGCCTTGTTGAGATGAGCAATGGGTGCATTTGCTGCACGCTGCGCGAAGACCTGCTTATCGAGGTCAACCAGTTGGCAAAGGAAGGAAAATTCGATTATCTGGTTATTGAGTCGACCGGTATTTCCGAACCCTTGCCAGTGGCTGAAACGTTTACCTTTGAGGATGAGGACGGCCAAAGCCTTTCCCATATCGCCCGGCTGGATACGCTGGTAACGGTCGTTGATGGTACCAACTTTCTTGCCCAATACCGTGAAGCGCAAAGCCTGGCGGAAGCAGGAGAAAGTCTCGGCGAAGAGGATGAACGTAACGTTGCCGACCTGCTGGTGGATCAGATCGAGTTCTGCGATGTATTGCTGATTAGTAAAACGGATTTAATTAGCGAAAAAGAGCTGGAGGCACTAAAAGCCATTTTGCACTCCCTCAACCCCGATGCCGAGCTGGTGCCTATTCGTCAAGGCGGCGTGCCGCTTAATAAAGTGCTAAATACTGGCAGGTTTGACTTTGAGCGCGCTCAGCAGGCGCCGGGCTGGTTAAAAGAGATGCGTGGCGAGCACGCACCCGAAACTGAAGAGTACGGCATCGGAAGCTTTGCTTATCACGCCCGTCGCCCATTTCACCCGGCCAAATTTCACGACCTGCTGCATTCCGAGTGGTTTGGCGAGGGTTTATTGCGCTCGAAAGGTTTTTTCTGGCTGGCCACCCGCCCCCAGTGGGCCGGGCAGTGGAGCCAGGCAGGCGGCATCGCCCATCACGGCATGGCCGGTATGTTCTGGAAGTCGGTTCCTGAAGAGCGCTGGCCAACTGACCCGGAGTACCGCCAGTTCATCACCGAGAAGTGGGAAGAGCCGTTTGGGGATATGCGCCAGGAACTGGTGTTTATCGGCCAAGGGCTGGATAAAGCCCGCATGCGTGAAGCGCTGGATGCCTGCTTACTCAACGAAGGCGAGCTACTGGAAGGCATGGAGATGTGGAAAACGCTGCCTGACCCCTTCCCCGCGTGGGAATAAATCTGCTTGCAAGCGCCAAGGCCTCAGGTATCTGAACTGCACCCCAAAAGTTGGACACCCAATCCCAACTTCGGGGTGCTCTATGAGCAATCGAAACGATGAGGGATTCGAGCTTCTGGTGCTACAGTAGTGTTTGCACAATGCCACCAGCTTGAGGGAGGTAGCTCGCCAGCATGGCCTAGACTATTCCTTGGTACGGAAATGGCGGGACAACTACCATCAGCATGGCGTGATGGGGCTACGCAAGAAATATACCCACCGCAGCGTGGCTTTCAAGCTGGAGGCCCTTGAGACGATGTGGCGAGAAGGCTTGTCGCGTCATCAGACGGAAGTCCTGTTCGATATTCGTGAGTGCGGCGTCATTGGCAGATGAGAGCGTCAGTACCATAGTGGTGGTCTGGCTGGATTAGAGCCAAAGCGCAAGGGACGCCGCCCGATGGCCAAGAAGCCACCTTCCCCACTCCCCTCTCCTGATGATGAGCACCATTATGAAGATCTGCTCGAAGAGTTGGTGTATCTGCGTGCCGAGAATGCCTACCTAAAAAAGCTCCATGCCTTGGTCTGAAAGAAGAGAGCCGCGACGCGGGGCAAAAGCCCGGGGCGTCCCAGGATTAAGGTATGGACCTCCGCTAGCTCTGCTGCTGCGTGCGGCCGAGCTGCCGCGCAGCACGTTCCACTATCAGATCAAGGTTCTGGGTGCTGGTGACCGGTGCGTGTCCCTGAAAGCGTCTATCCAGGCAATCTAAAATCCCACAAGGGCCGCTATGGCTACCGCCGCCCTTCGGCAGGCAGGTGAGACGATCAACCACAAGACCGTGCAGTGGTTGATACAACAGTCAGGCTTGAAGTCCCTGGTTCGCCCTAAGCGGTATCGTGCCTACCGAAGCGCGGAAGGCTACGCCGCCCCGCATACGTTGCAGCATCGATTTCAGGCCCAGCGTCCCCATCAGCGGTGGGTGGCGGACATCACCGAATTCCAGGTCAACCTGTAACCAGTCATGGATCTGTATAAAGGGAGATCTCTGCCTTCCAGACTGGGCCTCGCCCGGTGTTCGATCTGATGAAGGGTGTGTTGAAGAAAGCATTTGGCAGGCTGACCCCGGGGGATCGGCCGCTGCTCCATTCGGATAGTAAGACTACAAGGTGCCAGGTGTTTCTGGGTGATCCGGCACTTATAGTAATCGATCTATTCTGAAGACCTGGTGCCGTGAGGGCTCCCGGGTCTCCTGACCCACACTCCGATCGACCCCGGTAGTGTGTCTTTCCCTGGACCTGTCGGTGACCCGGGAGCACTAGTGGCGAGGTTTCGCCTCGTCGAAGCATGTGATTCAAGAAGGGCCTGACAGCCTGTCTCATTACTGTCGTGTCCAGGCTATCGAACTCGGTGAAGCCATCCTGAATCAATAGCTTGGAGATCCACCATGAGTCAGCAACCCAGTGATCGCTCCGTCATTATCGGCGGTGTTGATACCCACAAAGAGCTGCATGTGGCCGCCGTCGTGGATGCCCATGACCGTGTGCTTGGCACCGCCAGCTTTCCTACCACCCGGCATGGCTACAAGACTATGCTGACCTAGATGCGCTCCTTCGGCGAGCTCAGCCGGGTGGGGATCGAATGCACCGGCACCTATGGAGCTGGCCTGCTGCGCTACTTACAGCGCGCAGGCATCACTATCCTGGAAGTCACGACACCCGATAAGACCGTACGGCGCAAGCGCGGCAAGGATGACGCAATCGATGCAGAGAATGCCGCTCATGCGGATATTCGCACTGTCACCCCGAAGACACGTGACGGGATGATCGAGTCCTTGCGTGTCCTGAAGGTTTGCCGAAAAACTGCGGTCGCGGCTCGCCGTGCGGCCCTCCAGATGATCCAGACTCAAGTGGTCTCGGCGCCAGAGGAACTGCGCGATCTGTTGAGGAACATGACGCGAATGCAGTTGCTTCGGACACTGGCGGCATGGCGACCCGATTTGAACGGGTACCGGGATGTCACGATGGCTTACCGCATCGCCCTGAAATCCCTCGCGCGCCGCTACCTGGAACTGCACGACGAGATTGCCAATTTGGACGTCATGATCAAGGCTATCGTCGATGAGCTGGCACCAAAGTTGGTGTCGCGAACGGCAGTAGGCTACGAGACGGCCGCACAGCTACTGATCACGGCAGGCGACAATCCGGATCGCCTTGGCTCAGAAGCCAGCTTTGCGGCGCTATGTGGCGTTAGTCCTATTCCTGCCTCGTCAGCGGCACCGGCTCAACCGGGGTGGCGATCGCGCCGCCAATAGTGCGCTGCATATCATCGCCATCGGGCGGCTACGTCTGGATGCCGATACTCAGGCATACATTGCCCGGCGGGTGGGAGAGGGCCACTCCAAACTGGAAGCTATCCGATGCCTGAAACGCTATATTGCCCGGGAGCTCTATTATGTGCTGCGCAGCCGTCATCGGGAGGTCAATCAGACGCAAATCGCCACTTGACACTTAGAAGGGCGTCCAGGGCTGGCATTATCGCCACCCTCGCTATCGCTGCCTGGTGGTGGAGAAGCGGATACTCCACAGCATGTCACGGAAATGGACAATACTGCGATGGAGAGCTTTTTCGGCACCCTGAAGGCTGAATACTTCCATTTGAATTGGTTCGACACTATTGAGTAGCTGCAGCAAGGGATCGACCAGTACACCCATTACTACAACCACGAACGCATCAGGCTGAAACTAAAAGGCCTGAGCCCTGTGCAGTACAGGACTCAGGCCTTGAGTGCCGACTGAATGAACCGTCCAACTATTGGGAGGTGCAGTTCAGCGGCGGATCCTATTTGTGCCATGCAAGCTACTGCGAACGCTATCAAGTGCATTCGCGCTCTCAGAACGACTTGGACAGTTCAACCTCAAGCAGTGGGTTCCGCGTTGCGGCCGAGGCCGCTGGTTAAACGCAGGCGCCTCTGACGAGGCGGCTCAAAGGGTGTCAGGGCAGGATGGGTATGTATTCGTCGATGGCCAGCGAAGCCGCAGAAAGATGATCAGACATACTCTTTGCCGCTGCCTCTGGGTCGCCCAGTTCCAAGGCTGCAATGACCTCCAGATGTTCGGCTTGGGAGTCTGCGCGTCGGGCGGCTGAGCGGAACGGCAGCCTCTGGAACGGGGCGATGCGTAGGCGGCAGAACTCCACCGCCTCGGCCAAGTCTTTGTTGTGCGTCGCGTCGATGATCGCGCTGTGGAACTTGCGGTTCTCGCCAGCGTAGCCATCGGCATCGTCTTGTTCGTGAAAGCTTTCACAGGCAGCATAGATCTTTTTCAGGCGGGCAATCTCGACGGCTGAGATGCGCGTTGCCGCGAGCCGGGCGCATAGGGATTCAAGCAGCACCATCGCCTCGCACAAAGAGGCGACGCGAGCTGGCTCAGCGCCTTTCACAACAGTTCCCGAACGGGGTTTGCTTACCGCCAGCCCGGTGAGCACGAGTTGCTGCAGGGCTTCTCGGACAGGTGTCCGCGATACTCCAAAATGTTCAGCGAGTGCCCGCTCCTCAAGGCGCATGCCAGGGGCGTACAGTCCCGAGAGGATATCGTCCGCCAGTCGCCGTCGTAGCACGTTTGCTAGCCTATCCCCTTTCTCGACATGTCCCCCCTCGACGGGGTCTTTCTCAGTCATAACGCTGTCCACTGTCATATTGCCACCCCTCTTCTCGTATACAAAAATTATCTCAAGTTGCCGTCGGTATTGCAATGCGGTCTCTGGTATGCCTAAAATTGAAAGTGCATACCAGAAAGAAGTTAACTAATAACAAATAGGAGCAAAACAATGACTACCTGCAGATTCGCCGTGAAGGTGCTTGGATTGGCGACCATATCCCTGGCCCTACCCGCTTCGAGCTATGCGCAAGGCTTTCCGGACAAGCCTGTCACCGTCATAGTCGGGTCCGGCCCGGGATCAGCCCCGGACACGATTACGCGCATCGTGGCGGACGGAATGAGCCAGATCCTCGGCCAGCCCGTCGTGGTCGAGAACCGTCCCGGAGCAGCTGGCAATATCGGCGCCAGTGCGGCGGCCAAGGCCGATGCCGATGGCTACACATTGATGATGATGACGGCAGTTCACTCTATCTCGCCCAGTCTGCAGACCAACTTGAACTACAGCTTTACAGACGATTTTATCCCCGTCGGAATGGTTGCCGAGGTGCCGCTTATGATGGTTGTGAACAACGACCTGGGTGTGTCCGACATGCCCGGCTTCATCGAGCGCGCCAAGGAAAGCGACATTTTCTATTCGACCCCAGGCGTCGGCACACTGCAGCACCTGTCGACTGAAGAGTTCGCCCGAATGAACGACATCGAAATGATGATGATTCCTTACAAGGGGGGCGGCGCGGCGACACAGGCGGTGATCTCGAACGAAGTCGAGATGTTCTACGCAGGTATGCCGCCAGCTCTGCCGCAGGTGACGGCCGGTGCGTTAACGGCGCTTGGTGTCTCATCTCAGGAACGGTCGCCCGCAGTGCCCGATGTGCCGACCTTCATCGAGCTCGGCTACGACGACTACACGGTAGACAACTGGCACGCAATCTATGCTCCCGATGGCACTCCGGACGAGGTCATCGAGACTCTCTCTTCGGCGCTGAACGAGGTGCTTGAACGCGAGGAAACGGCCGAGCAGTTCCTCAACGTCGGTGCCATGCCCCATCCCAACACACCGGACGAGCAGAAATCCTTCGGCGAAAGCGAGTTCGCCCGCTGGGCGAGGGTGATCAAGGACAACGGCATCACGCTCGAGCAATGAACTACGACATCCGAAAACTGAATGAAAGGTGCTCATGAAACCGAAGAACCTACTGATCGTTATGGTCGACCAGATGGCTGCCAAAGCGGTCGGATGCTATGGGCATCCGACCGTCCAGACTCCTCATATCGACCGCCTTGCCGAGCGTGGCGTGCGCTTCACCAATGCCTATGCGACGTCGCCAATCTGTATTCCTGCGCGTGCCTCGATGGCGACGGGGCGATACCCGCACGATACGCGCTACTGGGACAATGTCTTTGCCTACGACGGTAAAATTCCCGGATGGGGGCATCGGCTCCAAGCCACAGGTCACCGCCATACGACCATCGGTAAGCTTCATTACGAGGATGAATCCTGTCCCACGGGCATCGACGAGCAAATCTACCCGATGCATGTTTATGGCGGCGGCGACATCTTCGGTCTCGAACGTGAGAATCCTCCAGCCCGTCCGCAAAGTGCTTCGGTGGCGCGCGAGGTGTTGGTGGGTGACAGTCAGTACACACGTTATGACGAAAAGATTACCGATATGACTGAGGGCTGGTTCGCCGGTTTGAAATCCCCCGCAAATGGCAAGCCTTGGGTGACCTTCACCTCGTTCATCGCGCCGCATTTTCCACTGACCGTGCCTCAGCGCTACATAGATCTCTACGACCAGTTCGATATCGAGCTGTATGACAAGGCACTAAACGCCGATGGTCCCTTGGCGGAATGGTGGAAGCTGTTCAAGTACGGCTATAACTTCGACAGCTACTTCGACAATGACGACCATCGTCGCAAGGCCCTGCTGCACTATTTCGCTCTGTGTTCCTTCGCAGACGAGAACGTGGGCCGGGTGATAGCTGCGCTGGAGAGCAGCGGTCAAGCCGAGGATACGATGGTGCTGTTCCTGTCGGATCACGGCGACCACATGGGCGCGCGGGGGCTGTGGGGGAAATCGACGATGTTCGAGGAATCCGCCAACGTACCGATGATCCTCGTAGGAGAAGGCCTGTCGGGCGGGACCGTCTGCGAGACGCCCGTCTCCCTGATTGATGTCTACCCGACCGTGCTTGATACGGTTGGTGAGCCACTCACCAAAGAGGAGCACAATTTGCCAGGGAAGTCGCTGCTTCAAATCGCATCCGCGCCCTACGATCCAGAGCGTGCAGTGTTCTGCGAGTACCATGCGTCCTGCGCGCCGACCGGCCTGATGATGCTGCGCAAGGGTCGATACAAGTACATCCACTATACCCATCACGGTGCGCAGCTTTTCGACCTGGTGGCGGATCCCGAAGAGACCTGTGACCTTGCGGCTGATTCAGCGCATGCCGGGGTACTGTCGCAACTCGAGGCCGAACTGCGTGAGCTTGCCGATCCGGAGGCCGTGGATGCCGCTGCGAAAGAGGATCAGCGCCGCAGGTTAAACGAGCTCGGCGGAATCGACGCCATCGTGGCGCAGGGTGGCGTAACGCACACGCCACCGCCCGGCGAGTCCGCTAGCGTAATCTGAACACACGCTTACTCCTGGGGAGGAGGAAACATGCAGCATAAAAAAACAGAAACGCGCGAACCTTCTCTGAGTCATCGCAACCGGATCACCGCTTGCGTGATCATGCTCACCGGTGCCTATGTCATCTGGGAATCCATGAACTACGGCATAGGTAGCCCCGTCAGGCTGGGACCAGGGGCGCTTCCGCTAGCGCTCGGAGTGCTGTTCTTGATCCTCGGGCTGGTCATAGCGCTCGTGGACGAAGACGGAGAAAAAAGTGTGGTCCCGATGGTCTGGCGCCCGATGGTGCTTGTGCTGGTCTCGATCCTAGCCTTTGCCTTGCTGATTGAAAGTGCCGGCCTTGTGGCTGCAACTGCAGCGCTTGTGCTGATCTCCGGGCTGGCTGACCCCTCCCACACTTGGAAAAGTCTGCTCGGCCTCTACGTGGGGCTCTTGCTTGCGGTCTACGTGGTATTCAAAAGTCTGCTTGGCATTCCCTTTGAACTGATCGCGGGGGTGGTCTGATGGAAGTGCTTTCCAACCTAGCCCTCGGTTTCGGCGAAGTACTGTCGCTGCAAACGTTGTTCTACTGCTTCGTCGGTGTGTCTGTAGGCATGCTGATAGGCGTGTTACCGGGTATTGGCGCGATGGCCGCCATCTCAATGCTGATGCCGGTAACCTTCTACCTCGAGCCAGGGCAAGCCGTGATCATGCTTGCCGGGATCTATTACGGCGCACAGTATGGCAATTCCATTGCCTCGATCTTACTGAACACGCCGGGCACTCCATCGAGCGCCGTGACCGCGCTGGACGGCTACCCGATGTCGCTTCAGGGCAAGGCGGGGCCTGCCATCTTCATTACTACCATCTCGTCGTTCGCTGGCAGCTGCTTTGCAATCGTGTGCCTCGCTGCTTTCACGCCGCCAATTGCCGCCTTCGCGATGAAATTCGGCTCGGCCGAGTACTTTGCCATTATGGTCTTCGGACTGATTGCTGCCTCAGCACTCTCTCAGGGTTCGCAGCTCAAGGGGCTGGCGATGGTTGTGCTGGGCCTAATACTGGGTCTTGTCGGGACTGATGTAACGTCAGGCGCGTTCCGCTTCACTTTCGGCATCCTTGATCTGGGAGATGGGCTGAACCTGGTTGCCGTGGCCATGGGCTTATTCGGCACTGCCGAGGTAATCAACAACCTCAGCCGAAAAACCGAAGAGCGAGCTACCAAAGCCAAGCTGACGATGCGCGAGCTGATGCCAAGCCGTGAGGATATGCGTCTGACCGTGAAGCCAATGATGCGGGCCGCACCGATCGGGACATTCTTGGGTATCCTGCCCGGCGCGGGAGCGACGATTTCCGCCTTCGTCGCCTATGGGCTCGAAGCTCGCGTTGCTAGAGACCCCAGCCGCTTCGGGAAAGGCGCGATCGAGGGGGTCTCCGCCCCTGAAACCGCCAACAACGCCGCCGCACAAAGCGGATTCATTCCCACTCTGGCCCTTGGAATCCCGGGCGACGCGGTCATGGCGCTGATGTTGGGCGCCCTGCTGATCCACGGGGTCAGCCCCGGTCCGCAACTTATCACCGATCACCCCGATATCTTCTGGGGGCTGCTGGCCAGCTTCTGGATTGGCAACCTGATGCTGCTGGTGATGAATATCCCGATGATCGGGCTTTGGGTAAAAATCCTCGCGATACCCTACAAATATCTCTACCCGGGTGTCCTGATGCTGATCTGCGTGGGCGTCTACAGCGTTTCCAACAATGCTTTCGACCTGCTGGTGGTCTTCGTTTTCTCGGTGATCGGTTACGGCATGTCGTTGGCCCGCCTGTCGCCAGCACCCATGCTGTTGGGGATCGTCCTAGGCCCGATGATGGAAGAGAACTTCCGCCGCGCCCTGCTACTTTCGCGGGGCGATTACACAGTGTTCCTGCAAAAACCTATCAGCGCGACGCTATTGGCCCTAGCGGTGCTTCTTCTACTTTGGCCGCTGATCCGTCGGGCGCTTCATCTTGCCCAACACGGACGGCGCAACTGCTCTGGCGGGACCGAGTGACGCCGGTCTGCCCTATAAACCAAGGAGACAGACAATGTCGCAATCGATGATGATCGTTGAGAAATGCAGCCATTGCATGAGCTGGTACGACGTCGCGACCGGCACCCTTCAGGGTCGGCTCGATCTTCCCGAATTCCCCCATGAATTCGTCGTCGATGCCGAGAACCGCTATGCCTATGTCGGACAGTACGGGGTGCAGAACTCTGGCATTGATGGAACAGAGGGCCGCTCGGTCGTGGTCGTGGATATCCACCGTCAGAAAGTGGCGCATGTCTATGATCTTGGCGAGCATGCCCGGCCACACGGCATGGCGATGGATGCGCAGGGATGCCTTTACGTACTGTCGGAGTGGACAGGGCATCTGTTGGTGAAGGAGAACCCTCGTGCTTTCGACCAATGCTGGGACCACGTCACGCCAGTAGGCGGTGAGAAGCCGCACCTCTTCGCGCTGACCCGCGATGGGCGAACGGCCTATTCGATGAACCTTGTCTCGGGCGATGTGACAGTGTTCGACCCCTACGATCCGGCAGTGATACCGGTTGCCATCCGTACCGGCAAGAAGCCCGAGGGACGCTGCCTCCGGGAGGAGGCGGGCCTCCTCTACACTACGCAGCGCCTCTCCAATACCGTCGCGGTGATCGATACCGCCACACTCGAGATCCTGCGCAGTTTTCCGACGCCGGACGATCCCTGTCGGATCTACTACGACGGCAAGCGCAACAGGCTGATCACGATGAACCACTTGGGCGGCAGCTTTTCGGTCTTCGACGAAGCGACCGGAGAGATGCTGCACGAGCAGAAGACGCCCGCGAACCCCCTGGCTCTGTGCATCGACCAGAGCGAGGACTTTGCTTACGTCGCCATCGACTGCGAACAGGTACAGCGCGTGTCACTGGACACCTTCGAGGTCGTGCAGGTCTTCGCGACAGGGCAGGAGCCCGATGTCATGCACATCCTGCCCGACGGATTTTCCGAACATTGGGAGACGAAAGATGACTGATAAACCCCGCATTGCCATCGTGCCAGGTGACCCCTCCGGCATTGGGCCGGAGCTGATCGCCCGCCTTCTGAGCGAAGAGGGGGTCCGCGACGCTGCCAACATTATGCTGGTGGGCGACCGCCACCTTTGGGAACAGGGCGCGGCGCAGTCCGGCTGCCCCGTTCCATTGAGTGAGGAGGGTGTGCAGGGCGTGTCGTGGCTGTCGATGGACACCATCGGCGAAGACGAGGTTCGCCTTGCCAAGGTCACCGTTGCCGGCGGCCGCAGCAGCCTGCGCTGTCTGGACCGCGCGCTTGACCTTGCGATCGCGGGACAGGTCGACGGTGTCCTTTTCGGGCCGTTTAACAAGGCCGCGATGACCTCGGCAGGGTTGAACGCCGAGGACGAGCATCGCTACATGGCCCGCTACCTCGGGTTCAGCGGCTACCATGGTGAGATCAACGTCCTGGACGATCTAATGACAACCCGCGTGACCAGCCATATCGGCCTGCGCGAGGTCGCCGAGGCGATCACGCCGGAGGCGGTACAGGAGGCCGTAAATCTAGCTGAAGACACGCTACGCCGGGCTGGCAATGAGCGGCCCCGCATCGCCGTCGCGGCGCTCAACCCGCACGCGGGCGACAACGGCAAGTTCGGACGCGAGGAGATCGCAATTCTTGAACCGCTTGTGCGCCGCAACCAAGAACGACAGCGCGATGTGAGCGGCCCGTGGCCCTCAGACACGGTGTTTCTCAAGGCTATGCGGGGCGAGTTCGACGCGGTGGTGACGATGTACCACGACCAAGGCCAGATCGCGATCAAGCTGATGGGCTTCGAGCGCGGCGTCACGGTAGCCGGCGGCTTGCCGATCCCGGTGGTGACACCCGCCCATGGCACTGCCTTCGATATCGCCGGCAAAGGGAGGGCAAATGTCGGAGCGACATTGCAGGCCTTCCAACTGCTGGTCCGCATGGCCCAGACCCACCGAGCCGCCTACAGCGCGATCTAAACAGGAAAAATAGACGATGACCAAAATCAAATCTGTTCGTACCCGGATCTGGAACTGGACTGGACCAACTGTTCCACCCTCGGGGAACTTCTGCACCAACGCCTCGGATGCCCTATGGACAAAGGGTGACACAATGGCGTCCTTCCGTTTTCACCAGTGGTTGACCTGCGAGGTCGAATGCGAGGACGGGACAATCGGCATCGGCAACGCCGCACTGGCGCCGACGGTGGTCAAAAAGGCCATCGACGACTGGTATGCACCGTTGGTGATTGGCGAGGATCCCTTCGACTACGCCTATCTATGGGAAAAGATGTACCGCCGCAGCCACGCTTGGGGACGCAAGGGCATTGGCATGACCGCGATCTCAGCCATCGACATCGCGATCTGGGATCTGATGGGCAAGCTGACCGGTAAGCCGGTGTTCAAGCTTCTGGGCGGACGCACGAAGGAGAAGATTCCGGTCTACTATTCCAAGCTTTACGCAGGTCCGATCGAGGACATGCAGCGTGAGGCGGAAGAGGCAATGAAAGGCGGTTACACCGGATTCAAGTCGCGCTTCGGCTACGGTCCGAAGGACGGTATGCCCGGCATGCGCGAGAACCTCAAGCGGGTCGAGGCGGTGCGCGAGGTGATCGGCTACGACAACGATCTCATGCTGGAATGCTACATGGGCTGGAACGTCGACTACGCCAAGCGGATGTTGCCCAAACTCGAAAAGTACGAGCCGCGCTGGCTGGAAGAGCCGGTGATCGCCGATGACGTGGCGGGCTACGCCGAGCTGAACGCGATGAACATCGTGCCGATCTCAGGCGGTGAGCACGAGTTCAGCGTCATCGGCTGTGCAGAGCTGATCAACCGTAAAGCTGTCTCTGTGTTGCAGTACGACACCAACCGCGTGGGCGGCATCACTGCGGCCCAGAAGATCAACGCCATCGCAGAGGCTGCGCAGATACCGGTGATCCCGCATGCAGGTCAGATGCACAACTATCATTTGACAATGGCAAACGTGAACTGCTCGATCAGCGAGTACTTCCCGGTCAGCGACGTCGAGGTCGGCAACGAGCTGTTCTACTACATCTTTGAGGGTGATCCCGTGGCAGTGGACGGGTTCCTTCAACTTGACGACAACCTGCCCGGTCTGGGTATTTCGATCACCGACAAACATCTCAAACATTTCGAGATACAAGAATGATTATCTATTCTGGAATCTGGCCCGTCGCGCCCACGCCGTTCAACGATGACGGCACGCTCGACCTTGAGGGTATGAAGCGCGCGCTGGACTGCCTTATCGACCAGGGTGCGGACGGCATTTGCATCCTGGCCAACTACTCCGAGCAGTTTCTGCTCTCGGATAACGAGCGGGAAGTGCTGATGCGGCTCAGCATTGAACATGTGGCGGGCCGGGTGCCCGTCATCGCGACCATAAGCCATTATGCCACGCGTATCGCGGTCGAGCGGGCAAGTCTGGCCAAGGCGCTGGGCGCGCACAGCGTGATGATGATGCCGCCCTATCATGGGGCGACTCTGAAGGGCACGCCGACGCAAACCTTTGAACAGTTCCGTGCGGTCGGCGAAGTAGGCATCCCAATCATGGTGCAGGACGCACCGTTGTCCGGGGTTGACCTGCCGGTGTCACTGTTGGTGCGCATGGCGCGAGAGATCGAGATGGTGAAGCTGTTCAAGATCGAATGTCCTCAAGCCGCCAACAAGTTGCGCCTACTGATCGCCGAAGGTGGCGACGCCATCGAGGGCCCGTTCGATGGCGAAGAAGGGATTACCCTGCTCGCCGACCTTGATGCCGGGGCGACCGGGACCATGACCTCGGGCATGATCGTCGACTGTATCAAGCCAGTTCTCGAGTTGCACCGTAGTGGCGACCTTGCCGGGGCGACCGAAGCCTATAGCCGCGTCGCCATGGCTATCAATCACGAGAATCGGCAAGGTGGCTGGCGCTCGTGTAAGGCTGCGATGGTGGAGGGGGGCGTCATCGCTTCGGAATTCTGCCGTCACCCGATCGAACCGCTGCACCCGGCCATCCGGTCGCGGTTGATCGATCTGCTGAAACCGCTGGACCCACTGGTCCTGCGCTGGGGGAAATAACCATGCTAACGGGCAAGAATCTCATCGCCGGACAATGGGCCGGATCCAACCAGATGGTGCCGAGCGCGGACCCTGATGGTATCGCGTTCGCACAGGCCACAGAGGCGCAAGTAGACGAGGCCTGCCGGGCCGCCAGGAGCGCATTTCGCGAGTATGCCGCGCTTCAGCGCACCAAGCGTGCCAAATTTCTACGCGCCATCGCCGAAGAGATCGACGCGCAAGCTGATACGATCAATGAGATCGGCCCACAGGAGACTGGCCTCCCGGTTGGCCGATTTGAAGGCGAGCGGGGCCGGACCATGGGCCAGTTGCGCATGTTCGCAGATTTGATCGAAGAAGACGCTTTTCTCAACGTTCGACACGACGAGGCGTTGCCGGAACGCCAGCCGTTGCCTCGCCCGGACCTGCGGCTCACCCACCGGCCGATCGGCCCGGTCGTGGTTTTCGGTGCCTCGAACTTCCCATTGGCCTTCTCGACGGCTGGCGGTGACACAGCCTCGGCGCTCGCCGCAGGCTGCCCGGTTATAGTCAAGGGCCACCAAGCACATGCTGGTGTTGCCGAGATCGTGGGCCAAGCGGTGCAGCGTGCGGCTGAACGGACCGGTATGCCAACCGGCACCTTCCAGATTTTACAGGGCTCAGGTCGGGTAGTCGGACAGGCGCTAGTTCGACACCCGGAAATTCGGGCCGTCGGGTTCACAGGTTCGCTGGCTGGTGGGCGCGCCCTATATGATCTGTGCCATATGCGCCCGCAGCCGATCCCGTTCTACGGTGAGCTAGGATCAGTCAATCCCGTGTTCCTTCTGCCCGGAGCCATGGCGACAAGGGCGGATGAACTGGGCCGCACCTGGGCCGAATCCTTGACCATGGGGGCAGGTCAGTTTTGCACCAATCCCGGCATCGTCATCGCCCTGCGCGGACCCGAGCTTGATGCCTTCTGCGCGGCAGCGGCCACAGCGCTGAGCGAGGTGCCCGAACAGAAGATGCTGACCGATGGCATCCACACTGCGTTCGTCTCGGGCGTCGGCAAGCTAGCCGATGCAATCGACAAAATCGGCGGCTACGATACGTCCGGCACACCACGTATGGCCGGGCCGTCCGTCTTCGTCACCGACACTGCGACCTGGCTGGCAAAGCCGGAACTGCACGAAGAAGTATTCGGCCCGTCTGGGATCGTGATTTCCTGCGCTGACGTGGATGAGTTCGAGACACTGGCAGAGGCGCTCGACGGTCAACTGACCGTCACTCTGCAACTTGACGACGACGACCATGCGCTGGCCGCACGCCTGCTGCCTATCCTTGAGGAGAAGGCAGGTCGCATCTTGTGTAACGGCTTCCCAACTGGGGTGGAGGTATCGTCAGCAATGATGCACGGGGGGCCCTATCCTGCCAGCACTGACGTGCGCGCGACCTCGGTAGGCACTCTTGCCATCATGCGCTGGCTGCGCCCGGTGTCGTACCAGAATGTCCCTGAGACCCTGCTACTTCACCCCGAGCTGCAAGTCTAAGCCCGGTCCTGCACCCTGTCCGTGCGCCGTCCCGAACGGCGCGCGGATCCCGTCTCCAGAGGCAGATACATGCGCAATACCTACCAGAGCATCGTGCGAACGATTTCACCTGTCCGACCTTGGATGAGCCAGGTGACGGCAGGAACGGCTCGGTCGGATGCCTTGGCCGGGTTTACCAACGCGGCCATCGTTCTACCGCAGGGGGTAGCTTTCGCGGTTATCGCGGGGCTGCCGCCGGAATACGGTCTGTTCACGGCGATGATCGCCCCGGTCATTGCTGGGATCTGGGGGGCGTCCATGGTCATGGTCTCCGGACCGACCGTGGCAATTTCGGCGGTCGTCTTCGCCTCGCTGTCGCCTCTGGCAGAACCGGGAACCGCCGAATACGTTTCGCTGGCTCTAATCCTGACAATCGCAGCGGGACTCTTTCAACTGCTCGCAGGTGGCCTTCGGCTTGGCGCACTGATCGCTTTCATATCCCCATCGGTTATGGTGGGATTTACCACTGCGGCGGCGCTGATGATCGGCGTCTCGCAACTAGGCAGCGCCCTCGGGGTCGAGACCTCGAGCGGCGGCATCATCCTCCAATTGCAAAGCCTTGCCGCAAACATCGGCCAGTTCAAACCGCTGGCGCTGGCGATTTCGGCCGTAACGATCACATCGCTCGTGCTGGCGCAGATAATCAGCAAACGCATTCCAGCTTATTTCGTCGCGCTGGTCATCGGGGGGCTCGCCGGAGCTGTCTTCGAGGCGCGCGAGGCCGGAATCGAGATGTTCTCGACGCTGTCCTCGGTCGTTCCGCGTTTCGATCCTCCGGCATTCAATACACTGCAGATCTCGGAAGTGATTCCAGGGGCCGCGACAGTGGCCTTTGTCGGGCTCATGTCGGCGATCAGCATCGGTCGCTCGTTCGCCATGCGTCGACACGAGCGCTACGATGCCAACCAGGAAATCGTGGGACAGGGGCTGGCCAACTCGATCGGCGGGCTTTTCCAGTCCTTCGCGGCGTCGGGGTCGTTCACCCGTTCGGCGCTCAATGCGGATTCGGGCGCTCTTACTCCGCTGTCCGCGATCTTCTCGTCAGGCTTTCTGATGGCGCTGTTGTTAGTGATCGCGCCGCTGATGAACCGCATCCCGGTTCCGGCGATGGCTGGTATCATCATTTACGTTGCGTGGCGGCTGGTGGATCTGGGCGAGATCCGCCACATCATGCGAAATGCCTCTAGCGAGACGCTGATCCTGTCGCTCACTTTTTTCTCGAGTATCCTGACCAAATTGGATATCGGGATCGTCGTCGGGGTTGTCGTGTCACTAGTGATTTTCCTTAGGCGCAGCGCGCACCCGCACCTCGCAGTAATGACGCCAGCCATCTACAAGGGCCAGAAGTCGATGCGCGGCGCCCTGTATTACGGCCTGCAATCGTGCCCACAAATCAATTTTCTTAGACTCGAGGGGCCACTGTTCTTCGCTTCCATCGAACATGTCGAGCGCGAGTTCCGACGAACTGAAAAGCAGTTTCCGGGCCGCAAGTTTCGGATTCTATCCCTCAAGGGGATGGGCCGGATGGACCTCGCGGGCGCCGACCTTCTAGCACAGGAGATCCATAATACCCGCGCAGCAGGGGGAGACTTTCATATCGTCGCGGCACATTTCACCATCGTCCGGGCGCTGAAAGCCATGTATTTGGGCCGCCAACTGGGATTCGATAACCTGCACCCCTCGAAGGGGCACGCCATCGCAGCGACGGTGGCGCAGGTCGATCCAGAGATTTGCCGCACCTGCAAGGTTCGCGCCTTCACCGAGTGCGCGGGCAAGCCCGCGCCCAAAGGCGTGGCCCCGGACTGCGAGGCGCCCATTGTTAAGGATGTCTACATCGAAAGGAGCGACTGGTGACCCATAATAACGCACCATACGCGGAGGCGACACAATGGACAGCCTGATCGCGTGGATACTGCAGGTTGTAGACCCCTCGCGGGCCCACGAGGTCGGCCCGATGCTGTCCTGGCATGCACGGCTTATGACGCTCTCCTGGGGCTTTCTTGCTCCGTCTGCAGTGCTGGTAGCGCGGTATTTCAAGATCCTTCCAGGGCAGGATTGGCCACGCAAGCTCGACAGCCCCGTCTGGTGGCAGCTGCACCGAGGCATGCAAATCGCGGCGGGGGTGCTTTCCCTGCTGGCGCTGGGGCTTGTCCTGTGGGCGCCACGTGGGCTGCACGATGCGTATTGGCACAGTGTGTTCGGCTGGCTTGTCCTGTGCGGCTGCGTTGCGCAGATCCTGTCTGGTGTCCTGCGCGGCAGCAAGGGCGGCCCGACAGCCCGAGCCCCCGACGGTACGCCGCGTGGCGATCATTATGACATGACCCGGCACCGGCTGCTGTTCGAGGCTCTGCACAAGATCGTAGGATATGGCCTACTGCTCGCCGCCGTGGTGTGCATTGCCCTGGGCCTGTGGTCCTCTAATGCGCCGCGCTGGATGTGGATCGTCATTGTCAGCTGGTGGATGCTGCTGACCCTTGCCGCTGTAGTGCTGCAGCGACGAGGGCGTGCCTACGATACTTATCAGGCCATCTGGGGCCCGGATCCCGCGCACCCAGGAAACCGCATAAGAAAGCAGGGTTTTGCCATGACACGCCCGGGCGACGTACCGGAACGTTGGAAAAAAGGAGATGAGACATGTTCGGAGTGATCGAAGGAACTGGGTACGAGATTCTGGATGACGAGTTCGGCGCGTGCATTATCGGCCATGCTAGGGTCGAGCGCCTCTGGTCCGGCGCACGTTGGTCCGAGGGGCCGGCGTGGTTCCCGGCTGGACGCTATCTTGTTTGGTCGGACATCCCGGAAAACCGTCTGATGCGCTGGGACGAAACTGACGGCTCGGTTTCGGTTTTTCGTCAGCCGTCGAACAATACCAACGGCAACACGGTAGACGGACAGGGCCGACTGGTCAGTTGCGAGCACCTGTCTCGTCGTGTCACCCGCACTGAACACGACGGTACCGTACAGGTGATCGCCTCGGATTGGGAGGGCAAGCGCCTAAACTCACCCAACGACGTGGTGGTGAAGTCCGACGGATCAGTCTGGTTCTCGGATCCCAGCTACGGGATCATGATGGACTATGAAGGCAATCGCGCCAAAAGCGAGATCGGCGCTTGCCATCTCTTTCGAGCTGATCCCGAGAGCGGCCTCGTTGAGGCGATGGCGACGGATCTGGTCAAGCCCAATGGACTTGCATTCTCGGCTGATGAGCGAACTCTTTTCGTTTCCGATACCGGCGTGACCCATACGCCGGGCGGGCCGGCGCATATCCGCAGGTTCGCCGTTGCGCCCGACGGCACGCTGGGGGCGGACGAGGTCTTCGCGGAGTGTAGCTCGGGTGTGTTTGACGGCTTCCGGCTGGATACCGGAGGCCGAATCTGGAGCTCAGCTGCCGACGGCGTGCATTGCCTTGCACCGGACGGGCGCCTGATCGGAAAGATCCACATTCCTGAGATCGTAGCCAACGTCTGTTTCGGCGGAGCAAAGCTGAACCGCCTGTTTATCTGCGGAACGACGTCACTATATTCAGTGTACTTAAACGTGAACGGGCTACGCTGAACCAGCGGGGGGCGTAGATGTGTAAACCCGCCAAGTTGTTCGCGGGAAGCCTCCGTCGGCTGACTGGAGGGTGATAGTCCAAACTGACATGTGTACGTTGCCAATTGTACTGGTGCAGCTAGGTCGGGATGCTGGCCTCGCTGCTCCAAACTCTCTTAAACGCGCGCATACGCTCACTCGCGCAGTGCGGTTTTTATGAACCGATGCGCTTTACCGCCGGTGCGAGGGCTGTACGCTGGGTCCGACGGGGTTCAGCCTCAGACGCTGGCACAGGCGCTGGAAGCGACCGAACCGCCAGACGATTCAGTCCCTCTCGCTTGAGAAGGCGCGCCACCGTGCTCTGGCCAATTCCCCGCGCTTGGGCAATCTGGCGATAGGTCTGCAGCTGCTGACGACGCGTGACAACCTGTTCTACGATCACGGAGTGTGCCGCGAAGGGGCTTCGAGTGGGGCGCCCGTGTCCTCGCGGAAGCGATATAGCCACTTGTAAACCGTCCTCACACTGACACCCAAGACTTGAGCCACCTCTTTTGGTCGCAGCCCTTCATCAATGATACAGGCTATCAGCAGGGCTCGACCAGTATATCCACTACTACAACTACGAACATATCAGTCTATAACCAAAAGGCCTGAGCCCCGTAAAATACAGGATTCAGGCCATGGCCGCAGGCTGAGAGAACCAACCGTCCAACAAATGGGGTCAGGTTCAACCTACCTGAGGCCTTTTCTATTGTGCTTATTATCAGCGTTTTTACACGCTTCGGGGCTTTCTGGAAGCCGCCCAGCGCAGCGCATCAATAATCGCAATAATGATCAAGCTGCCGCCCAATACCGGTAAGGCGAACCCTAAAAGCGTTAGGATGGCGAGCAGGCCCAACTGAGCGGGCAAGCCCAGCATGATAAACAGCGCGGTCATGGTTTGTGCCTTATTCACCGTGGTGTTTTTAACGCGCTGCCACCACATCCGATAACCCCACACAATAAGAAACACCAGGGCCGCTGCAAATAGCGCCAGCACCAGCTGGTTAAGCAGGCCAAACAGTACGCCCATATGTAAATCAATACCCCAGCGCGTTAGCTTTGCCGCCAAGGGAAACGTTGAAAAATCCGTTTGCTCAAGAATACGCATATCGCTTGGGTTCAGTGCGACTTGGTCTACCTGAGTAGGCCAGCGGCGGTCAATTTCAGTCACACGCCACGCTCGGCCTTCGCTGGCAGGCGGTTCTAGCTGAATTCTACCTGCCAATAGTCCTGCGCCCCTGGCTGCCGCAAGCGCTTGGTCGAACCCTTCCGGGCTTACAAAATCTCCGGCTTCGGGGGCGCTGCTCACACCATGGTCGGCATGCATGTCGTGATGGGCATGGGAATCATGGCTCACTGCATCCCCTAGCGCGGGAAGCACGGTCGATACACTCGGCGTACCCCAGCCCCACGCCTGTCTTAATTCGCCAATATTGCCACCGGCCCATTGCGACCAGGTAAGCCCCGTGGCTGAAAAAAACAGCAGCCCGACGAGCGCAAAAACACCTACGGTTGCGTGCAAGCGCCGTGCCGCCATACGCGGGCTTGGGCTTTTAAGCGTTTTACGTCGCGCTAACCAAAGCACCAGGCCCAGCAGCGCAATGATCCATAACCATGACGCCGCTAGTTCGCTGTACAAACGCCCTATATCACCTAACAGCAAACCACGGTGAAACTGATCAAGCGCCGTGCGAAACGGCAATATGCCGCTGGTGCCGTACACCGTCATGTCGCCTTTTACGTCAAGCGTTGCCGGGTCTATAAAAATAGCCCGATGCTCGGAGGGTCCAAGCGCTGGGTCAGCAAACATAACACGCGTGGTACTGTGCGCATCCGGTGCGGGGCGAACCGCGGCGGGTAGCGTGTCCTGGCCTACCACCCACTGCGCCGTTTCAATTTGCCGTGCCAGCGGCTGCGGTGCATCTTGGGTACTTACTGTTAAGGCATCACGGTAAAGCCACGATTCCACCGAAGGTGTTAAAACGTAGACAATACCACTTAAGGCGGCCACCAGAATAAAGGGACCTACCAAAAGCCCCACATAAAAGTGCATTCGCATTAATAGCGCAAAGAGAATTTTTCCATTTCGCCGGGGCAGCGTTGGATCGGTTTTTTTTGAGGACATGCTTATCATTTCCCAAGAGATATTAAACAACGTGCTTTATCGACATGACGTATATGCAAAGGATTATTAATCTTTAAAAAGCTAACGATTAAAACGCTACAAACATCTTCTTAAATCATTCATATAAAGAGAGCGACCATAGGACGCATAAGGCTTAGCGATTTAAGGAATCTACCGTTAACGGATAATTTTATGGTTACACAGTACCGGGCTGGTACAATCACGCTTCTTGTTAACCCCGTGAGGGCTGAATTTGATGCCACTGTCTCGCTCAGCACGCTTACCCTACTATCGCGTTACATTAGCGATGGCGTGGGTAGCCATGTGCCTGTTATTTGCGGGGCCGCTCATTTCTCAGTTCCAGGCCAGTCATCACGACCATGGCCACCATGCTCACAGCCAGCTCCACAACCACAGCAGCAGCCATCACCACAATGCGGATGCTGAGCATCACCACCCTACGGATGAACACGCCGAGCACCCTGTAGCACACTCCCCCCCACCCGATACGGCTACTGCCCGCGCGCTTTCCAGCACGTTGTCAGACTGGCACAACCAGTGTGGCTACTGTGAGCTGTGGCAACACAGCCCGTCGCTCTCTATTGCATTACCCGCCCTTGCCCACGAAGCCTTCGTTGCGCTGGGCGGCGCATTTCTAACGCTCCAGACCGGTGCGTTTTTTCAGTATAACTATCCGCATGCGTTAACTCGCGGACCGCCCTCTTTGATCTTCGAGCATTTAAAAACATCGACGCGAACAGTGTTAATAGTAACGCGTAAAAGTAAAAAAGAAACAGGGTTGTTAGGCTTTTTAAGAGCATAACAAGGCCCGGATTTAGTGCGCTTTACTGTTTTAAAAAAATACGACAAATATCTTTTAAGCTCATCCCTTAACAACAAACCAAAGCAATGCTTACTGCTATACATTAGAATCATTAATAGCTTTTCCACTCTTTTAACCAAGATCCGGTTAACTCATTTTTTTGTCACCGCACTTGAGCCATTACATCCAAGAAGGCGCTCAGGAACGCAAAATGGGGTGCCATTAGGCACCCCGGTGGCGATTTTTCTGAAAGCGGTATGACTCAAGGAATAATGCGTTCTGCGCGTAAGCGGGTGAACAGATCAAAGAACGCGCCGCGGGTTTCGCGGAAGTGGTCAAAGCCGAAATCGCGTGACTTGGTCACATCGTTAACGCACTCAAGCTCACGACCAAGGTCGGCATCGGAGTGCCACCAGGAAGCTAGCCTGGTCACATCGGCTTCAACAAGGTCATGCTTTTCAGCAATGTCAGCCCAGATTGGCGCGCTATCGGCCATTTGTGTTTCCAGCGGCAGCGGCGTTTCCGAGCAATCGGTCACCTCCAGTTCGAAGAACTCGCCTATTTCACGCCACATCCGGCGCCAGCGGAAAACGTCACCGTTAACGGTGTTGAACGCTTCGTTGTGCGCCCCCGGGGTAGTGGCCGCCCACTCCAACTGGCGCGCCAGCACCAACGCATCGGTCAGGTCGGTCAGTGAATTCCACTGAGTCTGCGAGCCTGGAAAGGTAAACGGCTTGCCGGTTGCTTTGCAGATAGACGCGTAAACCGCCAGCGTCACGCCCATGTTCATGGCGTTACCCAAGGCATAGCCGATCACGGTATGCGGGCGGTGCACGTTCCAGCTGAAGCCGTCACGCTCGGCGGCGGCGAACAGGGTGTCTTCAAGGGCGTAGTAGAAGTTATCACCCGGTACGCGCGGCGCGGATTCGCGAAATGGCGTTTCGGTCTTGCCGCTTCCGTAGCTCTCAAAAGAGCCCAGGTACTGCTTGGTGCCGGTTACCAGCGAGACATGCTTGATTTTCGCGCCCTGCAAGGCATCCAACAGGTTCTGCATCATCGCGCCGTTGGCCTCGACATTGGCCTTTTCGCTATCGCGCTTGATCCAGGTGCAGTAGAACACGTGCGTGATGGGTAAATCGGTCAGAGCTTTCTCGGTCGCTTCGCGATCCAGCAGATCAACGGCAACAGGGATAACACCGGTCTGGGTAGTGGAGCGGCGTGATAAACCATAAACAGTCCAGCCGCTAGCATTAAGATAGCTTGCCAGGTTACCGCCAGTGATTCCTGTCGCGCCTACGACAAGCGCGTTGCCTTTACGCATTATTGACTCCTTATCCAAATGAGATAACTCGCATCAATCCAGCAAGTGTTGACAAAGTGAGTTCTAAAATCGACGAACGCTGGGCTCGTATCGGTTGAGGCTTATTCTGGACAGCAGCCAAAGTTGCTACAATTGGAAAAACCGCAAATCTTTATTGCTGTAGGCGCAACTCAATGGATCTCAATGCATTACGCGTTTTCGAGCGCGTTGCCGCGACCGGCAGCTTTACCGCCACGGCTCGTCATTTTCATCGCGCGGTGTCGTCTATCTCGCGCCAAATTGCGTCTCTAGAGGAGTCGTTGGGTCAGCAACTGCTCTACCGGCACACGCGGGCAGTGACGCTGACCGAAGCCGGTGAGCGCTACTATCAAGACGTGCGAGGCATCCTTGAACAGCTCGACCTAGCGACCGAAGCGCTGACAGCGCCAAATGCTGAGCCTTCCGGTGTGCTGCGCTTAAACGCGCCGGTCGCCTTTGGTCAGCGTCAAATCATGCCAATTCTGCATCGCTTTCAGCAGCGCTACCCGGCGGTCAACGTCGAGTTAATGCTGACCGATCAACTCACTGACCCAGTACGCGAGGGCATCGATATCACCTTTCGCGTAGGTGAGCTTGCTGACACTACGCTGGTGGCACGCCGCTTGGCCCCGATGAATTACGTGGTGGCCGCCGCGCCGAGCTATTTACACAATGCAGGCACGCCGAATACGCCTGATGACCTGGCTCAGCACAGCTGCCTACTTTACCAAGGTGAAATGGGTCGCCAGCGCTGGTACTTCCACCACCCCGAACAGCGCCAACCGCTGACCTGCAAGGTGGATGGTCCGCTTTGTAGCAATGATGCCGAAAGCCTGGTACAAGCAGCGCTCATGGGGCACGGGCTTGTCATGTTTCCGACTTGGCTAATCGCCGATGAATTGGCCTCGGGAAAACTGCTACCCGTGCTTGAAGCGTGGCGCTGCGAGGTGGCCCCCGGCAGGCGCGATATTCATGTACTGTACGCACAGCGTCGCCTGCATACGCGAAAGGTAAGCGCCTTTTTGGATCATCTGTTTGACATGGTGGGTCCAGCTCCCGCGTGGGATAACTGGCGCGAAAGACGCCTGCCCGATGAACGTACTTAGCGAAAGTACGTATCGAAAGTACGTATCGAAAGTACTTTGCGAATGCACGTAGCGTTGAACCAAGCGATTTTTACACTTTTTTGATGAATAGCTAATTTAGTCATTTATCTATATAACTACGCCCACTCTCTTATACGAGTCCCCTTTGATGTTTCACTTCATCGTTGCCATACCCTGCCTGATGGTTATTGCCCGTTTCCTGGCACCGCTGCGTTGGCCGTTATGGGTCAAGATTGCCCTTAGCGCGTTACTGCTGCTCGTGTCACAGCACCACCTGCTGACGTTTTTGGCCTTTGGCAGCATGTTCTCCCCCGAGGTACCCAGAAGTATGGTGCTGATGATCAACTGGCTGTTCGGCACCGTTCTTTTCCTGGCGGCGTTACAACTCATCGTTGATGCGGTAACACTTCTTTTAATGGCAGCAAAAAGGCGGCGACTCAAAATCCCTGCCTCGTTACGTTATGCGATCGGGGTCATCGCGCTGGCAATCGCAGCCTTTGGGGTCAATCAGGCAGTACGCGTACCGCCCATGAAGGAGGTTGAAGTAACCATTACTGGGCTGCCCACGCAGTTTGACGGGTATCAAATAATTCATTTAACCGACCTGCATATCAGCCGGTTATTTGAGGCGCCATGGGTTAACGCAGTGGTCACCAAAACCAACGCCTTGGCGCCTGATTTAATCGTGATTACCGGCGACCTGATCGATGGCGACCTTGAAACCCGAAGGTTGGATGTAGCACCGCTTCAAGCGCTTTCGGCGCCAGATGGCGTTTATGCAAGCCCCGGCAACCACGAATATTACTTTGGGTACGAGCAGTGGATGGCACATTACCAATCACTTGGTATGCAGACGCTGGCCAATCAACATGCTGTGATCACGCGTGACGACGCCCAGCTGGTACTTGCTGGCATCACCGATTTAAGGGCGCCACGCACCGGCTGGCCCGCGCCAGATGTAGACGAAGCAATCGCTGGCGCCCCCGATAGCGCGCCGATTATCCTGCTCGACCACCAGCCTTTTGATGCCGCCAGGGCAGCTGCCGCCGGGGTTGATGTGCAGCTTTCCGGCCACACCCACGGCGGCATGATTTGGGGGTTTGATCGTATTGTGGCCTTGGCCAATAACGGTTTTGTCTCGGGCTTTTACGATGTTGACGGAATGACGCTTTACGTCAATAACGGCACCGGGCTCTGGCCTGGCTTTGCACTGCGCTTAGGCAAGCCTTCAGAGCTCACCCGTATTACGCTGCGTCAGGGGTAAGCGCCAAGGGTAAGACACCGCTCGGCCCACTGCCGTACTTCAGGGTAGGCGCGCTGTTCAAATACACCAAAGCCATCAAGGCTTCGCGCCTTGAGCGGTGTAAACACCGGCATACTCAGGCCGCACAAAAAATGGGCTAGCCGCTGCCTGTTAGGAGGCTGGCCTGTTTGCGCCGTATGGCGCTCGATAAAGGGCACGGCGTAACGGCTGAAATCGGCGTCTGTCAGTGCCGGTAAAGACGACGCGGCGGGCAACTGAACGCGATGCCCATAGCAGACCGAGCAGTGCCCGCACCGGCTGTCGTCGCTTGCGCTTAACGTGGTGTCGCCAAAGTGCTCGGTTAAACGCCGAGTCAGGCATGTATCGGACTCAAAGAGCGCCAGCATGGCCTGCAGTCGCTCAATCTCGCTTTGCTCGCGCACTAAGCACTCGTCATATAGCTGGTTCGCCAGCCTCTCAAGGCTGAATGCCGGCTGACGGACGTCATACACGTCGGTCATTCGTTTGCCTTCCAGCGTTAGCCAGCCTTTGTCCTGAAAGTACTCAAGAGCGGTGATTACACGGGCGCGGGAGGCATCAATCTGCTGCGCCTGCCCAGCCGCATGTAGCCGTTCAAAATCCACGCTCCCCCAAGTGCGGGCGATGGGGATGTTGTCGACCAGCAGGCGGACAAAGGTCGCCCGTTCGTCTTGAAAGCGCGCGACCAGCGCCTCTGGTTCAGTGTGATAACGCAGCCGGTACTCCGCCAGAAAGGCAAAGCGCGGTGCAATAATGCCGTGCATTTCCAGCCGTACCAGCAGGGTTTTCAATGGCAGCAGGCGAATATTGGTATCGCGCGACAACACATTGAGCAGCACTTCCCATTGCCGCTCGGGCGTGGCACCGGCAGCGGCGATCTCTTCAAGCAAGCGCACAATGCCCACATATTCCGGCGTATCGCCATACACAAAGTTTTCCAGCACACGCAGGCCATCGCGCCCTGCCATGGTCAGGCAAGTGGAAGGTAAGCCATCGCGCCCTGCCCGGCCGATCTCCTGGCTATAGTTCTCGATGGATTTGGGCAGGTCAAAGTGCACGACGTTGCGAATATTGCCTTTATCGATGCCCATGCCAAACGCAATAGTAGCCACGATGCACGGCGACTCCCCGCTCATAAACTGGCGCTGAATCTCGTCTCGTCGCGATGAATCCAGCCCCGCGTGATACGCCTGAGCGTTGATTCCCTGGGCAGCCAAGGCGCTGGCTACCTGTTCAGCAGTTTGCTGCAAGGTGACATAAATGATGCTGGGCGCTTCATTGCCCGGCTGCATTTGGGGTTTTAGCCAATCAATCAGATGCTGCTGGCGGTTACCTGCCACTGGGTGCACCAGTAATTCAAGGTTGGGCCGATAGAAGCCGGTGGTAATCACATTGTTTGGATCAATGGAAAACTTCTCACCCATGTCGGCGATCACCGCAGGCGTGGCCGTGGCGGTCAGCAGCAACACTTGAGGGATTGCGAACTCGTGCTGGTACTCGGGTAACTTGAGATAGTCCGGGCGAAAGTTATGCCCCCATTCAGACAAGCAGTGGGCTTCATCGACCACTAACAGCGAAATATTCACCTGGCGTAGAAAATTCCGGAAACGCTCGTTCTTGAGCCGCTCCACCGACACCATGAGAATCTTCAACTCGCCGCTTCTGGCGCGCTCCATCACATCACGCACGGTGTCGCGGTCCTGGGTAGAATCAATAGTGGCCGCCGCCACGCCATGCCGGGTTAAAAAGGCCAGCTGGTCCTGCATCAGCGCTAAAAGCGGTGACACCACTAACGTTAAATGGGGTAGATGCAGCGCAGGCAACTGATAACACAGTGACTTCCCCGCACCGGTGGCGAAGATAGCCGCCGTGGAGTGGCCCTTTAACACCCGGGAGACCACGGCCTGCTGGCCGCCGCGAAAGTCATCAAAACCGAATACGTCTTTCAGCGTTTGTTGCGGCGTCGGTGAGGACATATAGCTTCCTGATGGTAACGTACTGGAATATGCGGCGATTTTTCAGCCTGAATTAGCCATCTGACCTGCTCAAAAAGTGCACTAAAATGCCTTTTCAAGCGCAAAGCGCGGTTGGGTCTGGCCCTCTTTATTTACTGTCTCCATAAACATTTCAAGCGGGCGCACCCACAGCCCGTACTCCCCATAAAGGGCGCGGTAGATCACCAGTGGCTCTTCGGTTTCACTGTGGTGGGCAGTGCCAACCACTTCATAAAGTGCGCCTTTATAGTGGCGGTAAATACCGGGAACGGGGGCGGTCATTGGCTTTCCTTCTGAGTGGCTGGCTGGTTGGCTTTTTTAGCCAGGCGTTCGAGCACTTTGGAGGCTGCGACAAAGCCGAACGTGCCGGTGACGAACGTGGCGGCGCCAAAACCCGAGGCGCAGTCCAGCCGGGTGGCGTCACCGCTGCCGGGCTTTTGCAGGCACACTTCACCGTCGCTACCGGGATACACCAGCTGCTCGTCGGAGTAGACACACTCGACCGAGAAGCGCCGCTTGGGGTTGCGCGAGAAGTTGTAATCCCGGCGCAGACGCGAGCGCACTTTGGATAACAGCGGGTCGTGCTCGGTACGGGTTAAGTCGGCCACTTGAATACGTGTGGGGTCGGTTTGCCCGCCGGCGGCACCGGTCACGGTAATCGGGATTTTACGCCGCTTGCACCAGGCAATCAGCGCGGCCTTGGCGATAACGCTGTCGATGGCATCCACTACATGGTCGGCGTCCTCGGGAATGCGCTCGGCCAGGTTCGTGGGCGTGACAAATGCCGTGTCAGCGACGATGTCGATGTCAGGCGCAATCAGGCGACAGCGTTCCGCCAGCACGTCCACTTTTGGTTTACCGATAGTGCCATCCAACGCGTGCAGTTGACGGTTGACGTTGGAGACACACACATCGTCCAGGTCGATCAAGGTAAGCTTACCGATACCTGAGCGCGCCAGCGCCTCCACTGTCCAGCTACCTACGCCACCTACGCCCACCACCACCACATGCGCATGGCGAAACGCGGTAGCCGCACGCTGCCCGTAAAGGCGCCGAATACCGCCAAAACGGAATTCATAGTCGTTAGAAACATGGTCGTTAGAAGCCGTGCCAGCAGAGGCTGGCTCAGCACTTGCCGGGGTAACCGGTGGAAGTGAAGGCGTAGTAGACATGGCAAGCTCTTTTTAAAGCGTTTGAAGGGCAGAGGGCGCTGTCAGCGGCGGTGTCCGCACGCTGTCCAACGGCAGGTGGCCTGCCCAGCCTAAATGATGGAACAAGGCGGTCATGGTGTCATCCAGGGCACAGGTTAGCGCAACCCGTTTAGCCAGCACGGGGTGATCAAAGGCTAAATGCGTAGCCGCCAACAACAAGCGTGGCGCATTCAGTTGGTCGGCAAAAAAGCGATTGTGGACGCTTTTACCGTGCTTGGCATCACCAATGATGGGGTAACCGCGCCGGGATAAATGGCGGCGAATTTGATGGCGGCGCCCGGTAAGCGGGCGCGCCTCCATAAGCGAATAACGGGCTACTGGGTAGCGGTCGACCTGAACGGGAAGCTCAACACTGTCCAGGCGGCGTATATCGGTCATGGCGGGCATCGCAGGCATTTCTGCTTTAGGCCGCGAGCCATCCTCTTCACGTAGCGGATAGTCCAGACGCGCCTCATCAGGTGCTTTGCCACGCACCACCGCCAGGTAGCGCTTTTCGACCTGGCGTTCACTAAACGCTTCGCTTAAAAGCCCGGCGACAGTCGAGGAGAGGGCAAACACAATAACGCCCGACGTCGGCCGGTCCAGCCGGTGCACAGGATAAACGCGTTTGCCTATCTGATCACGCAGCTGCTGCAACAAAAACTGCGTTTCACCCCGTGCCAGCGCCGAGCGGTGTACTAAAAGCCCGGCGGGCTTATGCACGGCGACAAGGTGCTCATCCTGATAGAGGATTCTAAGCGGCAACATAGCACTTCCTGGGTAAAAACGAGGCGCTATTGTCGCGGCTGAGCAGGCTGATGTCATCCGTAACGTTAGGTTAAAGCTAGCCAACCAGCGTTGGCAACATGGGGACTCGGCAACTACCTTGTAAAGGCACCCCTTCGGGGGCTTCCACGGAACAGGAAAGGAGAACGAACCATGCGTTATTCAGCTCCGCTCACCGGTATCGCCGCAGCCCTGCTACTGGCCACTACCGCTAGTGCTCAAACCAATGAGAGCGAATCGCTTGAAGTGAATATGCACGAGGTAACGTCCGAAGGTGTAAACGATGCGCTCGGTACCGTGACGATTGAAAGCTCCGAACTCGGAGGTGTGTTACTGACGCCCTCCATCACCGGTCTAGAGCCAGGTATTTATGGTTTCCACCTGCACCAGAACCCCAGCTGCGAACCGGCCGAAAACGATGACGGCGAAATGACCGCTGCCCAGGCCGCCGGCGGCCACTACGACCCGGACAATACCGATACTCATCAGGGTCCTTATGGCGAAGGCCACTTGGGTGACCTGCCGGTACTGACCGTCAACGACGATGGGGAAGCGAACCTGCCCGTGCTGGCACCTCGGCTGAGCATGGACGACATAACAGACCGCGCCCTGATTATTCATGAGGGCGGCGACACGTATGAAGACGAGCCACACTTGGGTGGCGGTGGTGCGCGCATGCTCTGCGGTGTGACACCTTCATAACGCGCTTACGTTACGCAAGAAGATGACCGGGCAGCCTAAGGCTGCCCGTTTTCATATTGATGTGTGTCATTACGCTCAGTGGGCCACTAAAGTCTTAAAGCGGTTTGCTTAACGACACTGTACATTCTGCCAACTAATCAGCGCCCTAGCTGATTTTTCATCTGTCGTCTTTCACTATCCCCTGACCACTGAGTGCCCAACATGATTACCTTTATCGTCTCGATACTGCTGTTAATCGTGGGTTATTTTACCTACGGTAAATTCGTTGAACGGGTCTTTGTCACTGATCGCAAGCGTCAAACGCCTGCCTATAGTATGCGTGACAACATCGACTACGTACCGATGAACACAACGCGTAACTCGCTTATCCAACTACTTAATATTGCCGGTGTCGGGCCCATTTTTGGCCCTATTCTTGGCGCACTTTACGGTCCGGTCGCCTTCGTCTGGATCGTGGTTGGGTGTATTTTCGCCGGTGCGGTGCATGATTATCTAACGGGCATGATCTCGATTCGCAACCACGGCGCTCACCTGCCTCAACTGGCGGGCAAGTTCCTGGGTAAAGTCATGAAGCACGTGGTTAACGGCTTTGCGATTTTACTACTGTTGCTGGTGGGTACCGTATTTGTCACCTCCCCCGCCGCGCTGCTGGACAATATGACGCCGATATCACTTACCCTGATTATTATGGCGATTTTTGTCTACTACCTGATTGCGACACTGCTACCGATTGATAAGGTGATCGGCCGCATCTACCCCTACTTTGGTGCACTGTTATTGTTCAGCGCAGCGGGTATCGGCATTGGCATGATCGTGACGGGCGCGCCGATCCCTGAGCTTTCGTTCCAGAATATGCATCCGGAAGGCGCACCTATCTTCCCGCTACTGTTTTTAACGATTTCTTGCGGTGCGCTGTCTGGTTTTCATGCCACCCAAACGCCCATTATTTCGCGCACCACTCAGAACGAAACCAGCGGGCGCAAAATCTTTTACGGCATGATGATCACCGAAGGCATTATCGCCATGATCTGGGCAGCAGCAGCCATGAGCCTGTTCCACGGTGACCAAAGCCTTTCTGACGTGTTGGCAGCGGGCGGTCCTGCGGCCGTGGTAAGCGAAGTATCCACCACCATGCTTGGCGCCGTCGGCGGCACGCTGGCGGTACTGGGCGTTATCGTTCTTCCGATCACCTCTGGCGACACCGCGTTTCGTAGCGCACGCATGATCATTGCCGACTACCTGAAAATTGATCAGCGCCCGATCGTTAAGCGTCTGCTAATCGCCGTACCTCTGTTTGTTGTGTCGTACGCACTCACCCACATGGACTTCACGCTACTGTGGCGTTACTTCTCTTGGGCAAACCAGACCACCGCCGTGATCGCGCTATGGGTCGCCACGATGTATCTGGTGCTATCGCGCAAACCGTACCTGATTACGTCAATTCCGGCGGTCTTCATGACCATGGCCACCTTTACCTATATCGCCTACGCGCCGATTGGTTTTGGCCTGCCACTGCAGGTGAGCTATGTGGTGGCGGCACTGGGTACGCTGGTGTGTATCGCCCTGTTTATGAAGCGTGTACGTCGTTTAAGCCGCGCGACCTTTACGGTCGATGAGCCTGCCACGAACTTTAGCGAAGACGTTCTCGCGACCTCCTCCAAATAAATCCATCCCCCGGGCAGCCTGCTGCCCGGTATGCATTAAGCGCTGCACCGTCAGCGCTTTTTTATGCCTATCCTTTTGTCATCTCTGCTACGTTTTTCATCACTCCCACGCCTGCTCTTTCTATTACTCTCTTTCTATTACTCTCTTCCTCTGCCCCCGGATTTTATTACGGCATATTGTCGACCTCATAGAAAACGTTATATCATAACCATTGATAGCGATTTAATGGCCTGATTTGAGATGTTGGCAATGTGCAGCGACCCCGTTTTATCCGTGCGTAATCTGCGCATTCAAATTGATCAACAGCCGGTGGTTGATGGCCTCTCCTTTGACGTGATGGCCGATGAGCGCGTATGCCTATTGGGCGCATCGGGGTCAGGGAAATCATTTACCGCGAAAGCGGTGCTAGGGCTTTTACCGCCTAATGCACAAGCACAGGGAAGCATTCGCCTTCTTGGCCAGGACGTTATTCACACTCCTGCAGCACAACGGCGCAATGAAACCCGCGTATCCATGGTGTTTCAGGATTCGCTTTCGGCGCTCAACCCGCTGGTGACTATCGGCTCCCAGCTGCGCGAGCCCTTCACGCGCCACCACGGCTTATCGCGTAAAGCGGCCATGCAGGCCGTTATTGCGTTACTGGAAGCCATGGGGCTTCCTGACCCGCAGCGGTTGATAAAACGCACGCCTGCCGAGCTTTCCGGTGGCCAGCGCCAGCGCGTGTGTATCGCGCTTGCCATGGCCTGTAAAACCTCGTTGCTCGTTGCTGATGAGCCTACGACCGCACTGGATGTCGTCACCCAAGCGCAGGTACTCCGCGCCCTGCGCGAACATACCGGCAAAACGGCCACGTCTCTGCTGTTTATCACTCACGACCTTCACGCCGCCGCTCAGCTGTGCCAACGCGCGGTGGTTATCGAGCGCGGCGTCATGATTGAAAGCGGTGAGCTGGATACGCTGATTACCGCCCCACAACACCACTTTACTCAAGAGTTAGTGGACGCGGCACACAGCGTACAGCCAGCCGAGTTCACGAGCGTGGCCGAACCTCTATCCGTTGATTACTTAAAGAGCGCCTGATGCAAAGCCCCCTACCGTTTAGTCGTCAGGAAGCACTCGTGGGTAGAGAAGCATTTATATCGGCACGCGGGCTTAATAAAAGCGTCACGCTGCCACGTGAGGTGTTTTGGCGAGCAGGTGAGCGTAAGCACATCATCAACAATGTTGACCTTACACTTTACCCCGGCGAACGCGTGGGGCTGGTGGGCTTGTCCGGCTCGGGTAAAACCACCCTACTACGCTCGCTGCTGGCGATTGAAGCGCCTGATAGTGGGTCAATTACCTGCCAACATAAAGTAGTGCGCCCCGCGTCCACGGCCCGCCTGCGCTGGTACCGCCAGGCGGTTCAGTATATTCCCCAGGACCCGGCTTCTTCGCTTGACCCGCGAATGAGCGTGCGCGCACTGGTTGCTGAGCCGCTGATTCGCCTCCAGGTGAAGTGCGACCCGATTGAGCGCGCCCAGGAAGCGCTTGAGCACGTGGGGTTGGGCACTTCATTTCTGGACCGCAAACCCCATGAGCTTTCCGGCGGCCAGGCGCAGCGGGTAGCCATTGCCCGAGCCATCGCTACCCGTCCGCGCTTTTTACTGGCCGACGAGCCGCTTAGCGGGCTTGACCTGCCGGTGCGCGCCCAGGTGATTAACGTGCTGAAGCGGCTTTGCGATGAGAACGGCACAGGCCTGCTGATGGTGTCCCACGATTTATCCGTGGTCGCCAACCTTTGCAAGCGCACCCTGGTAATGGACGACGGCAGGATTGTTGAAGACCGCCCTACCACTGAGCTTTGGCGCGCCCCCCGCCATCCCATCACGCTTGATTTGATCAAGGCCGTCTCCCAACTGCCTACCTGCGCTTACCCGCACTGTCGTCCGACGGACGTGGGGGCGCTTGTATAGCGGGCTTATAAATAACCTATCCGCGACGAATAATCCGTTTCGCCAACATGGCGTCCAAGCGTTTGCTTACGAACGTTTGGCGGCTGTTGTTAACGTCTACTTCTGTTCCTGACATGGAGACTCCCCAATGCTACGCCACACACTTCGCCTATCGTTACCCGCTGTCCTGGCCGCGCCTTTTCTACTCGCTGGCTGCTTTGATAACCAGCGTGATGAAACCTCTGCCTCACCAGACGCCGACGAGCGAATTAGCGTCGCGATGCTTCAGCCGCCGCGTTCAGGGTTGAGTCCGTTATCCGACGACGCGTTTAAACTATCGCGCTGGAGTAACGCTGAAACTCTGGTTCGTCTGGATACCAACAGTGACCCGCAGCCGTTCCTGGCGACCGAGTGGGAGCAGGTGGACGATCAAACGTGGCGCTTTGTGATTCGTGACGGTGTGGTTTTCCACGACGGTACCGAGCTGACCGCCAACGACGTCGTGAACTCCCTGACAGCCGCCACTCAAGCGGCCCCCAAGCCGCGTATTCTGGACGGCGTTAACATGACCATTGAAGCCGATGGCGACAATGCTGTGTTGGTACGTACCGAGAAAGCCGACCCGCTGATTGCCAACCGGCTTTCCAGCCCGCAGTTGGCGATTCTAGCCGCTAGCGCCTATGGCGACGATGGCCGGGTGAATCCCATCGAAGCAGGCACCGGCCCTTTTGTTTTGAAAGAGATCAATGGCACCACCAGCGCCACGCTCGACCGGTTTGATGATTACTGGGGCGAGCCCGCCGCCATTGCTGGTATCGATGCGGATTATGTCTCCGACGGTACGGCGCGCGCCGCTGCCCTGAGAACCGGCACCGCCGATGTGGTAGAAGCCATTCCGGTATCGCAAGTGGCGCTGCTGGACCAGGCGCTGGTGCACGAAGTGCCCATGCCGCGCACCAACACGCTGTATTTGAACACCCAATCAGGCCCCATGGCGGACCCCGGCCTGCGAGCGGCCGCGCGTGAAGCGATTGATCGCTCGGCCATTGTGAAGACCGTTTACGAAGGTCGTGCCGATATTGCCGAAGGTCTGCTGGGTCCGGCACTGGCCTGGGCAAGCGACTACCGCACCTCAATAGACGACCGTACCGCGCCTGCCGCACCAGAGGGCATCGAAATCACTCTGGCGACCTTTACTGATCGCGCTGAGCTGCCGGAAGTCGCCGTCCTGCTTGAGCAGCAGTTGACCCAGGCCGGCTTCAAGGTGACGCAGGAAGTACGCGAGTACGCGCATATTGAATCCGACGCGTTAGCCGGTGAGTTTGATGCCTTTATCCTGTCGCGTGCCACTGTGCTGGATTCTGGCGACCCGGTGGCCTACATGTACAGCGACTTCGCCTGCGAAGGCTCTTTCAATATCGCCCAGCTTTGCGACCCGGCCGTTGATGAGGCGCTTGCCAACGCTTCACAGCAGCCCACCGGTGAAGCACGCCGCCAAGCGATTATCGACGCTGAAGCCGCTATTCTGCGCACCGATGCGGCGATCCCGATGCTCCACGAGCGGGTCATTCAGGGGGAATCAGCACGGGTTAGCAACGCCGAACGCGACCCGCGTGAACGCATGCTGATCACCGAAAAAACCGCTATCGATACTGATAGCGAGTCCTGAAGGCGCGCCACGCATGATTAACGCAACATCACAGCCCCTGTGGCGCCGCTTACGCATCGAGCCGTTTATTCCCCTGTTGTCACGCCTAGTGACGCTGGCAGGCGTTGTGGTTCTGGTGGGGCTACTGCCTTGGCTTTCAGGCCGCGACCCGGCGCTCAGCATCTTGCGGGCGCGTTCTGCCGAACAGGAGGCAACACCAGAAGCACTGGCGGCCATTCGTGCTCAGTTGGGCCTGGAATCCGGGCCGCTGGAGATGCTGAAGCACTGGCTGCTGGGGCTTTTGCAGGGTGATGCAGGTAACTCATGGATTTCAGGCGCGCCGGTGCTGCCCGGCCTGCTAAAAAGCGCACAGGTATCCTTGCTGCTAATGAGCTTTGCCATGCTGGTGGCGGTGGTTACCGCAACGCTTATTTGCCTGCCAGTGGTGCGGCAAGGTTTGCGTGGCCAGATTAGCCGCTCGCCTGGCACCGTGGGCGCGGCATTAACGGCCCTGCCGGAGTTTCTACTCGCCTCGTTGCTTCTGGTAGTGTTTGCCGCCTGGCTTAACTGGCTGCCGCCCTATGGCTGGCGCGGCTTGAGCTACGCGGTGCTTCCCGCATTGGCGCTGGGGCTTCCCGCAGGCGGCTTGCTGGGCCGCTTGTTCAGCGATGGCCTCTCGGCCACCTTTACCGAGCGTTGGGTGGCCACCTGGAGTGTGGCGGGCTTCTCTCATCGCCGTATTACGCTCTCCGTTCTGCGCCGTACGCTGCCAAGCCTTATGCCCCAGGTGGGTATGGTCATGGTCGGCCTAACCGGCGGTGCGATAGCCGTTGAGCAGGTGTTTTCGATTCCGGGCCTTGGCCGGGCAACGCTGGGAGCGGCATCGGCCCAGGACATGCCTGCACTGCAAACCGGCATTCTTATTCTGCTGGTGATTGCGATTGTGCTGGGCAGCCTTGCCAATATTGGCCGCGCGCTGCTGCTCGGCCGGGCATTTAGGCTGGGCGCACTGCCCGTGACCCACACCGAGCAAAGCGTATCGCGGCGAGCGTGGATCGTCCCGAGCGTCGCGGTTCTTCTGCTGTGTGTGCTAGTGATTGCAGGCATTACCCGAGATCCGTTTAGTTCGGCCTTTATGCGCTTGGAAACACCCAGTCTTGGCTTGCCGCTAGGGGCGGACGGCACTGGGCGCGATATTCTGGCCCGCGTGGCCCATGGTGCGCTCTCCACGATTGGCATGGCGGTTGCGGTAGTATTTTTCACGCTGATTCTAGGGCTCTTGATTGGCCTGGCACCCAAGCTTGCCACCGGCCCCATAGAGATTACCAAGGCAACGCCGCCCACCATTGCGGGTCTTATCGTGGCCGGTTTGATGGGACCCAGCACCAGCGGCGCCGTTATTGCGGTTACCGCGGTGGCCTGGGCACCCCTAGCGGCGCATACAGCAGCGCTGGTCGCCGAGGCAAAAGCCCAGCCCCACGTGCGCATCACGCCCCTTCTAGGAGTGGGGCAACTGCGCTTGATGGGCCGCTATATTCTTCCTGCGGTGATTGGCCCGGTATTTCGCCACGCCATGCTGCGCTTGCCAGGGGTTGCGCTGGCGCTTGCGGCACTGGGCTTTTTGGGTCTGGGGCCACGGCCACCTTCGCCAGAGTGGGGGTTAGTACTGGCAGAAGGTATGCCGTACATTGAGCGTGCGCCCTGGGCGGTGCTGATTCCTGCGCTGGCGCTGGTGCTGCTCTCGGTCCTGGCGGTATCGCTTTCAAGTTTTGTGGGGTCAAGCAAGCCCGCCCGTTAGGCAATAGCACTCATGACAGGCAAAAAAATGCCCCCGACAGTGTCGGGGGCATTTTTGTGAGCGGTCGTCAATAAGTGCTGGGCTAGCGCTTACTCGTGGTCGCCCGCCAGCTGCATTTGGCGCAGCATGTAGTTCTGAATACCGACCTGCTCAATCAACTTCAATTCGGTTTCGATATGGTCAATGTGCTCTTCTTCATCGGCGAGCAGATCGCGCAGCAAATCACGTGAAACGTAGTCTTTAACGCTTTCACAATACGTGATGGCTTCGATGTAGTCGTTACGGCCGTCATGCTCAATACGCAGATCACTTTCGAGCATCTCTTTAACGTTTTCGCCAATGTGCAGCTTGCCCAAGTCCTGAAGGTTAGGAATACCTTCCAGGAACAGGATGCGCTCAATTAGCTTATCGGCGTGCTGCATCTCTTCAATGGACTCGTCATATTCCCATTTGGCGAGTGCTTTTAGACCCCAATCCTTGTACATCTTGGCGTGCAAGAAGTACTGATTGATAGCGATAAGCTCGTTGCCTAACGCTTTGTTGAGATGCTGAATTACCTGGGGATCACCTTTCATGACGTCACCTTTTCGTTGTAATGCTGAGAGTTTCTAAGCAATCAAACAGTTACGTTAACAAAGGAGTATAGGCCACGCAAAGGCATACTCCCAGTTTTCTGAGAGTATAAAGAAGAGATCAAAAAATTCAAACAAATCAGTTATTTGCTAACGATAACTCTAACAAGAGTGATTCGCGTCATACGGCGTAAGCGAGACTCATATCGGCTTCCAAACGGGCATTTTGTACCGCTTCACGCGTTAGCGATTTAGCCATACAAGCGCACTTTCCACACTGGGTCGCACAGCCGGTGGCTTCACGTACTTCTCGCCAGCTGCGCGCTCCGTCGCTCACTTGCTGACGTATCTGATGATCGGTTACTCCCTTGCACACACAAACGTACATGGCGACACCTCATTAATCACATGAGGTGAATGTAAATGATTCGCATACATCTTTGCAAGTAAAAACAGATGCTCTTTAGCAGTGATTGCCCTTAGCATCTAGCTTTTATTATTCAATTCAGCTTGTTAGTTATTTAGTTGCGAAGAAACTAATGTTTTTTTGTCCTAGCGTTTTTGCACTACCACCGTACAGGTATGGGAGGCGATATCTGGCCAGCTGCGCCGCTGCTTATCGACAAGCACCCACCCATAGCCCGTGCCCAGCGCCGCCAGCGAGAGCCAAGCCGTGACACAGCGAACAAGGCCTTGCTTAAGGGTGATTTTTTGCCCGTTCGGTGCTTGCACGCGCAGGTGCCATGCCTGCATACCCAGCGTCATGCCGCTACGAGACCAGAAAAAGCAGAAGAAAAAAGTGACGGAGACCAGTAACAGCGCGCGCAGGCTCCAAACCGATAGCGCAGAAGCCCCCACGGCTTCAACGGGCTGCCCCAACACCAGTCGAAAAAAAGCCAGATGGACAATGGTTACAATCAGCCAAAGCGCCACCACCAACACGCTGTCGTAGAGCAGAGCGCCTAGGCGGCGACCTAAACCAGCGCCCATGACGTCAGCCATTACGGCGCAGGAAGTAAACCCCAACAGCAGCGCAGGCGAGTGTTGGCACCAGCACTGCCCATACGGGCGAAAACCCAAAGATCGTCGACGCAGGCGCAAGCAGATCCTGCATATATTTAAATGACAGCCCGGTCACGACGCCATAAAAGACGCGAGTCCCTGCCGCCACAGTACGCAGCGGGCCAAACACGAAGGACGCCGCTATCAATACCAGCGATCCCATGGTGAGGGGCATTAAGACTTTTTGCCAAAAGTACAACAGCGGTTGATCCGCCGTTAAGCCTTGCTCTTGCAGGTAGCGTGCATACGCCCATAGCTCGCTGGGTGCCTGACTATCGACCGAGCGCAGCAGCCGCTCTAACTGCACCGGCGTAATCTGTGTTTCCCAAACAGCACTGGCCTGATAGTCGGATTCAGTGCGGTCATCATAGATACGTGTCGTGGTGATGTTTGCAAGCCGCCAGGCGCCCTCTTCCCAGTGCGCCCGGTCAGCGTGGGTGGCTTCCACCAAGCGGCGCCCATCAAACCGGTAGCGGGTTAAATCAAGCACGACCTCATCGGCCCGTATGGCACCAAATCGGTAAACGCTGTCGCCTTCAAACTGCCAGCCGCTACGGCTGGCGGGTTGAGCACTTTCCCCTTGGCGCTGCTCAAGCCGCCACGCTTCGGCAAACTGCTCGGTACGCGGGCTTACAAACTCAGCAACCAGTAGCACGGCCACAACCACCAGCAACACCGGTTTCATCACACCCCAGACGATGCGCGCCAGCGAACGACCTGAAGCACGCATCACGGTCAACTCGTTGCTGGAAGCCATACTTCCCAAGCCAATGAGCGCGCCTATCAGTACCGCTACGGGCGCGTATTGATAAAACCGCCAAGGCACGCGCATCAGCAGATAGAGAAACACATCAAGCGCGGTAAAATTCCCTTGTACATCGCTCAGGTCGCCAATGTAGGCAATGGTGATATCCAGCCCCAGCAGGACGAACTGCACAACGATAATTGCCCCCAGCACGTTGCGAGCGATGTAACGATCCAGACGATCAGCCAGCATTAGCGCATCCCCTTACGTTGTGAGCGCCACAAAAGCAGCAAGCCGAGGCCTAAAAACAAGAGATGCACGGGCCAAACGCCAACCAATGGCGAGAGCTTTCCACTGCCAATCGCATCGACCGCTGCAAGCAGTAAGCTCAAATAAGCCACATACAAAAATACCGCCGGTAGTAGCTTGGCAAACCGGCCCTGGCGTGGGTTCACCCGAGAAAGCGGCTGGGCGATAAGCGCTAATACAAAGACCATGAACGGCAAACCGGTACGCCACTGAAACTGCGCCTGGGCACGTGGGTTAGGGTCATCCCAAAGCGCCGCGGTGGTAGCGTACTCAATAGAATCAAACTCCTGAAGGCCGCGACTTAACCCCAGGCGCATCGTATAGCGTTCAAACGTTAGCCGTTGAGCATCCTGCTGGCCCGGCACCACACCGTAACGCTCGCCATTTTCCAATATTAAAAAGCGGCTGCCCGTTTCAACGCGCGTTTCCTGATACCCCGAACCGGCCCGAGTAACAAAGCTATGTGGGCTCTCTGTATTAGGCCGTTCATGAACCAACACCTCTTGCATCTCGGTGCCGTCGCTGCTGAAATCGCTGATATAAGCGGTACGCCCACCACCGAAATCCTGGAATCGCCCGGGCGCCAGTACCGATACATCCAACCGGCTGCGCTGCTCTTCAAGCGTCGCTGCCGTTTGCAACGCCCCGGCGGGGGTTAGCCACAAGCTACAAAAGCCCACCAGCACCGCCACTACCGAGGCGGGCAGCAACGTTACTCGCAACAGCCGCAGAGGGCTCATGCCACAGGCCACCATTACGGTGATTTCGCTGTTCATATACATTTGGCCATAGGCCAGCAGGATGCCTAGAAAAAACGCAAGCGGAAGCACCAGTTCCATAAAGCCGGGTAGATGAAACATCATCAAGCTACCCAGAATGGTAACGGGGATATCTCCCTCCGCCGCGTCAGAGAAGTAACGAATAAAACGACTGCCCATAATGACCAGCAGTAAGATCCCTGCCACAGCCGACATGGTGAGTAACACTTCGCGAGTTAAGTACCGAAATAAAATCAATGCCCTCTCCGGCTAATCGTGCAGGATGCCATGCAATGCGCCCATGGCTTGGGTACACTAACCCAACACCCAGTACGGGGCATTATCCCGAATCCCTCGATGCTTGTCTTGTTGGAGACGTTATGGAATTTTCCGTTCAGACCGCCAATCCGGCCAAAACCGAAACGGCTTGTCTCGTCATCCCCATGTTTAAAGGTAGCGACTTGTTGCCCACGGCCGCCAGCCTGGACGACGCCAGTGAACGTTTAATCGGTCAGTTGCTTGAGCGCGGCGATTTCGATCCAGCTCTTGGCAACGTACAGATGATTCCTTTCGCGCCGGGGCTTTGCGCAGAACGGCTTTTGTTAGTAGGCCTCGGAGAGCGCGAAAAGTGCCAGGAAGGCGCCTTTTTAAAAGCGCTGGACGCAGCCATGGTGGCACTGACCAAGCTGCCCGTCGATGAAGCAAGCATCGCGTTTAATGATGTTCCTCTTGAAAGCCGCGACAGCAGTTGGAAAGCGCGTAAGGTGCTGGAGGCCGCAGAACGCGCGGTTTACCGCTTTGACCAGTTTAAGTCTCAGCCAGCACCTTTAGCACGCCTTAACGCACTCACGCTGTTTAGCGAGCCTGAAAACGCGACGCTAACCCAACAAGGCGCCCAGATTGGCGCAGCGATTGGCCAAGGCATCAACTACGCCCGCACGTTGGGCAATTTACCGGGCAATGTGTGCACGCCAAGCTACCTGGCCCAACAGGCCGAGCAGTTGGGCAAGACGTCCAACGGCGCGTTAGAGGTGGATATTCTCGACGAAGAGGCGCTGGATGCCCTCGGCGCTGGCTCACTACTGTCGGTTGGCCGAGGCAGCCACGAGCCTACGCGCTTGATTGTCATGAAGTACAACGGTGCGACGGAGAGTGAAGAAGCCCCCCACGTCCTGGTAGGCAAAGGGATCACGTTTGACACCGGCGGCATTTCGCTGAAACCCGGCGAAGGCATGGACGAAATGAAATTCGACATGTGCGGCGCCGCCAGCGTATTCGGCACCGTGAAGACCATGCTTGCGCTCAAGCCCAAGCTCAACCTGGTATTTATTGTCGCCGCCGCAGAAAACATGCCCGATGGCCTTGCCACCAAGCCTGGCGATATTATTAAAACGCTGAAAGGTCTAACGGTTGAAGTGCTTAATACTGATGCCGAGGGCCGCCTGGTACTGTGCGACGCACTGACCTACGCCGAGCGCTTTAAACCAGCAAGCGTTGTCGATATCGCCACGCTAACAGGCGCGGTAATTGTTGGCCTAGGCCACCACGCGACGGGCCTGCTCTCCAACGATGACGACCTGGCGCTCGATTTGCTGGAAGCCGGTGAAGCCTCCTGGGACCGCGCCTGGCATTTACCCTTGTGGGATGAGTACCAGGAGCAGTTGGAATCCAACTTTGCCGACCTGGCCAATATTGGCGGGCGCCCAGCAGGTACGATTACCGCCGCGTGCTTTTTATCGCGCTTTGCCGATCATTTCCCATGGGCGCACCTGGATATCGCCGGTACCGCTTGGCACTCGGGCAAACAGAAAGGCGCCACCGGCCGCCCGGTTGGCCTGCTTTCCCAGTACCTGCTAGACCGTGAAGCCGACGGCCAGGTAGAAATCAGCGCCAACTAATCGCACAGATCGTGCGCTCAATGGTTGCCTTTGAGTGCCACAACCGTTAAATCTGGAAGTATTAGCGTGTGCTCTATCGTTTATGGCACGCGCTACGCTAACGACACGCTTATATCGCCCTTCGGGGCCTGGCTCTAGCGGAGAAAACACGCCGTGCCCACTAGCTCTACGACTCGTTTTGAAATCCTGCCGTCCAATCAGCCAACGGCCGACAGCATTCGTGACAACATCCTGACCAACCCAGGTTTTGGCAAGCACTTCACCGACCACATGGTCAATATCCGCTGGACGGTCGATGCCGACTGGCACGGCCATCAGGTGCGCCCTTACGGCCCGCTGACGCTCGACCCGGCCGCATCGGTCCTGCATTACGGCCAGGAAATTTTTGAAGGCATCAAAGCCTACCGCCATGCCGATGGCTCGGTCTGGACCTTCCGCCCGGAGAAAAACGCCGAGCGTTTTCGCCGCAGCGCCCGCCGCCTGGCACTGCCGGAACTCTCCGATGAAGACTTCATTGGCTCCATCAAGGCGCTGCTGGCTCAGGACACGACCTGGGTGCCCACGCCGTCAAGCGATGCCGACGAATGCAGCCTTTACCTCCGCCCGTTCATGATCGCCTCGGAAGCTTTCCTGGGCGTGCGCCCGGCCCATGAAGTGGACTACTACGTGATCGCATCCCCGGCGGCGTCCTACTTCAAGGGCGGCATCAGCCCGGTTTCCATTTGGCTCTCCTCGCACTACAAACGGGCAGCCCCGGGCGGCACCGGCTTTGCCAAGTGCGGCGGTAACTACGCAGCCTCGTTGGCCGCGCAAAAAGAGGCCGAAGCTCACGGCTGTGGCCAAGTGGCCTTCCTTGACGCTGAGGAAAGCAAATGGGTTGAAGAGCTGGGCGGCATGAATCTGTTCTTTGTTTTCAAGGATGGACGCTTGGTGACGCCACGCTTAACCGACACCATTCTGGAAGGCGTTACCCGCAACTCGGTGCTCACGCTTGCGAAAGACGAAGGTTTAACCCCCGAAGAGCGCCCCATCAGCATTGACGAGTGGCGCGAAGGCGCGGCGTCCGGCGAGATTAGCGAAGTGTTCGCCTGCGGAACCGCGGCGGTCATCACTCCGGTGGGCGAGCTGGTGACGGAAAATGAGCGTATTCGCCTGAACGGCGACGGTGGCAACGAAGTGGCCATGCGCATTCGTAAAAAGCTGCTCGACGTGCAGTACGGGCGCAGTGAAGACAAGCACGGCTGGCTCACCCGGTTGGTGTAATGCCTCCCTCCGCCGCCAGCCCTGGCGGCGGCACTGTTTTAAACGTGTTTTGAAAGAGCTGGAGCCGCTATGGCGCGCATCGATTTTTATATCCTCCCGGATACCACCCTGGAAGCGCGTTTGGCATTCGCCTGTAAGCTGGCCGAAACCATTTGGCGTAAGGGGTACTGGCTACACCTTCACTGCGAAGACAAGGCCTTGGCCGAGCAGGCTGACGCGGCCCTGTGGAGTTTTCGCGAAGACGCCTACCTGCCCCACGCGCTTGAAGACAGTGAAATGGCGGCCAGCGTACCGATAACGCTGGGCTGGCAAACCCTGCCTACGCCCAAAGCAGAAACCGCGCTTCTCAATCTGCACCCCGATATTCCTGATGGCGTTGAGCGCTATGCGCGCGTTGCCGAAATTATCAACCAGCATCAACACGTTCTGGTCGCCAAACGCGCCTGCTGGCAGCGCTATAAAGAGCTTGGGCATGAAGTGGTGCCGCATAAGCTTGGGTAATGCCAGAGCAATCAGCGAAAGCGCCCAATCAACCCCCGAAGAACATAATTCAGGTCTTGTTGATCGAAAGGATCAAACGATATGAGCCAGCCCTCAACTCAGGATTCAATACTCCTGCCTGAGCTTCGCCAATTAATCGACATAGCAAGAGAGCGGGCAGCAATATCCGTCAATGCTGAATTAACGCTTCTCTATTGGCAATTAGGCAACCGCATTCATCGGGAAATTCTGAGGCAAGAGCGGGCCGGTTATGGTGAGCAAATTGTCTCTTCACTGGGGAGACAATTAACGAGTGAGTACGGCCGTGGATTTTCGGCAAAGAATCTACGCCATATGATCCGCTTCGCCGAGACATTTCCTGAAGAGAAGAAAGTCTCCGCACTGCGGAGACAGTTAAGCTGGACCCATATAAAAAGCCTGATTTATCTCGACGATTCGCTCAAGCGCGATTTTTATATCGAGCTATCTCAGCTTGAAGGCTGGTCGTCCCGTCAGTTACAGCAGCGCATCCAATCAATGTTATTTGAGCGAACCGCTATTTCCCGCAAGCCGGATGAAACCATTCATCATGAGTTACAAAACCTGCGCAACGCTGGCCAACCCTCACCACAGCTACTGTTGAAAGATCCTTATGTGCTGGATTTTCTCGGCTTAAATGATCGTTACCTGGAGCGAGATCTGGAAGACGCTATTCTTCGCGAGATTGAGCAGTTTCTTCTGGAGCTGGGCGCAGGATTTACGTTTGTGGCGCGCCAAAAGCGCATTCAGATTGATGACGAGGATTTCTACATTGATTTGCTGTTTTACAACCGCAAGCTTAAGCGGTTGGTAGCGATCGACCTTAAACTGGGGCGCTTCAAGGCTGAATTTAAAGGCCAGATGGAGCTTTATCTGCGCTGGCTGGCTAAACATGAGCAAGAAACTGATGAAAATCCGCCGCTAGGAATCATTCTCTGTGCCGGTAAGCAACAGGAACAGATTGAACTGCTGGAGCTAGATAACAGCGGTATTCACGTGGCGGAATACCTGACCGTCCTACCATCCCGCGAGGCCTTGCAGGCCAAACTGCATCAATCCATTGAAAGCGCTCGAGCTCGCTTATCGAGCGAACAGGAGTAGTTCTTTTTGGATACTCAGTTTTAACAACAATAACTCAACACACGAGAGTACTAATGCAGACCTCCTCCAAGCTAACCCGCTATCCATTGGCAGTTATCGTCCTCGCTCAGCTGTTTGGCACCTCGCTGTGGTTTAGCGTTAATGGCGTTGGCTTGGCATTGCAGGAGGCGGTGGGTCTTAGTGAAGGTGATCTCGGTTTACTGACCATCGCGGTGCAGGCCGGGTTTATCACCGGTACGCTACTAATCGCCATTACCGGCCTTGCCGACCGCATGCGAGCAAGCCATCTGTTTGCGCTGTCAGCGGTGCTCGGTGCGCTTATCAACGCGGCATTTATTGGCGTTGCCGACAGCATAACGCTGGCGGCAGTGGCACGCTTTGCCACCGGCCTATGCCTGGCAGGCATCTACCCGTTGGGCATGAAGCTGGTGGTGAGTTGGACACCTTCGCATGCGGGCGCGGCCCTGGGCTGGCTTGTCGGCATGTTAACGCTAGGCATCGCCTCGCCCCATTTACTGCGCGGATTAACGTTGCACCTGCCTTGGCAATGGCCACTGCTATTGGCATCGCTGTTGGCGCTGGTCGCGGCATGGATGGTTTTCCGGCTAGGTGTTGGCCCCCACCTACCCGCCAAAGCCGGAAGCGGGCGCCCCTGGGCCGGGCTTGGTGCGTTCAAGCAGCGCCCGTTTCGCAAGGCCGCACTGGGCTACTTCGGCCACTGTTGGGAGCTTTATGCATTCTGGGCGCTGGTGCCCTTTTTGGTTAGCCGCGAGCTTGAGCGGCTCAATGCGTCAGCAAGCCTGCAGCCGTGGCTAAGCTTTGCCGTTATTGCCCTTGGCCTGCCTGGTTGCGTGTGGGCAGGCCGGTGGAGCCGGAAAGCGGGTAGCGCCCACGTTGCTTTTGTGGCGCTATTAACATCGGGCGTACTTTGCCTGGTTTACCCGCTATTGGGCAGCCTTTCACCCTGGTTACTGCTGGCGCTGCTGGGCGTTTGGGGCGTTAGCGTGATTGCCGATTCAGCGCAGTTTTCAGCGCTGGCATCAGCCCACGCGCCAGCCGAACGGCTGGGCGCGGCCCTGGCCATGATGAACGCTATCGGCTTTGGTTTGACCATCCCCTCCATTGCCTTGGTAACCGCCCTTTGGGCAAGCCAGAGCGTGGCGGTTATCTGGTGGTTGTTGCCAGGCCCTGTGTTAGGTTTAATCGCGATGCGTGGGTTACATCTCCCCTCGGCAAAGGCCTGACGCTCTGCCTCTTATCGCGCTATACTTGTCACCATTTTTTTGCACGTTGTGAGCCGACTCCCCATGGAAAAGACCTACCAACCCGAACAGATTGAAACCCGCTGGTATCAGCGCTGGGAAGCCGATAACCGCTTTGCCCCTTCGGGTAAGGGCGCGCCTTTCTCCATCATGATTCCGCCGCCCAACGTCACCGGCAGCCTGCACATGGGCCACGCGTTCCAGGACACCATCATGGACACCCTGACGCGCTGGAAGCGAATGCAGGGTAACAATACGCTGTGGCAGGTAGGTACCGACCACGCCGGTATCGCCACGCAAATGCTGGTTGAACGCAAGATCGCGGCAGAAGAGGGCAAAACGCGCCACGACCTGGGCCGCGATGCGTTTATTGATAAAGTTTGGGAGTGGAAGGAAGAGTCTGGCGGGCACATTACCCGCCAGCTGCGCCGCATGGGCGCCAGCGTTGATTGGAGTCGCGAGCGCTTCACCATGGATGACGGCTTCTATAAAGCCGTTCAGGAAGTCTTCGTGCGCCTGCATGAAGAGAAACTGGTTTATCGTGGCAAGCGGCTGGTCAACTGGGACCCGACGCTGCACACGGCGATTTCCGACCTGGAAGTGGAGAACAAGGAGCAGCAAGGCAGCTTCTGGCACTTCCGTTATCCGCTGGCCGACGGCGTTAAAACCGCCGATGGCAAGGATTATGTCGTGGTGGCCACTACTCGCCCCGAAACTCTGCTGGGCGATACCGGCGTTGCGGTTAATCCAGAAGATGCGCGATACGCCTCGCTGGTGGGCAAATTTATTGAGCTACCGCTGGTGGGCCGCCGCATCCCTGTAGTGACCGACGAACACGCCGATATGGAGAAAGGTTCGGGTTGTGTGAAAATCACCCCGGCCCACGACTTCAATGACTATGAAGTCGGCAAGCGCCAAAACCACCTGCTGATCAACGTCTTTTCCAAAGACGCCACGATTCTTGAGCAGGCGGAAATCTTCAACCTTAAAGGCCAGCCCCAGCCGGAAGAAGACGCTAGCCTGCCCGCCAAGTACGCAGGCCTTGACCGCTTTGAAGCACGTAAGCAAATTGTTGCCGATATGGACGCACTTGGCCTACTGGAGCAAGTGGAAGCCGTCAACAACACCCTGCCCTATGGCGACCGCTCGGGTGATGTGATTGAGCCGCTGCTGACTGACCAGTGGTTCGTGGCAGTCGAAGACCTTGCCAAGCCCGCTATCGAGGCGGTGGAAAAAGGCGACATCCAGTTCGTGCCCAAGAACTACGAAAACATGTATTTTGCATGGATGCGCGACCTGCAGGATTGGTGTATTTCCCGCCAGCTATGGTGGGGCCACCGTATTCCGGCATGGTATGACGCCGAAGGTAACGTCTACGTTGCCCGCACCGAGGCCGAAGCCCGAGAGAAGCACGGCCTGAGCGCTGATATAGCGCTGACTCAGGACGAAGACGTGCTGGACACCTGGTTCAGCTCAGGTTTATGGACCTTTGGCACGCTTGGCTGGCCAGAAAAAACCCCGGAACTTGAAACCTTCCACCCCACCAGCGTGTTGGTGACAGGCTTTGACATCATCTTCTTCTGGGTAGCCCGGATGATTATGATGACCCTAAAGTTCACCGGCCAGGTGCCCTTCAAAACCGTGTATGTCCACGGCCTGGTACGTGATGGGCAGGGCCAGAAGATGTCCAAATCCAAGGGCAACGTACTCGACCCGATTGATCTTATCGACGGCATTACGCTGGATGCACTGCTTGAAAAGCGCACCGGCAACATGATGCAGCCGCAAAAAGCCAAGACGATTGCCAAAGCGACCAAAGACGAATTTAAAGACGGCATTGAAGCCCATGGCACCGATGCGCTGCGCTTTACGTTCCTCTCGCAGGCCACCACTGGGCGCGATATTAAATTTGATATGAACCGCTTGGAAGGTTACCGCAACTTCTGCAACAAGCTGTGGAATGCCTCGCGTTACGTGCTCATGAATGCCGAAGGCGAGGATTGCGGCACCGACGGCAGCGAGGTTGAGCTGTCGCTGGCCGACCGCTGGATCATTTCCGAGCTGCAGAAGACAGAAGCCCAGGTGACCAAGGCGATGGACGAATACCGCTTTGACCACGCCTCGCAAGCGCTCTACGAATTTGTCTGGAATGAGTATTGCGACTGGTATCTCGAGCTTTCCAAACCAGTGCTGTGGGACGAAAATGCCTCCGCTGAAGCCAAGCGCGGCACACGGCGTACCTTGGTGCGCGTGCTGGAAACCATTCTACGCTTGGCGCATCCGATGATGCCTTATATTACGGAAGAGATCTGGCAGCGCGTGTCACCCTTGGCGGGCACGTTGGGCGAAGGCGCCTCGTTGATGCTTCAGGCATGGCCGGAAGCTGACGAGAGCAAGATCGACGAGCAGGCCACCCGCGATATCGAGTGGCTAAAAGGCGTCATTATCGCTGTGCGTAACATTCGCGCCGAGATGAATATAGCCCCCGGCAAGCCGCTGGACGTGCTGTTAACCAAAGGCAAGCCGGAAGACGCCAAGCGCCTGGAAAGTAACCGCCATTTCCTGGCCAAACTGGCCAAACTGGAAAGCGCGAGCTGGCTTGAAAACCCCAACGATGCCCCGCTTTCAGCAACGCAATTAGTGGGCGATATGGAAGTTCTGGTGCCGATGGCCGATCTAATCGACAAAGACACCGAGCTTGCTCGATTGAATAAAGAGATCGAAAAGCAGGACAAGCTAATGGTTGGCATTGAGAAAAAACTGGGCAACCCCGGGTTTATGTCTAAAGCCCCCGATGCAGTCGTCGAAAAAGAGCGCGGCAAGCTTGCCGAGTTCCAGTCGGCTAAAAAACTGCTGCAAGAACAGAAAACCAAGATTGAAGCGCTGTAAACCGCGGACGTAACTCGTTCAGCCTAAAACGCCCGGCTCTTAATGGAGCCGAGCGTTTTTTTATAGTTTATCTATAACTCTACGTATACGCCGAAGCTATGGCAGGTGGTAGGCTTCGTCAATCACACTTCCCACGCGCTGTTGCGATGATGCTAGCTTCCCTCACGCCAGCCGCCAAGTACTCGGCTATCTGGGCCAAAAAAGACCAGTCGGTCATGGTCAATGAGGTAGCGATAAGCACCTTCCAGCATATTCGTTACCTGCTGGGCATCCTCCATATTAGGACAAGCCATGCGCGTGCTGGCAAGCTGCTTAACATCGAAACGGTGCCCTTCCCCCAGACTTACCTGCCCCGAAAAGCGGTTGCAGCCGTCATAACCAGAGATCGTTCCATCGGGAGAGATTTCAAAAAACGGCGTTTCATTAAACGCTAACTTCTCGTCTGTTCCGATCAACAGAAGATCCCAGCGCTGATCCACTATCGCTCCTGAAAGCTCCGCACTGCTCGGCGCTTCATGACTCTCTTGAGGCGCGGGCGAACTGCTGCACGCGCTCAAAAGAAAAGCCGCCGATACACACAAGGGCAGCAAGCAATGACGCAGCGTTAACGTCTTCATGGACATAATTATCACCTTATAGGTTTTACCAGTTGCCGCTGTTTTCCATGGAAGCCCATGGCTCTTGAGGTGCTAGCGTGTCGCCCTTTTGCAGTAGCTCGATGGAGATACCGTCAGGCGATTTAACAAATGCCATGTGTCCATCCCGTGGAGGACGGTTAATAGTAACACCGGCGTCCTGGAGCTTTTGACAAAGCGCGTAAATATCGTCTACTCGATAGGCCAGGTGACCAAAATTACGCCCGCCAGTGTAAGTTTCAGGGTCCCAGTTATACGTCAATTCAAGTTCGGGAGCGGAGAGCTGCGCTGAGCGTTCTTCGTCTTCGGGGGCGGCAAGAAAGATCAGCGTAAAGCGGCCTTTTTCATTCTCTTTACGGCGTACTTCTTTAAGGCCCAGCAGGTCACAGTAAAAGTGAAGCGATGCATCCAGATCGCTGATACGTACCATCGTGTGTAAAAACTGCATGTTATTTCCTTTTCATTAAGGCCGGTAAATGAATGTTAACGCGGATATCCATTATATGGATGGAAACAGAATAGGTCTTAACCAGCAAATCTTATGCATATCAGGTAGCGTATGCCCAAATGCTCGTCAAAGCTCATTATTCAGCCCGACCTGCACCACTATCGGTTTAAATGACGGCCTGCTTTAACTAACCATTAGACAGATTTATTATACAAGGTCGAATTCAAAGAAAAATCTGTATAGTGCTATTTGAGGGCTATCTCAAAGGAGACGTTAGTGGACTCAATCACACAGGCGGCGTTGGGCGCTGCGATTGGCGGTGCGGTGCTGGGTCGGCGCTTGGGCCGTAAAGCCATTCTCATAGGGGCACTATTGGGCACGCTGCCCGACCTCGACGTAGCGCTGGACTATGGCGATGCGATCGCTAATGTGACCGAGCACCGCGGGTTTAGCCACTCGTTATTTGTACTGACCGGACTCGCGACGTTATTAGCCCTGCTTAGCAACCGTTTTGCCCCTGCACGAGATATTTCCTTTATCCACTGGTGGTGTTTTTTTACACTCACGCTAATCACGCATCCACTGCTTGATGCTCTGACCACCTATGGCACGCAGCTCTTCTGGCCGCTAGAAACATCACCGGTCGCCTGGCCGATTGTATTTATCATTGACCCGCTCTACACCCTGCCTCTTCTAATTGGTTTAATCGTAGGCATCACGTCAAAACAGGTACAAAAGTACGCTACGGCCGCGCTGGCTGTCTCAAGTGTTTACTTATTGCTAGCAGCCGGAGCGAAGCTGAACATTGAGCACCGGCTGGCAACGGTTCTTGCCGAGATGGGGCTAGAGGAGGCGCCTTTACTGGTTCAACCAACCCCTTTTAACACGGTGCTATGGCGAGCTACCGTGGTCAATGAAGATCGCTATTATGAAGGTCTGATTAGCGTATTTGATGGCAAGCGTCAGCCACGTTTGGAACCGCTATACCGCAATATAGCGCTTGAAGAGAGTGCGTTGGCGGGCCCGCTTGGCCAGCGGCTAATGTGGTTTACTGGCCCTTTTTTGCGCTATGACACCATCAATATTGAGGGACATGAAACATTAATTGCTACCGATCTTCGGCTGGGCTATCCCGGCTTTCACCCGTTCAGCTTCACCCTCGCAGCGCTGCAGGATGACACATGGATACCCGTGGATGTAAGCGAGCAGATCGAGACCGCACGTGGGCTGCAGCTAAATATGCTGTCGCGTCTCGCAGCAAGGGCCGCTGGAGATGCCATGGCACTTTGTGCAAGCGACTTTATCTCGCCTGATTGGCGCGCTGACCCGCTTCAATATCACTGCTAAGCGGTGGCCACCGCACCGCTAGCAGTGATGGCTGATAGGCGCTGAAATAAAAGCTTAGGGGGCGATTCCCTGCCCACAACCACTGAACTGCTCACCGCCGTAGCTGAGCGTTACCCGCGCAGGAAAGGGAAAACCGCTCATATTGTCAAAGCAAGCGCCCGCTTCAATACGCACCCGAAAGAAAGGCTCAACGCGGGCGTTTTCAAGCACCACCCGGCCCGCTTCGTTGTCCATCACGCTCACCATATAGGGTAGCTCAATACGCTCCTCGCCGTAGTTAAGCTCCAGGGTTAACGTGGGGGAATCGTGTGCGAGCGCGACCACCCAGCCTGGCTCATTGCCATGTCCAAAAAACATAACGCCTGGCCGCTCTGCACGAGTAAGGACTTTACGCTCTTCGCCAAGGGTGCACTGCAGTTGGCCACGCGGTGTTTCCACCATGGCCTGGTTACCTCGGTTCCAAAAACTGATACTGCCATCCTGGTAGCGAGCCCCGTTAGCGACGACCGCTTGAGGCAGCAGCCAGGCGCCGTGCAGCGACCAAAGCCGTAGGTCATTAGTATTTGTCGCTGTCACTAAATTCTGGTCAGCGGGCTGGCAGTGCCAGCCCTGGTACTGCTCGGCGTTTCCAGCAAAAAGTACCGAGGGCAACAACGGGGCACTGCTGTTAACGGTCATTGTGCCAGACTCGTCTGCTGGTGAAGACGTAGAGGCACAGCCGGTGAGTGCCATCAAACAAGCACCCACAGCGGCTAATCGAAGGGGGGTAAAAAACGTCATCTATCAAGGCTCCCTGCGCGCGTGATTTATTGTGTAATGCACTAGCTTCGCTTAAAGGCGTGTAGATCCTGTGGATCAAAGGTATCAAACTTGGGCGGCAATCCCAATGCTGCCCGCTTTTCCGCCAAGTGACGCTTCTCGGCCAGCCACGTAGGGTCTTGAGAGGGCTCACGACCGTTTAGCTCGGCTAGCTGCGTTATCCCTTGATGGTAAAAGGTCACGATATTAAGCGCGGCTTGATTATCATCTTCAAGTGCACGCCTAAGCGTAGGTAAATACCCCCTGATTTGCGACAGGTGTTGCTTTAACTGCCATACGTAGCGCATCTCGGTCATCCAGGGCCGTTCGCGCAGCACCGCAAAGAGTGCGCTGGTGGCTAGAAGTCCCAGGAAGATACCCAGCGCGTAGAGCCATAGGCTGCTGCCCAAGGCAGAGGTCAGCAGCATGGAAAACAGCATTCCAAAAATGACCAGTTGACCCGCCATCGCAAAGCTAATCATGCGCGCCTTACGACGGTAGCGTTGTACATCATGCGGCTCAAGGGTAAAAACCATGGCCAACCTCGCAATCCAAATGAGTGCTCTATGATACGGGGCTGACCAACGCAAACAAGCCTGAGTCGCTTAATGTGCGCTTAATCGTTCTGCGGCCATTTTTAACAACCGCTCGGTCGCCTCCCAGCCAACACAGGCATCGGTTACCGAGACACCGTAACGCAGTGCACCAGGGTTTAACGGCTGTTTGCCCTCAAACAGGTGGCTTTCAAGCATCAAGGCGACCAGATTGGCGTTGCCCGCCTGCCGCTGGGCCAGCACATCCAGCATTACTTCATTCTGACGGCGATGATCTTTACGTGCATTGGCGTGGCTACAGTCGACCATTAAACGTGGGTTCTGACCTGCCTCATGCAGCGCCTTGATAGCTGCCTGAACGTGCGCTGCCTGATAGTTCGGCTCGCCATGCCCACCGCGAAGCACAACATGCGTATGAGGGTTACCGGCTGTTTGCTGCATGATGGGGCGCCCATGACTGTCTTGAGCAAAGCGCTGGTGCCCATGAGCGGCAGCTTGTATGGCGTCAATCGCGACCTGCACATCACCGCTGGTGGCATTTTTGAACCCAACCGCCGCGGCCAGGTCACTGGCCAGCTCACGGTGCAGCTGCGACTCTGTAGTGCGCGCGCCAATCGCGACCCAACTTAAAAGGTCATCCAGGTAAGGCGCGAGCATGGGCTGAAGCAGCTCGGTGGCCACCGGTAGGCCTCGGGCGGCAACGGCATGCATCAATTCACGAGAGAGGGTAATGCCCTTGGGCATATCGCCACGACCATCTAAATCAGGGTCATAGGCCAGCCCTTTCCAGCCAACCGTCGTACGCGGCTTTTCAACGTAAACCCGCATTACCGGTAAAATCTGCTCATCCACCTGCTCACTTAGCACCGCCAAACGGTCAGCGTACTCAAGCGCTGCGTCCGGGTCATGGATAGAACAGGGGCCTACCACCACCAATAATCTTTTATCCTGGCCACTTAATATTTTCTGAACCGCTTCTCGCTGTTGAGAAATTTGCTGGCCTAACCGAGCATCAACGGCAACGCTTTGGCGTAACTCGGCGGGTGTCGGTAAGTGATTAACAGGGCTGGGCGTACTGTCGCCAGGGGGTTTGGCGTTGGCATTCTTGATCGGGGCTAGGCTTGCCTGGGCATTCATCATTAACTCTCCGGTATCACATGACATCGTTGATTGGCGTTACCACCCAAACGGGCACGGTCGGAGGTGGCAGCTTGCACCGACCGCGCGTCGCTAAATCGCCAGCCATAGCCCACATAGCCGGTAGCAATAGTGACGTTATAAGCGCGATACATCATGGTGAAGCTCCTTAATGAAATTCCTATGGCAAAAGCCGTTAAACGCAAAAAGCCCCGGCGGGGTTACCAACCGGGGCTTGAAGATTCGGCAGGCAACCTGGAGGGTGTGCCTGGTAGCGCGACGTTAACCGTCGGCCGCGGGCACACCGTGGCTAAACCAATATCCAAAATAGGCCACAACGCTCATGCACACACTAACCGCCATAAAAGGCAGACTGTTAGCAGTGTGGAAAGGCGCTTGTGTGTGCATATTTTTCCTGATGATTGGCAAGCCAAGGGGCCGCAAAAAATCGTTTTAAAAAATGTATATCTTTATCCTGCCTTTAAGCTTGGCAAATGGCAACTGTTGATTAACAAACAGCGCCATAGCCAAAAAGTGACAGGCTAACGCGTGGGTCAATCACCCACGCGGCGCATAAGCAAATACGTCGGAAAAAACCCGCTCACTCACCACGCCTTTGGCTTCCAACACATCCAGGCAGGCGTATACCATGCCGGGCGAGCCGGAGAGATACACGTCATAATCGCTGAACGTCAGCGCCGCTTTCTCCAGTACAAGATCAACCCGGCCCTGATGGTGATGAATACGCTCGCCGCTTGCCAAAGGCTCAGTTAGCGGAAATTCGGTGACCGCTTTAAACGTTACATTGGGATAGCGCTGCGCCCACTCAGTCGCCAGGCTTTCAGCGTAAAGGTCGCGATGCTCACGGGCAGCCCACCAGAGTGAGATTGGCCGCTCAGGCTGGTCACGCAGGGTGGCCTCAACAATCGCTTTCATTTGTGAAAACCCTGTACCAGCAGCAATCAGCAGCAGCGGACGCTCGCTTTGCGCGTCAACCACACATTCACCGCCGGGCAAGCGCAGCGTTAGCTGATTGGCCACCTGGAGCAGATTTCGAAGTCGTACTGAATTATCGCGCTCAGGCCAGTGCTGAATATGCAGTTCAATGACGCCATCGCCCTGCTCGGCACTGGCAATTGAAAAAGGCACCCAGGTGTTGTCATCCAATTTAAGTTCTAGATACTGCCCAGGCGCATGCTGCATTGATTCTGCGCGCCCTTTTAGCGTCACGCCAAATACGTCAGGATTTAAATCCTCAACGGCCGTTACCTGGCAGGTTAACGTCCTTGCGCTCATGAAAACCTCTATGTGAAAAATCGATCAACGTGCGCCGCTAAACTTAACTGCCTTCTTAACCGCCATGCCGCGGTGCTGGCAGAGGGATACCAATCCCCAGCTCTTCCCACCGCTCGTCAACGCGATTTTTGACCGTCTCGTCCATCACGATGGGCGTGCCCCACTCGCGGTCTGTTTCGCCTGGCCATTTGTTGGTCGCATCGAGCCCCATTTTGGAACCCAGGCCAGAGACAGGCGAGGCGAAATCCAGATAATCGATAGGCGTATTCTCAACCATCACGGTATCTCGCGCCGGATCCATACGCGTGGTAATCGCCCAGATCACGTCTTCCCAGTTGCGCGCATCAACGTCGTCATCCAGCACAATCACGAACTTGGTGTACATGAACTGACGTAAAAAGCTCCATACCCCCATCATCACGCGCTTGGCGTGGCCTGGGTACTGCTTTTTCATGGTGACAACCGCCATGCGATACGAACAGCCTTCAGGCGGCAGGTAAAAGTCGACAATTTCAGGAAACTGCTTGCAGAGTATCGGCACAAACACTTCGTTAAGTGCCAACCCAAGAACGGCAGGCTCATCCGGCGGCCGCCCGGTATAGGTGGAGTGATAAATGGCATCACGGCGCATGGTCATGCGCGTTACCGTAAAGACCGGGAAGTGATCCACCTCGTTGTAATAGCCGGTGTGATCACCGTACGGGCCTTCAGGTGCCATATCATCAGGATAGATAACCCCTTCCAGAATAATCTCACTGGAGGCAGGCACCTCAAGGTCATAATGGCCGCACTTAACAAGCTCGGTACGCGAGCCGCGCAGAAGCCCGGCAAACGCATATTCGGAGAGTGAGTCAGGGACGGGGGTCACGGCCGCCAGGATCGTGGCCGGGTCGGCCCCCAGCGCCACGGCAACCGGGAAAGGCTCGCCAGGATGCGCTTGCTGAAACTCCTGGAAATCCAGCGCCCCGCCACGGTGGGAGAGCCAGCGCATGATCAAGCGGTTCTTGCCAATCTTTTGCTGCCGGTAAATCCCCAGATTCTGGCGTTTTTTATGCGGGCCGCGGGTAATGACCAGCGGCCAAGTGACCAAAGGCGCCGCATCGCCCGGCCAGCAGTGCTGGATAGGCAGGCGATCAAGATCAACCTCGTCATCTTCAAAAACGACTTCCTGCACTGGCGCCCGCTTAACGGTTTTAGGCCCCATACTAAGCACTTGTTTGAAGATAGGCAGCTTATCCCAGGCGTCCTTCAACCCCTTGGGTGGATCAGGCTCTTTTAAAAAGGCCAACAGCTTACCCACTTCGCGCAGCGCTTCGACCGACTCCTGCCCCATTCCTAGCGCCACGCGCTTTGGCGTACCGAAAAGATTGCCCAGCAGCGGCATATCATGGCCCTTCACATTCTCAAACAAGAGTGCCGGGCCACCGGCACGCAGCGTGCGGTCGCAAATCTCGGTGATTTCCAGGTAAGGATCGACTTCGGCTTGGATACGCTTGAGTTCACCGCGCGCTTCCAGCGCCGCGATGAAGTCGCGCAAGTCGTTATACTTCAAGACACACTCCCCGCTAGGCTTGCGCCGCTATAGTGATTCTCATCAATCCTAGCGGCGTTTCATCGCTTCAAAGAACTCAAGATTCGTCTTGGTATCCTTCAGACGATCAATCAGGAATTCCGTGGCAGCCGTGTCCTCCATCGGGTTAAGCAGCTTGCGCAAAATCCACATGCGCTGCATCTCTTCCTCAGACGCCAGCAGATCTTCACGCCGCGTGCCGCTGCGACGAATGTTGATTGCCGGGAAGACGCGCCTTTCCGCCAGCTTGCGATCAAGGTGCGCTTCCATATTACCGGTACCCTTGAACTCTTCGAAGATAACTTCATCCATCTTCGAACCGGTATCCACCAGGGCCGTAGCGATAATGGTCAAGCTGCCGCCCTCTTCGATATTACGCGCCGCACCGAAGAAACGCTTAGGCTTCTCAAGCGCATGCGCATCGACACCACCGGTAAGCACTTTACCGGAGCTCGGCACAACGGTGTTGTAGGCACGCGCTAAGCGGGTAATCGAGTCCAGCAGGATAACCACGTCTTTTTTGTGCTCAACCAAACGCTTGGCTTTTTCGATGACCATTTCAGCGACCTGAACGTGGCGCGCTGGCGGTTCATCAAAGGTGGAAGCCACCACTTCACCGCGTACGGTACGCGACATTTCGGTTACTTCCTCCGGGCGCTCATCGATCAGCAGTACGATCAGATGGCACTCAGGGTTGTTGCGCGTAATCGAGGTGGCGATGTTCTGCAGCATCAGTGTCTTACCCGCTTTAGGCGGAGACACCAGCAGGCCACGCTGACCTTTACCAATCGGCGCAGTCAGGTCGATGATACGGGCCGTTAGATCTTCGGTAGAACCGTTACCGATTTCCATCCGCAAACGGTCATTCGGGAATAGCGGCGTTAAGTTCTCGAAGAGAATCTTGTGCTTGGCATTTTCCGGACGGTCAAAGTTGATCTGGCTAACCTTGAGCAGAGCAAAGTAGCGCTCGCCTTCTTTGGGCGGGCGAATTTTGCCGGAAATGGAGTCGCCTTTACGCAGGTTAAAACGGCGAATCTGCGAGGGCGATACGTAGATATCGTCCGGTCCGGCAAGATAGGAGCTGTCGGCGCTGCGCAGGAAGCCAAAGCCATCCTGAAGAATTTCCAGTACACCGTCGCCGTAAATGTCCTCACCGCTTTTAGCGTGTCGTTTGAGGATGGCGAAAATGATGTCCTGCTTGCGCGAACGGGCCAGGTTATCGATACCCATTTCGCGGGCGATATCGAGCAGCTCGGGAACGGTTTTTTGCTTGAGTTCAGTGAGATTCATCGGCGTGTTAGAAAGTTGCTCTGGAAGCTAGGCGCAAGGCGCCAGAATAAGACAGGAGGCGTAGCACGTACTGATATGGCTAGGCGCCGTGTGATGCGTTCAGGTCCCGATAAAGCACGTACTCGATGGTAAGCCGCTGGGCATGTGAAAACTCATGGCATTGGTGCAATGAGGCAATGAGTTATTGCTCAGTTCGAGGGTACATGCAGTTGTTTGTTCTGATTGGCGTAAGGAAAGAACCAATCAGCGGGTCATCTGACGACTTGGAAATATGGCTGATGCTATCTGGATAAGCAGTATCTTGTTAACATGCTGGATAAGCGTTAGTTAGTCAATATACATAGCACAATCATCGCGTGCTTAGCCAAGGTAAGTACAGCATTAAATAAATACGACGTTCAATAAGTCCCGATAATACCAAGAAAGCCTAGTACCAGGAAAGCTTAACTAGGAAAGCCTAGCACCAGAAAGGCTTGGCAACCAAGACAACTGAATCGACACGCTATCAACGAACTCTTGTCAGCAGAGCTATTACTAGTAATTTTTTGGGTAATTTCTAGCAATCAGCCTTGTAGCAGGCAAGGTCGAGTCAGACCTGTCGTTCGATGGTAGTCAAGGCCCGCGATAAACGCAAGTCTTTGCCAATTGACAATAGCCCAAGCGCACCGCAACCTTGGCAAAGCCAATACGAAGGATAGCTCATGCCCAAGGACATTTCACCCCCCTTTAGCGCTCCTGTTAGCGAACTGGAAAACGCAGCACCACAGCGGCTAGCCGCCATTGACCTCGGCTCCAACAGTTTTCATCTTCTGGTAGCCAACTATCAAAATGAGCGTCTTCAAGTCGTTGCACGATTGGGTGAAAAAGTCCAACTGGCGGCTGGCCTGGATGAAGAGGGCAAGCTTAACGAAGCAGCCATTCAGCGCGCCCTGGATTGCCTGGGCCGCTTCGCTCCGTTTTTAAGTGATATTGAGAGCGCAAACCTGCGTATCGTGGGCACTAACGCCCTGCGTGACGCCCATAATAGCCAGGCGTTTATTGAACGGGCTGAAACACAGCTTGGTCACCCCATCGAAATTATTGCGGGCCGCGAAGAGGCCCGGCTTATCTATCTAGGGGCGGCTCATGCCTTGGCCGAAAACGGGCGCCGCTTGATTGTCGATATTGGTGGCGGCTCAACCGAATTTATCATTGGTGAAGAGTTTGAACCCAAGGCGCTGGAAAGCCTGCGCATGGGCTGTGTGACCTTTACCAGCCGCTACTTTCCTGACGGCGAGATGAGTGAAAAGCGCATGCGCCGCGCCGAACTGGCCGCGTTATCAGAACTTGCCCATATCCAGCGCCCCTACCTGCGCCTTGGCTGGGAAGACCCAGTAGGCTCCAGTGGCACTATTAAAGCAGTGGCTAGCGTTCTTCTCGCCTATGGTGACACACCCACTGAAGGTGTGATTACGCGCAGCGGGCTCAAAAAACTGCGTGAGCGCCTGCTCAAGTGCAAACAGCTTTGCAAAGTCGAGCTCGACGGGTTAAAGCCTGACCGCGCACGAGTTTTCCCTGCTGGGGTGGCCATTTTAAGCGCTATCTTCGAGGCATTTGACCTGCACCAAATGCGTTTTGCCGACGGCGCCCTGCGCGAGGGTGTGCTCTATGATATGGCTGGGCGCAATAGCGCAGAAGACACGCGCTCCAAAAGCCTTGACGTACTCCAGCGCATTTACGACGTGGATACCCGACAGGCCGATAACGTGGCCGAGACCGCACTGCGTCTGTTTAAGCAGGTGCAAGGCGCCTGGTCGCTCACCCATGAGCACCGTTACTACCTTCAGTGGGCCAGCCATGTACACGAAATTGGCTTGGCTATTTCCCATAGCCAGTTTCATCGCCATGGCGCTTACCTGCTGGAAAACTCTGACCTGGCGGGCTTTTCACGCCCGGAGCAGCATCAGCTGGCCTTTCTAGTACGTGCCCATCGGCGTAAATTCCCGCTCAAGGAGTGGCAGGCGCTCCCCAAGGCGCAGCACGCGCACAGCATACGGCTTGCCCTATTGCTGCGCCTGGCGGTACTGATTAACCACTCACGCCCCGAAAACGCCCCGCCCTTGCCGAATATTAGTGTTGATGCTGACAGCTTAACGCTGGCACTGCCCGCCAGCGATGAACCAACACTACTCAGCACCGATATTGAGCAGGAGCAGGCGTATATGGACGCCGCAGGCTTCACGCTGAACGTCATACAGGAAGACTAAGAGACAGACGGGCACACCGCCTACGAGACAAACCTTACGTTATCCGCTTTCCAGAGCACTCTGGCTGGCGGCTGAACCACACCAAGGCAAGTGTCTTCCGCCATGACCATCACCAGCCGCTCGCGCTCCCATGGGGGAATTTGGGCCTCCTGAAGCAGCCTTTTAACGTCTCGGCGCCCTCGCTCGGCAAGCGCAATCACTTCTCCTCCCTGGCGCCAGCGCAACGTTAGCGGCGTATCGGACTTCAACGAGAGTTCCAGCGCACCTAACGGTGTTGCCTGCCCAGCCCTGCCATCCCAGGCACACTGCCAGGCCGGTAGCGGCTCAAGCGGCGCCATTAGATAAAGCCGCTGTTGCCACACCCGAGCCTCCGCTCCTGGCCACGTGACGTGCACACTCGCGTCCGGTGCGGCCGTTAATTGATCAAGTAGCGTCTCCAGACGACGCTGAGGCGGGGTCGGCAATAATCGTTGCTGGCACCAGGAGCGTATCAGCAATCGCTGGCGAGGCCGTGAGCGCGTGGCCAACGCGAGGGCATCAATACGCTCCAGGTCGGTGCTGTTAGCATCTGTGCGAAGCGCCTCCAATTCCGCTTGCGCATACTCACTGAGCAGCGCATCCGCTTCCCCGGCATGCTTAGCGCTATGGGAAAACGTGCCAGCCATGTCGGGCCAGCGCGCTTTGAGAAGAGGCAACACGTCATGACGCAGGCGGTTACGATCAAGCGTGACATCGCTATTAGTGGGGTCTTCGCGCCATTCAAGGCCGATTTGGTAGGCTCGCCCCTCCAGGCAGCGCCGGGCAATCGAGAGCCAGGGCCGAACGAAGGTAAGGCCGTGTGCATAACGGCAGTGTGGCATTCCCGCTAACCCGCGAATACCGCTTCCCCGCAGTGCAGCCAGCAGAAAGGTTTCCGCTTGATCATCCTGATGCTGGGCCAGCCAAACGGTGTCCCCGGTGGGAACATGCTCATGAAACGCAGCATAGCGCGCCTGACGCGCTGCCGCTTCAATACCGCCAGCGGCGTCGACCGTTACGCGCACCACACTAAGCGGCACGCCAAGCTGCTTGCAAAGCACTTGGCAGTGCTGCTCAAAGTCATCGGCGGCGGCTTGCAAGCCATGATGAATATGGATGGCGCGCAGTGGGCGATTGGCCTGGCGGCAAACAGAAGCTGCCAGCGTCAGCAACAATGCGGAATCAAGCCCCCCAGAGAGCGCGACCCAAATAGAGCGCCCCGGTGGGGTTTCCACCAGGGCGTCGTTTAACAGGCGTTCAAGCTGATTAGGCAGTTGGGGCACCATAGCTCATTAAGCGCTTATAACGGCGCTCCAGCAAGGCATCGGCATCCAGTGCCTGAAGGCGCTCAAGGCCTTCGGTGATGGTCTCTTTCACACGCTCCGCCGTCGTCATCGGATGACGATGCGCACCGCCAAGCGGCTCTTTAATCAGCCCATCTACAAAGCCAAGCTCTTTTAAGCGCTCTGCGGTGATCCCCATTGCCTGGGCCGCATCAGAGGCTCTTTCGGCACTTTTCCAGAGAATAGACGCACAGCCTTCTGGTGAAATAACCGAATAGGTGGAGTACTGAAGCATGTACAGCTCATCGCATACGCCGATCGCCAATGCCCCACCGGAGCCGCCTTCGCCAACAACCGTTGATATAATCGGTGTTTTCAGGCGCGACATGACCGCCAGGTTGTAGGCAATCGCTTCACTCTGGCCACGCTCTTCCGCGTCAATGCCTGGGTAAGCACCGGGGGTATCGATAAAGGTTAAAATCGGCATTTTGAAGCGTTCGGCCATTTCCATCAGACGACACGCTTTACGATAACCTTCCGGGCGAGGCATACCGAAGTTACGGCGCACCTTCTCTTTAACATCGCGCCCTTTCTGGTGACCGATCACCATTACCGGCTTATCATTCAAGCGCGCAACGCCGCCTACCAGAGCAGCGTCATCAGCGAAGTTACGGTCACCATGTAGCTCGTCAAAGTCGCTAAACATATGCTCAAGATAGTCGAGCGTATAAGGGCGCTGAGGATGACGCGATAGCTGAGAGACCTGCCAGGGCGTCAAGTCCTTGAAGACCGATTCGGTCAGCTTACGACTTTTCTCCTCCAGCCGGGATATCTCATCGGAGAGATTAACGCTGTCGGAGCTAACCAAACGTAGCTCCTCAATTTTTGCCTGAAGCTCGGCAATGGGCTGTTCAAAATCGAGATAATTGGGATTCATCGGCTCTGCCTGTAAGCTGCCTATAAAAAGGCCTTGTCGAAACGAGTATCTAATAGACGTATTATCGCATCCTGACCCTGCCACGCAAGGCAGGGTCTGCTCAACGACACTCCCCAACCGTCATACGGTCAGGTTTAGCGGTAACGTAGCTGAACCCCCGCTTGCCCTTCCACATCGCGCAACGCAAGCAGCAAGTCATCACTGGGCGCGACTTTCCATTCACCGGCAAGCTCCAGCCAGCCGACGGCTTGGGCATGGCGATACTGCAACCGCACCGGCAAACCGCCATTATCCCGGTAGGGCGCTAAGCTATCGCGCAGACTCTCGACCAAGCGGCCATTGATACGCTCGGCGTCCAGTGCAAGCTCAACGGCATCGCCATAGCGAATACGGGCAGTGACCATAGGCGTTACATCTTTTCCACGCAGTCTCAGCCCGCCAGAGAAATCGTCACTGGAAACTTCGCCTTCAACAATCAATACCTGATCAGCCTCTATCTGACCACGTAACTGGTCGAATAGCTCACCAAACAACGATGCTTCAATACGCCCGGTGCGATCATCCAGGGTGATAAACGCCATGGTATCGCCACGTTTGGACTTCATGGTACGCATCGCAACCACCAGCCCGGCCACCCGCTGAGGTTCGCGGGAGGGTTTTAAATCGCTAATACGTGTTGATACAAAGCGTTTTAATTCACGCTCATATTCATCAATCGGATGCCCGGTAAGATAAAGCCCGAGGGTATCTTTTTCACCTGAAAGGCGCTCGCGGTCGGTCCATTCCCGCGCCCCGAGGTACTCAGTGTAGACGTCGAGCGCTTCGTCTTCGGCATCAGCAAAAGCCTCGCCGAACATATCCAGCATGCCCAAGCTCTGGTTGGTGTGGTTCTGGGCGGCGGCCTTCAGGGCATCTTCCATAGAGGCCGCCAGCACGGCCCGGTTAGGACCAAGGTTATCCAGCGCCCCTGAGCGAATCAGCGCTTCAAGGGTGCGCTTGTTCATACGCTTAGGGTCAAGCCGACGGCAGAAATCGAACAGGTCGGTGAACGGCCCACCCGTCTGGCGCGCCTCGACAATTGCCCCGATGGGCCCCTCGCCCACCCCGCGAATCGCCCCCAAGCCGTAAACCACGCGCCCTTCGGTATCCACGGTAAATTTGTAGCCGCCTACGTTAACGTCCGGCGGAGTAACGGTCAGCTTGAGGTTACGGCACTCCTCGATTAGCGGCACTACCTTATCCAGGTTGTCCATCTCGGTGGACATAACCGCGGCCATAAATGGCCCTGGATAATGGGCTTTCAGCCACGCGGTCTGATAAGACACCAGCGCGTAGGCGGCAGAGTGCGACTTGTTAAACCCGTAACCGGCGAACTTTTCCACCAAGTCGAAGATATTACCGGCAAGATCCTTATCGATACCATTGGCCGCGCAGCCTTCCATAAAGCCTGAACGCTGCTTGGCCATCTCTTCGGGCTTTTTCTTACCCATCGCCCGGCGCAGCATATCGGCCTGGCCCAGCGAATAGCCCGCCATTACCTGAGCGATCTGCATGACCTGCTCTTGGTAAAGGATAATACCGTAGGTAGGCGACAGCACCGGCTTTAACAGCTCGTGCTGGTAATCCGGGTGTGGATAAGATACTTCGGCACGGCCATGCTTACGGTTGATAAAGTCATCGACCATGCCTGACTGCAGCGGGCCGGGGCGGAACAACGCCACCAGAGCGATCATGTCGTCCAGCGAATCTGGTAGCAGGCGCTTGATCAGCTCCTTCATGCCGCGAGATTCGAGCTGGAAAACGGCGGTAGTTTCAGCACGCTTGAGCATTTCAAACGTTTTGCCATCATCCAACGGAATCGCATCGATGTTCAGCGGTTCCTGGCCGTTCACGCCGCGAACCTTATCGACCATCTCAAGCGCCCAGTCGATAATGGTCAGCGTACGCAGTCCCAAAAAGTCGAACTTGACCAGCCCGGCGTCTTCGATATCGTTTTTATCGAACTGAACCACCAGCCCATTGCCGCTTTCATCGCACAGTAAGGGCGAGAAATCGGTCAGTTTGGTGGGAGCGATGACCACGCCGCCCGCGTGCTTGCCGGTGCCCCGGGTCGTACCCTCAAGCTTGAGGGCCATTTCCCAGATCTCTTCAGCTTCTTCGTCGTTAGCAATGAACTCTTTAAGCGCAGCCTCCTGCTCGATCGCCTTGCCAAGCGTCATGCCCACTTCAAACGGGATCAACTTGGAGAGCTTGTCACCCAGCGAGTACGGCCGGCCCTGAGCACGTGCCACGTCGCGTACCACGGCTTTGGCCGCCATGGTGCCGAAGGTAACAATCTGCGATACCGCGTCGCGCCCGTAGCGCTCGGCCACGTACTCGATCACCTTGTCGCGTTTTTCCATGCAGAAATCGACGTCAAAGTCGGGCATGGAAACACGCTCAGGGTTCAAAAAGCGCTCAAACAGCAGGTCGTAGCCGATGGGATCAAGGTCGGTGATCTTTTGCGCGTAGGCAACCAGAGAGCCCGCACCGGAACCTCGCCCGGGCCCTACCGGTACGTTGTTATCCTTGGCCCACTGAATGAAGTCCATGACGATCAGAAAGTAGCCGGGGAAGCCCATCTGAATAATAACGTTGAGTTCAAACTCCAGCCGGTCGCGGTAACGCTGGTCAATTTCCTTGTATTCGTCACTGTCGCGCGGGTAGCGCTCGACAGGAAACAGGAAGTTCAGACGATCCGTCAGGCCGTCGTGGGAGACCTTGCGGAAAAACTCATCCAGGGTCATTCCCTCGGGGATTTCGAACTCAGGCAAAAATATCTCACCCAGACGTACATCCACGCTGCAGCGCTCGGCAATCATCACGCTGTTTTCCAGCGCCTCGGGGATATCCGAGAACAGTGCGGCCATCTCGTCTGGGCTTTTTAAATACTGCTCTTCGGTGTAGCGGCGTTCACGGCGCGGGTCGTCCAGCGCCTTGCCTTCACCAATGGCGACACGCGTTTCATGCGCCCAGAAATCCTCCCGCTCAAGAAAGCGTACGTCATTGGTAGCCACCACTGGCGTGCCGGTATCGATGGCAAGCTTGACGCTGGCATGCACGCACGCCTCTTCAAGCGGACGCCCGGTACGAATCAGCTCCAGATAGAAACGATCCGGAAAGGCAACCTGCCACTCTTCAAGCAACTGGCGCGCTTCACGTTCATGATCGGAAAGAAGGTGACGGCCAATTTCGCCCTCCCGCGCGCCTGAAAGCGCAATCAGGCCTTCACTTTGTTCAAGCACCCAGCGCTTATCCAAAATGGCCCGCCCCTGACGCTGGCCGTGGGTCCAACCCTTGGAGATCAGCTCGGTCAGGTTGCGATAGCCGACATCGTTCATCGCCAGCAGCGTTATACGGTAAGGATGTGACTCATCGTGGGGATTAAAGAGCCATAAGTCGCTGCCAATAATGGGCTTGAGTGCAGCCCCTTGAGCGGCCTTGTAAAACTTCACTAGGCCGAACAGATTTGTTTCGTCGGTTAGCGCCAATGCCGGCATACCGCGATCAAAGGTAGTGCTGACCAACGACTTAAGTTTTACCAAGCCGTCGACCAGGGAGTATTCACTGTGCAAACGTAGATGAACAAACGGTACCGTCATGACACTCTCGGCAGAATCTCGGTAAAAAGAAATGAAATAACGTTAATTTAACGTAGCGACAGCACTTAAATGAGGGCTAATTGGCGCTGAACGGGGGCGAAGCTTCGGCGGTGCTCCTCAAGCGGCCCGTGAGCGGATAGCGCCTCAAGATGCTCTTTCGTTGGGTAGCCTTTGTGACGTGCAAAGCCGTACTCAGGATAGCGCATATCCAGCGTAACCATCTGGGCATCGCGCGCGACCTTGGCAAGAATCGACGCCGCAGCAATGGCGGGATGGCGCGCATCGCCTTTGACTACGGCTTGCCCCGGCAAACTATGTCCCGGCAAACGGTTACCGTCCACCAGCAAATACTCGGCCGCAGGGGCTAAACCATCAATCGCACGACGCATTGCCAAGTGCGTGGCGTGGTAAATATTGAACTGATCAACTTCGGCAGCGCTTGCCTCAGCGACCACAAAGGCTAACGCCTGTTCGCGTATCAGCACGTCTAACGCTTCACGCTTACGGGCGGTGAGCTTTTTAGAGTCAGTCAGACCGTCAATAGGGCGTGCTGGATCCAGGATCACCGCCGCGGCCACGACGCTACCGATTAACGGCCCACGCCCAACCTCGTCGACCCCCGCCAAGCGCTCGCCCACATAGGCGATCTCAAGCGGCGGAAAATCGCCTGATTTAGCGGGCATTGTGCAGCTCCAGTGACTGGCCTAAGGCGATAGCGGTGATTGCCTCAGCGGCGCGGCGACTGGCGTTGCGCTGCAAGTCGGCGTGCATCGTTGCAAAGCGTGCCTCTAACGCCAATCGTGCTTCGTGATCGCTAAGCAACTCATAAAGCTGGTCTGCGATAGCTTCCGGTGTCGCCGCGTCCTGAATAAGCTCAGGCACCACGCTTTGCTGCGCGATCAGATTGGGTAGCGATATCCACTGGGTTTTCACCATACGCTTGGCGAGCCAATGGGTGGCCGGTGCCATCTTGTACGCAACCAGCATCGCCCGGTGACACAGCATGGCTTCAAGCGCGGCGGTCCCGGATGCCAGGAGCACGACATCGCTGGCGACCATTGCCTCTCGCGCCTGGCCATTTAACAGCTGCACACGCTCGGCAAGCGTTGGATAGTGAGACAAGAGCGCCTGAATTTCGTCATGACGCAGCGCTGAGGCAGCCGGAATCAAAACCTTTAGCGTGGCATGGCGCTGGCACAGCAGCTCAGCGGCGGCTAAAAACGTATGACCCAGGAAACGTATTTCGCTGCTGCGCGAGCCTGGCAACAAAGCAAGCACCGGCGCATCTTCATCAAGACCTAGTGCCTGTCGCGTTGCGATGCGGTCATTTTCAAGCGGCAGCTCATCGGCAAGCGGATGACCCACGAACACAACAGGAACACTGTGGTGCCGGTAAAAATCGGCCTCAAAGGGCAGCAGAGTGAGCATTCCATCAACGGATTTGGCAATGCCTTTCACACGCCCCTGCCGCCACGCCCAAACAGAAGGGCTGACGTAGTGGGCCGTTTTGATTCCGGCATTACGCAGCTGCTTTTCCAGGCCGAGCGTAAAATCAGGCGCGTCGATACCCACCATGATATCCGGCTGCCAGGCGAGCGCTTCGCGACGCAGCGTGCGGCGCACACCTACCAGCTCAGGCAGGTGTTTGATGACCTCAACCAGCCCCATCACAGAAAGCGTTTCCAACGGAAAGCGGCTTTGCATCCCCTCAGCGATCATGCGAGGCCCGCCAATCCCACGAAACTCAACCTCTGGATGACGCGACTTAAGCGCACGCATCAGACCAGCCCCAAGGATATCCCCCGAAAGCTCGCCAGCCACCAGATAAACACGCTGCAAGGTCATAAGCGAATGGACATGGTTAGCGCGTAATGCCGCGGGTCGAACGCTCGATAGAGTCAGCGAACTCCGTCACTTCCTCTATATCAAAGCGCGCACGCATCTCTTCAAGCGCTTGCTCGACGGTAAGCCCCTGGCGATAGACCAATTTATAAGCAACGCTCAGTGCATTAATCGCCTCACGGCTAAAGCCGCGGCGTTTTAAGCCGACCAGATTCAGACCACGCGCTTCTGCCGGGTTGCCGTTAATCATGACATAGGCAGGCGTGTCTTTAGTGATAATAGAGCCACCGCCCGCCATGGCATGCTCACCAAAGTGACAAAATTGGTGCACGGCAGACAGGCCACCCAGGATAGCGTAATCACCCAGCGTTACGTGCCCGGCGAGCGTTACCTGGTTGGCAAGGATACAGTCATTGCCGATGACACAGTCATGGCCCACGTGTACGTAGGCCATAAACAGATTGCGGGAACCAATCGTCGTTTCACCACGGTCTTGTACCGTACCGCGGTGAAGCGTCACGCCTTCACGGATAACGTTATCGTCGCCCATGACCAGACGAGTAGGTTCACCAGCGTACTTTTTGTCCTGACAATCCTCACCTACCGAGGCGAACTGAAAAATACGCGTGCGCTTCCCCAACACAGTGGGTCCTTTGACCACTACGTGCGGGCCGATTATGGAGCCTTCGCCGATCGTGACGTTAGGCCCAATAACACTAAAAGGGCCAACCTCAACGTCATCTGCGAGTGTTGCTGTTGGGTCAACCAGTGCAGTAGGATGTATCAAGCAACCTTCCTCTCAGCACAAATAATTTCTGCTTCACAGGCAAGCTCTCCGTCAACCGTGGCGCGACACGCAAACTTCCAAATGCCCCGCTTGCCACGAATTACGTTAGCCTCCAGTTGAAGCTGGTCACCTGGCATCACCGGGCGCTTGAAACGCACATTGTCGCTCCCCACCAGGTAGTACACGTAGCCATCCGCTGGCAGCTTGTTAACTGTTTTAAAGCCTAAAATACCGCAAACCTGGGCCAGTGCCTCGACTACCAGCACACCCGGCATAATCGGATGATGTGGAAAGTGGCCGTTGAAAAATGGCTCGTTAATACTAACGTTTTTGAACGCAACGATGGATTCGCCCACAGTTAATGCGGTCACTCGATCCACCAATAAAAACGGATAGCGGTGGGGCAAGTATTCGCGAATTTCGTTAATATCCATAACCATCGTAACGACCTCAAAATGAAAAACGCCTGATAGGCATCAGGCAAATACCAGCACTTCGTCTGGTTAAAGGGCAAGGAATTATACCCTGCCGCCCTCTCGTCTCAAGCTACTTACTTAGTAAACAATATGGCTTTTAGGCGTCACGCGTCGTTTTTTCCAGCCGAGACAACCGCTTGGCTATATCATCCAACTGCTTAAACCGCACCGCATTTTTACGCCACTGCGAATTACTCATTGCCCCCGTACCTGACGAGTAGACGCCGGGAGTATGAATCGAATTGGTCACAAGACTCATCCCGGTGACCTGAACACCATCACAAATCGTTAGGTGGCCTGATAATCCAACCCCCCCACCCAACATGCAGTGCTTGCCTACTTTGGTGGACCCTGCAATACCGACACAGCCTGCCAAAGCGCTATGGGCACCAATAGTGACGTTATGAGCGATTTGTACCTGACTATCGATTTTAACGTCATCGCCAATCAGGGTATCGCCTAGCGCACCACGGTCAATGCTTGAGCAACTGCCAACTTCGACATTATCACCCAGCACAACGCCACCTAACTGGGCAATTTTGTGCCAACCTTCACCGTCGTGGGCAAATCCAAAACCATCTCCACCAATCACACAGCCACTTTGTAAAATGACCCGCTTGCCAATAATCACACCATGACACACGGTCACATTGGCATGCAGCCGAGTATTGTCGCCGATAACGCTATCAGCCCCAACGACACTCCCAGCGCCCACCACAACGTGGTCACCCAGTGTTACGCCCGCTTCTACTACGGCGTGGGCCTGGATCGAGACGCCTTCACCCAGCGTTACGCTGTCGGCAACGACCGCGGTGGGATGGATACCGGCCTTATCACGTGCAGGCAGTGGGTCAAATAGCTGAGAGAGTTTGGCATACCCCAGGTAGGGGTTTTCCATCTCAAGCTTTGGTACCGGGCAACTCTTGCCATGCTCAGGGTGAAGCAGCACGGCTGCCGCCTGAGTGGTGGCCAAATCCTTGAGGTAAGCGCGATTTGTTAAAAAGGCCACTTGATCAGATGTGGCCTCTTTAAGTGTTGCTAAACCACGAATGGGTAGCGCGGCATCACCTTCAAAGGTGACCCCTAAATGGCGAGCAATGTCCGCAAGTGTAAGATGGTGAGATGCGTGCGTCATGGGAGCCCAATAAAGCAATAGTGCAGCACAGCTACACCAACAGTCATTAAAAAATTAATTACATCGAATCAAATATTTGCGTAACTTCATCAGTCACATTAGGCAAATCAACCGAGGAATGAAGCACTCCTTGAGGCTCAACCAATACATCAATATTGTGACGGTTCAGCACTTGCTCCACCGCTTGCTCAAGCTTGAGTTCCGCACCTTCCAGAAACTGCTGCTCTGAACGCTGCTGAGCCTCCATAACATCACGACGTAACTGCTCAAAACGCGAACCTTTCTGCTGCAGCTCAGCGATCAGTGTTTCACGCTGCGACTGAGACATCGTTTCGCCTTCGCGCTGCAAGCGTTCTTGCAACTGCTGTAACTCATTTCCCAGGCTTTGGGCTTCACTCTGCTGACTGCCAATCTGGTTTTCCAGCTGATTTAGCGAGGTTTGAGCCGACTGGGTATTCATCAGCGCAGCTCGCCAATCCAGCACGGCAACCTCTGCAGCTTCTGCTGCATGAACCGGTAAAACAATCGCACCAAATAAGCACACGGACGCTGTCAGTTTACGCATCGAGTCACTTCCTTATCATCAAGCGGGGGCGCTACCAAGGGCGCGCCCCTTTAGCAAAGTTAGAATGTTTGTCCCAGCGAGAACTGGAAGAACTGTGTGTCATCACCGCTTTTGTCTTTAAGCGGCTCCGCGATGCTAAAGGTCAGCGGACCAACCGGTGTTAACCAGGAAAGGCCAACGCCCACACTATAGCGCAAATCGCCCAGGTCGACGCCAGAACTACACTGCTGACGACCCACATCAGCTTCTAATACCTTGTAGCAGGAGCTCAAGAACGTATTACCGGCATCCAGAAACAGCGAAGGCTGCACAGAACGCTGGTTTTCTACAAAAGGCATGGGGAAGATAACTTCGGCACTACCTTCCACCAACACGTTACCGCCCATTGTGCGATCACGCCCCCCTTCAACACCCGGCGTGGTAGGTTGCCCCAATGTATTGGATGTAAAACCACGTACCGATCCTAAACCACCTGCGTAAAAATTCTCATAGAAGGGAAAAGGATCGTTTGAATCAAACGTATTGGCATAGCCAAGGTTACCGCTAAACTTAAGCGCCCAACTCTCATCGTTATTGAGCGGATATAGCTGCTGAGCCCGAGCGCGCAGCTTATAGTACTCTGCATCGCCGCCTGGCACGCCGGTTTCAAGCGACAGGCGCTGATAGTTACCGGCTGTCGGCATCACGCCTCGGTTAAGGTTGTTACGCGTCCAGCTCGCCGTGAGTTTAAGGCTTTGAGCGCGCTCCCCTTCGTCATCCACATAGCGATGAATTTCTGACGCCGTATCGTTGTAGGTTTTAATTTTAAGTTCTTCAAGACTCGCCCCGAAGTTGAGGCGAGACAGTTCACTTATCGGATAGCCGAAGTTGATACCCGCGCCGTACGCATCGGTCGAGTAGGTAGAGATATCCGAGTCGGCATAGTCCGTTTCACGGTAAAATATGTTGTAGCCGCGAGAAATACCATCAAGTGTCCAGTAAGGATCCGTGAAGGCAAAGTTGACGCTGGTGAATGTATCGCTGCGCTGCGCGCCAACATTGACCCGGTTACCCGTGCCCAGGAAGTTGTTTTGTGCCAGTCCAACTCCATAGATTACCCCGGCACTTTGCGAAAAGCCCACGCTGGCAGACACCGAGCCTGAGGGCTGCTCTTCCACATTGTAGGTGACGTCCAACTGATCAGGCTGACCTGGTACCGGCTGGGTATCCACTTCTACCTGGCTAAAGAAGCCAAGCCGTTCAAGGCGCTGGCGCGACTGAGCAATTGAGTCGGTCGATGCGGGGGCGCCTTCCATTTGAATCATTTCCCGACGCAGCACTTCGTCCTGGGTGGTGGTATTACCATAAAACTCAATACGTCGAACATAAGTGCGCTGGCCAGGTTCAACCGCGATGACCAGGTCAACCGTTTCACCGTTATCCGCCATTTCAGGAATACCCTGAATATCGGCGAATGCAAAACCTTCAGCGCCCAAACGCTGGCGTAGCGCTTCGGTCGATGCGTTCACCTGACCACGAGAGAAAATGTCTCCGCTATGGATCTCCATGAGTTGACGTGCTTCGCTTTCGCTGATTTGCATGTCACCCACAAAGCGGACATCACCTACTCGATACTGGTTACCCTCATCAACATTAAGCGTAACAAATATTTCGGACTTTTCAGGCCCAATGGAGACTTGCGTGGAGGTAACATCAAAATTTACATAGCCACGATCAAGATAGAAGGTGCGAAGGCGCTCTATATCACCAGACAGTGCCTCACGCGAGTACTCATCGTTTGAAAACCAACCAAAAACTCGCCCGGGACGGTCATTAAGCTCGAACACACTGCGCAGCGTTTCATCGTCAAAATCTTCATTGCCAACAATATTAATCTGGCGAATCTTGGCAACCTCGCCTTCATTAATATTGATATTGACCTGTACACGCCCTTCATCAACCTGTTCAACCTCGGTCGTAATGCGAGCACTGTAGCGTCCCTGGCTCTGGTAAACACCTTCAAGCTCACGCTGAATCTCTTCAAGGGTCGAGAGTTGCAACACTTGCCCTTCCGACAACCCTGACTGACGTAAGCCGTTACGCAGGTCCTCTTCTGAAATCTGCTTATTGCCAGTGAGGTTCAAGCGCGCGATGGTCGGTCGTTCAACTACCTGAATAACCAATACATCGCCTTCGCGAGCTAGCGAAACATCTTCAAATAAACCAGTGGCAAACAAATCGCGTGCGGCTGACGCTAGCTGCTGCTCGCTAACCCGATCATTCGTACTGACAGGAAACGCATTAAAGACCGATGCAGCGGATACCCGCTGTAGTCCTTCCACTCGAATGTCCGAAACATCAAAGGATTGTGCCTGGGCGCCGCTAGCGCCTACCAGCAAGAGTGCTGCCATTCCAAGGGTCTTGATTTTCATGCTGTCAGTTCGCTCGCGTTGGTCTGCCTATCACGTTAGATAAGCACCATATACATTTGTGCAGGCAGATGACAAGGCATCCTGCGCGCTACACGCGTCATTACCAAAGGCGCATCAGATCAAAATACAGAGCCATCACCATCAGGCCGCCAACCATGGCAAGCCCAATGCGTAATCCAATGGCTTGGGTTTGTTCAGAGACCGGCCGCCCACGTACGATTTCCAAAAAATAGTAAAGCAAGTGTCCACCATCGAGCACCGGAATAGGCAATAAATTAAGCACGCCAAGGCTGATGGACAAATACGCTAAAAAGCCTACAAAGGCTTCCATTCCGGCACGGGCCGAATCACCCGAAATTTGCGCAATCGTAATAGGACCGGAAAGGTTGGAAGGTGAAATCAAACCTACCAACATTTTACGAATCGCATCAACGGTTAATAAAATCATATCACCGGTACGCGATAGCGCTTGTCCAACCGCTTCGATAGGCCCATAACGAATTTCACGCTGTAGCGACTCAGGCCACGTTACCGACTCAACGCCTGCACCAATGTACCCAACCTCACCGCCACTCTCCAGCAGATTGCTACCCGGCGTTAGTGTTAGTGTGCCCTGCTCGCCATTTCGCTCATAGGCTACGCTAAGCGTTTCACCCGCACTACGGCGGATCATCGTGACAAACTGCATCCAATCTTCCACCGGTGTGCCGTCAATCGCAATAATATGATCGCCTGCTTGCAACCCCGCGTTGGCGGCAGCTTCGCCATCGACCACCTGGCCTAATACTGCTGGGAATTCTGGCTGCCAAGGCGTCATACCCAAGGATTGCAGTGGCTGGGGCGGGTCCTGGCGGGCCAAGTAGTTATCGACCTCTAGCGCGTAAGCTCGTTCACTGCTACTGCCCTCAGGCAACACATTGATGGTTAGCGAGCCACTAAAACCAATCATAGAGATAAGCTTTAGGTTGACCTCCTCCCAGGAGCGTACGGCGTCATTTTGAATAGCGATAATTTCGTCGCCGTGGGCAAGGCCTGCTTCAGCTGCCGGCGAATCAGGCAGCACATCTCCCACCATGGGAGCGACCACGGTCGTCCCGGATACAAAGAGCGCCCAGTAGGCAACAATAGCCAACAGGAAATTTGCCAAAGGCCCAGCGGCAACAATGGCGATACGCTGCCATACCGTTTTGCGATTAAAGGCCTGGTCAAGCTGATCTTCCGGTACCGGCGCTTCACGCTCGTCCAACATTTTGACATAGCCGCCCAGCGGAATGGCCGCTATCGCGTACTCCGTCCCCTGGCGGTCGACGGTGGACCAGAGCGGTTTGCCAAAACCCACCGAAAAACGTAACACCTTGACGCCACAGCGGCGCGCCACCCAAAAGTGGCCAAACTCGTGAAAGGTGATCAACAAACCCAGCACGACGATGATCGCTAAAATGTTTTGTAACAGGCCCACAATAAACTCCCTGGCACCCTGCACATCAGCCGATGCTTAAGTGACCTACTTGCTTCTCAATATTCGGTACGGCAGTGTCTAGCCTGCTTGTAACATGACCCTTTGCGCTGCCTGCTGACGCGCCCAGTGGTCTGCAGCCAAGATATTTTCAATCGTATCGGCGCTGCCTGCATAGGGCTGCGATACAACCTCTTCAACCACGTTGGCTATTTCACCAAAGCTGAGCCTTTCCGCCAGGAACGCCTCAACAGCGACTTCATTGGCTGCATTGAGAATCGCCGGCGCGGCACCGCCCTTCTGTATGGCTTCACGGGCCAAGCGTAGGCAGGGAAAGCGCGCTTCATCCGGTGCTTCAAAATCCAGCTGCGCGATCTGGAACAGATCCAGGGCTTCTACACCGGCCTCAATACGCTCGGGCCATGCCAGTCCATAGGCAATGGGTATACGCATATCCGGGTTGCCCAGCTGGGCGATGACAGAGCCATCAATGTAAGCTGCCATGGAGTGAATCACACTCTGCGGATGCACTACCACCTGAATTTGCTCGGGCGTTGCATCAAACAGCCAGCACGCTTCAATTAATTCAAGGCCTTTGTTCATCATGGTGGCGCTATCAACCGAAATCTTGCGCCCCATCGACCAGTTAGGATGGGCGCAGGCCTGGTCGGGTGTCGCATTGGCAACCTTGTCCGCACTCCAGGTGCGAAAAGGCCCGCCAGACGCTGTTAGTAGCAGCTGTCGAACGCCGTGACGCTCAAGCCCGCCGCGATGTTTTACCGGCAGGCACTGATAGATAGCATTATGCTCAGAATCGATAGGCAACAGCGTGGCGCCAGAGCGCTCAACCGCCTGCATGAACAGCGCGCCGCTCATCACCAGCGCTTCTTTATTAGCAAGTAGTACACGCTTGCCCGCTTCTGCAGCGGCCAGCGCAGGCAGCAGCCCCGCTGCCCCAACGATGGCGGCCATAACGGCATCGACACACGCCTCACGGGCAACCTGGCAGAGTGCTTCACGACCCGCCAGCACGACGGTCGGTTGGTCAGCGTCATCAAGCGCTTGGCGAAGCCATTGCGCATCGTCACTATGATCGAGTACCGCGATACGGGGATGATGGGCCAGGCACTGTTCCAGAAGCACTTCCCTGGAGGTATGTGCCGTCAACGCATACACCCGATAACGCTCGGGATGACGGGCGATGACATCCAGGGTGCTCACCCCGATAGAACCGGTTGAGCCCAACACGGTAATCCACTGGCAGGACGATTGACTCATAAGACAGGCACCTGCCCTTGAAGAACGGGCAAATAGAGCAGCGCAAAGAGCGGAATCGCCGCCGTCAAGCTATCAATCCGGTCCAGCACGCCGCCATGGCCCGGTAGCAGCTGGCTTGAGTCCTTGATGTCTCGGTAGCGTTTGAGCATGCTTTCCAGCAGATCACCCAGCACTGAAATAAGCGTGACAATAACGGTGACTACCACCAAGCCAACAGCTACACCCGGGGTTAACGACTGCCAAAAGGCGAAGACAAGCGCCAGTAGCGTGGTGGCAACCAACCCACCAATAACGCCTTCCCAGGACTTACCGGGGCTAACCCTTGGGGCGAGCTTGCGCTTACCAAAACGACGCCCGGCAAAATAGGCGCCGATATCCGCCGCCCACACCAGTAGCAATACAAATAACAGCCATACGCCGCCGCTATCGCGCAGAATATTAAAGCCGACCCAGCAGGGCAGTAGCACCCATAGCCCCATCGCCAAGCGGCGTGGCGTTGACTGCCACTGCAGCCCTTTTCCCGGGTAATGGGTCACCCAGTAAAGATTAACCAGCCAGCCAAGGGCGGCGCACCATAAAGGCCATACTGCAAACGCGGCACCGGTAAGCCACATCAGTAGCATCACCACCGCAAGCCCGGCGACCAGTTGAACACGCTGACGCTGCCGGATAACGCCTGCCAGGTTCGTCCACTCCCAGGCCCCAAGCAACACCATCAAAGCGGTAAAAAGCGCAAACGCGCCACCTTGCAATCCAAACAGCCCCACCAGCACCAAGGGCGCCAGCCAGGCTACGGTTATAATCCGCTGTCTAAGCACCTTGCGCCTCTATTTGTTCGTCGGTCATGCCAAAACGCCGACGCCGCTGACAAAAGTCGTACAGCGCACTGTCCAGCGCATCGGCACCGAAATCGGGCCAGAGTAAGGGCGAGAAATGCAGCTCAGCATACGCTAACTGCCACAGCATAAAATTCGACAATCGCTGTTCGCCACTTGTTCGGATACACAGGTCAACAGGAGGCACATGGTCTGCTTCCATTGCCCTGTCAAAGCAGGCTTCATCGATATCGCCAGGCTGTAACTCACCGGCGGATACCTGCCCAGCCAAATGTCGCGCTGCACGTGCGATGTCCCACTGCCCGCCGTAGTTGGCAGCGATCACCAGGTGCATGCCGGTATTATCTGCGGTCAGCGCTTCTGCACGCTGTATATACTTCTGAATGGCGTGAGAGAAGCCACGCCGCTCACCAATAATCGTTAGCCGAATATTGCGCTCATTAAGCTTTTTAACTTCGCGCTTGAGCGCCATCAAAAAGAGCTCCATCAACGCATTCACTTCAGCCGCTGGACGTTTCCAGTTCTCGCTTGAAAAGGCAAACAGGCTCAGCGTATTTACCTGGCGCTCGGCTGCGCGCTGAATGACCGCTCTGACGGCTTCGACGCCTGCACGATGACCACGTACGCCAGAGAGGCCGCGGGCCTTTGCCCAGCGGTTATTGCCGTCCATTATGATCGCGACATGCGACGGCAGTGCTTCACCCAGGCACTTGGGTGGCGTGCTTGCGTCGTCCGGCGGTTCTTGAGGAAACTGCGGTGACGTCATGAGGTCTCGCACAAAAGCTCAGTCATAGTAAAGCCATAGGCCTAGCGGGCAGCCTGGCTACCCGCAGCTAAATAAAAGGCAGGTGCTTATACCTGCATCAAGTCCTGCTCTTTCGCGGCAAGCGCTTTATCGACTTCGGCAATATATTTGTCGGTCAATTTTTGGATTTCATCTTCACCCTGACGCTGATCATCTTCGGTAATCTCTTTATCCTTTAGCAAGGATTTGAAATCACCGTTGGCATCGCGACGCACGTTACGCACAGCCACGCGAGCATTTTCAGCTTCGCTACGTGCCTGTTTGATATATCCCTTGCGTGTCTCTTCGGTCAACATGGGCATCGGTACACGGATCACATTACCCGCGCTTGAAGGGTTCAAGCCCAGGTCAGAGGTCATGATAGCCTTTTCGATTTTCGGCACCATGCCCTGCTCCCAGGGAGCGACCGCAAGCGTACGCGCATCTTCAACGTTAACCGATGCCACCTGGCTAAGCGGCACCTGGCTGCCGTAATAATCGACGGTAACAGCATCCAGAATACTGGGGTGTGCACGCCCGGTACGGATTTTGTTGAAGTTGCTGTTCAGCGCTTCAACGCTTTTTTTCATACGAGATTCAGCGTCTTTCTTAATATCATTAATCACGTTCTTACCCTCTATCTATTAGCGTGCCTTCCTTGCCCCCTACTACCAGGTTCAGCAGGGCGCCAGGCTTATTCATATCAAATACCCGCACCGGCATATCATGGTCACGTACCAGGCAGATAGCGGTCAAATCCATAACGCCTAGCTTTTGGTCCAGAGCGTCATCGTAGGAGAGCTGATCATATTTTACGGCATCAGCATGTTTTAGGGGGTCCTTGTTATACACCCCGTCCACTTTGGTCGCTTTAATGACCACATCCACGTCCACTTCAATACCGCGTAAACAAGCGGCCGAGTCGGTTGTGAAAAATGGATTACCGGTTCCTGCCGAAAACAGTACCACGTCTCCTGACGTTAAATAACGGATGGCAGTGCGGCGGTCATAATGCTCTACCACACCACTCATGGGAATCGCCGACATTACCCGCGAACGAATATTTGAACGCTCCAGTGCATCGCGCATGGCCAACGCATTCATGACCGTTGCCAGCATTCCCATGTGGTCGCCTGTGACCCGATCCATTCCGGCTTCGCTGAGCGCCGCACCCCGAAACAGGTTGCCGCCTCCAATCACGATCCCGACCTGCACACCAATACCCACCAGCTGGCCGATTTCCAGCGCCATACGGTCTAACACTTTAGGGTCAATACCAAAATCGTGCTCTCCCATTAGCGCCTCGCCTGAAAGTTTCAGCAAAATACGCTTGTATTTTGACTTCGACTTTTCAAGTTTATGGGGCACAACAAGCGGGGTAGGCTCTTGAACATCTCGTGACATGGCATCTCTCCTGAAGCAGACTTGGACACAGGTGGGCGAAGCAACCCCCTATTTAGCAGGGGCCGGATACACGAAGGCGTGCGCTTACGCGCACGCCATCTTCTGACTAGAACGTCTGACCTTAACGACGGCCAGCCTGTTCCATAACTTCTTTAGCGAAGTCGACTTCTTCTTTCTCGATACCTTCACCCACTTCAAAGCGCGTGAAGCTAACCACTTCGCCACCGGCTGATTTAACAAACTCAGCAACGGATTGGTTCGGATCTTTAACAAACGGCTGCTCGGTCAGGCTGTTCTCTGCCAGGTATTTCTTCAGACGGCCTTGAACCATTTTCTCAGCAATCTGCTCAGGCTTGCCTGCCATGTCCGGCTGACCCAGGATGATGGCTTTCTCTTGATCCAGCTGCTCTTGCGGCATATCGGCCGGGTGAGCAACGGCTGGATTAATAGCTGCCACGTGCATAGCAACGTCTTTCGCTGCTTCTGCAGTACCGCCATTAAGTACGGTCAGAACGCCAATGCGGCCACCGTGAACGTATTCGCCCACCAGACCACCGTCAACGGCGTTGACAACTACCGCGCGACGTACGCCGATGTTCTCACCGATTTTCTGAACCAGCTGCTCACGGGCAGCTTCAAGGTCGCCCGCCATAACGGCAGCAACATCTTCGCTTTTCGCGGCAAAGAAAGCGGAGGCGATTTTGTCAGCGAACGCAATGAAGTTGTCATCACGCGCAACAAAGTCAGTCTCGGAGTTGATTTCAACCATTACGCCGTAGCTACCGTCTTCTGCTACACGGGTAACAACAACACCCTCTGCAGCAATACGATCGGCTTTCTTCGCGGCTTTTAAGCCTGAATTTTTACGCAGGTTTTCGATCGCGACTTCAATATCACCGTCGGTTTCGGTGAGTGCTTTTTTACACTCCATCATGCCGAGACCAGTACGTTCGCGCAGTTCCTTGACCTGAGAGGCGCTGATAGCTGCCATGAGAATTCACCTCGGAAATGGTTCTATGAGAGTTAAACGCCCTACAGAGTGTAGCCACGATAAATGACTATCATATATCACTTTGAAGGTCGCTTGCCGGCGCTTGGTGTCCGGCGTAATCGGCCCACCCGGATGTCCATCCAAAGCGGGAAAAAGGGGGCATAGGCCCCCTCTTCAACACGATGCGGCTTAACTACCCGCCGCAACCGCTACTATTTTACTCAGCAGCAGCGTCAGTGTCGGTTGAAGCCGCTTCTTCGGTCACTTCAACGAACTCGTCCGGACGACCTTCTTTCGCACGACCACACGCGTCAGCAATCGCTTTCACGTAGATCTGAATAGCGCGAATGGAGTCATCGTTACCCGGGATAACGTAATCAACGCCATCAGGGTTAGAGTTGGTATCAACCACGCCAATAACCGGGATACCCAGCTTGTTGGCTTCGTTGATCGCGATGCGCTCGTGGTCAACGTCGATAACGAACAGTGCGTCCGGCAGGCCGCCCATGTTCTTGATACCACCGATAGAACGCTCAAGCTTATCTTGCTCACGCGTTGCCATCAGGACTTCTTTCTTGGTCAGCTTGTCGAACGTGCCGTCTTCGCGCATGGTTTCAAGTTCGCGCAGACGCTTGATAGACTGACGAATAGTCTTGAAGTTAGTCAGCATACCGCCCAACCAGCGATGGTTGACGAACGGCTGACTAACGCGATTCGCTTCTTCTTTGATGATCTTGCTAGCGCTACGCTTGGTGCCAACAAACAAAATTTTGTTGTTGGATGCCGACATCTTCTCAACCACATCAACGGCTTCGTTCAGCGCCGGAAGAGTGTGCTCAAGGTTGATGATGTGAATCTTGTTGCGTGCGCCGAAGATGAATTTGTTCATCTTCGGGTTCCAGTACTTAGTCTGGTGACCGAAGTGAGCACCTGCTTTGAGCAGGTCACGCATATTAACGTGAGACATGGTAAAACTCCTGAAACTCGGGTTAGGCCTCCACGCACCCCATGGATCCGACCATTGACCACGTATAAAACGTTATCAGCGGCACCCGGGACCATGTGTCGGTGCATGTGTGTTTTCAAGGCTTGCTATTTAAGCAGCGTCTTCAAAGTGAACCCGCTGCGGGTTGTTCGCCTTGCCATGATCGCCGACTCACCACAAAGAAGCGAGCGAGCGATTGCAGGAAAGCGCGCGGCTTTATACCATAGATCATTACCAAGATGAAGTCACAGCCCGTGTTACGATGTTTATTTGTCACTTAATACTGTCGCTTTAACGCTGTCATTTAATGCTGTTACTTACTACCTCAGCCTGAACCCATATCGAGAATTCATGAACGTTCCTATCAAGACACCTTCAGAAATCGAGAAAATGCGCGAAGCCGGGCGCCAAGCCGCCAGCGTGCTGGAAATGATTGCTCCTTACATACAAGAAGGCGTAAGCACCGGCGATATTGATAAGCGTTGTCACGACTATATTGTTAACGAACTGGGCTCAGTTCCCGCTCCGCTCAACTATCACGGGTATACCCACGCCACGTGCATCTCGCTCAACCATGTGGTCTGTCATGGCTTTCCGGATTTTAATAAAAAGCTCAAGAAAGGTGACATTCTGAACCTGGACATTACCGTTAAAACCCCTGATGGCTATCACGGTGACTCCAGTGCCATGTTTATCATCGGCGAAACCATACAGGGCGAGCGCTTGTGCCGGATTACCCAGGAGTGCTTGTATAAAAGCATCGCGCTGGTAAAACCAGGCGTACGCCTTTCAGAGCTTGCGCGAGTGATTCAAAAGCACGCCGAAGGCCATGGCTACTCGGTCGTTCGCGATTTCTGCGGCCACGGTATTGGGGCAGGCTTCCATGAAGACCCCCAGTTCCTGCATTACGATGGTTACGCACCAGACGCTGATATCGCCTTAGAGGCTGGCATGTGCTTTACCATCGAACCCATGATCAACGTGGGTGGCTACAAAACCAAAGTCTTGCGCGATGGCTGGACCGCCGTTACCAAGGACAAGAGCCTTTCAGCGCAATGGGAGCACACCTTGCTGGTCACCGAGACCGGGGTTGAAGTACTGACCGCGCGTAGCGATGAAGACTTTAGTTTTTTAGATAACTAATGCTCCTCCACCACCACCGGTTCGAGCCGGATACGTCGCTTTACGACCTTGAGGCTTTTCGTACAGAGCTATCTGGCTCGCGCTCACCCATAGCGCCGTTTAAAACGGCGCTTCGTGAGCTCCAGGCCAAGCTGGATGACCGGTTTCGTGCGGGCGCCGATATACGCGACCTGGTGCGAGGGCGGGCCTGGTACTTGGATCAACTGCTCGCCATTGCCTGGGCGCAGCACGCTTGGCCCGATGACGGCGTCGCACTGATTGCTGTTGGCGGCTATGGCCGAGGGGAGCTACACCCCCATTCGGATATCGACCTTCTGCTGCTGCTTGAAGATGACGACGACACCGCTTACCGCGAACCGCTCACTGCCTTTATCACTTTTTTATGGGATATCGGCCTGGAAATTGGCCACAGCGTACGCTCATTAAACGACTGCGAGCGTGAAGCCAAGGCGGATGTCACCGTCATCACCAACCTGCTTGAGTCCCGCCTGATTGCAGGCCCTGCATCACTGCGCGAAAAAATGCGCGAGCGCTTAAGTGCCGAGCATATTTGGCCGGCCGACCGTTTTTTTGAAGCCAAATGGCAAGAGCAGATTGCTCGCCACTACCGTTACAACAATTCCGAATACCACCTTGAGCCGAATCTGAAGAGCTCGCCTGGCGGCCTACGCGATATTCAGATGATTGGCTGGGTCGCTAAGCGCCACTTCGGTACGGAACAGTACACCGACATTGTCGCCAACGGTTTTATGAACGATGCCGAACTGCGTATCTTAAGCCAGGGCCAGGCATTTTTGTGGCAGGTGCGTTATGCGCTGCATATGTTGACCGACCGCGCCGAAGACCGCCTGCTGTTTGATCATCAACGCACGATTGCTGAGCTGTTTGGCTTTAAAGATACGCCCGAGCGGTTAGCCGTTGAGCAGTTCATGAAGCGCTACTATCGCCACGTAACGGCGCTGGCCGGGCTTAACGACATGCTACTTCAGCACTTCGACGAAGTGATTTTGCGCGGCAAAGAGGCGCTGGAAACCATCCAGCTCAACGAGCGCTTTGAAACCAAGGGCGGCTATATTCAAGCACGCTCGCGCACGCTGTTTCGCGAACAGCCTGAAGCCATGTTGGAGCTTTTCCTGCTCATGGCCAGGCACCCGGAAATTGAAGGCGTACGGGCGGACACCATTCGCTTGATTCGCGACCACCGCCATCAGATTGATGATCACTACCGCGATGACCCTCACCATCAGCGGCTGTTTATGGAAATACTGCGCGCCCCCGGCAACGTACCGCGCCAGCTACGGCGCATGAACCGCTACGGCATACTGGGTAAGTACCTGCCCGAATTTGGCCGAGCCGTAGGGTTGATGCAGCATGATCTGTTCCACATCTACACCGTGGATGCGCATACGCTGCGTCTGCTGAAGTTTTTACACGGCTTTCGCAAACCCGATGCCAAAGACGACTTCCCCGTGGCGGCTGCGCTCATCCATCAGCTTCCCAGGCTGGACATTTTGTGGATAGCGGGCCTGTTTCACGATATCGGCAAGGGCCGGGGCGGCGACCACTCGGAAATCGGTGCCAAAGACGTTACGCATTTTTGCCAGCACCACCATGTTTCAGCCCACGATACAAAGCTTGCCAGCTGGCTGGTCGAGCACCATTTGCTCATGTCGATGACCGCTCAGAAGCGCGACATTAGCGACCCTGACGTGATCCGCGACTTTGCGCTGATCGTGCGTAACGAAATGCGTCTGGATTATCTGTATGTGCTCACCGTGGCCGATATTAACGCCACCAACCCCACGCTTTGGAACGGCTGGCGGGCATCACTTTTGCGCCAGCTATATGCTGAAACCAAGCGCGCCTTACGTCGCGGGCTAAAAAACCCACCGGACCGTGATGACTGGGTACGGGAAACACGCTCTGAAGCACGCTCGCTACTCCAGAACATGGGGCTTGGGCGCGCGCAGATTGATGCATTGTGGGAACCGCTTGGGGAAGACTATTTCCTCCAGTACGCGCCCAGCGAGATTGCCTGGCAAACCCAAGGTATCCTGGCGCATAACGCCTCCCCCTTGCCGCTGGTATTAATCAGCGCACCGACGCTTGATATGGCAGAGGGCGGCACTAAAGTGTTTATCCATACACGCTCGGTGGATGACCTGTTTGCCGCCACCGCCGCCGCCATGGAGCAGCTCGGGCTCTCCATTCATGATGCCCGCATTGCTACCTCGCGCAATAACTGGACGCTAAACACCTTTATTGTGCTGGATAGCCACGGTCAACCGATTCGCGACACGGCACGTATCGAAGAGATGCGTCAGCACTTAATCGAAGAGCTGGATGACCCAGACGACTACCCAGAAATTGTGACCCGCCATACGCCGCGTCAGTTAAAGCACTTCAAGGTACCCACCGAAGTGCTGATTGAGCAGGACCCGGCTAACGAGCGCACACTCCTTGAGCTAACGGCCCCTGACCGACCAGGGCTTCTGGCCCGCGTAGGGCGTATTTTTATGGAGCAGGGCATCGCCCTCTCGGCGGCTAAAATCGCCACGCTGGGCGAGCGTGTTGAGGACGTTTTCTTTATCACCACGAAAGCAGGCGAACCATTAACCGACCCAATACGCCAGCAAGAGCTGCGCGAGCGATTAATTGAGGTGCTGGGCGTGTAAACACTTAAAGACGCCGTGCCCCGTGGTTAAATTTGAGCCCAACCCCGAGGCTTGCTTATAATCGGCGCTTAGCCTGCCGCTTAATACGCCTGCAGGGCATGCTCTCAATAGAACGCTCTCAACGGATACGCCATGAATTCTGATCTCGCCGCCCTACACCCTTATCCGTTTGAGAAACTGGCCGGCCTCAAAGCTGACCTTACGCCGCCTGCCCATTTGGCGCATATTCCCTTAACCATTGGCGAACCGCAGCACGCGCCCTACCCAGCAGCGCTTGATGCGCTGGTAAAGCATCAGCTTGATATGGCGCGTTACCCGGCCACCAACGGCCTGCCAAGCTTGCGTGAAGCACTCGCTGAGTGGGCGACCAAGCGCTTTAAGCTTGTGGGTCTTGATGCCGAGCGTCAGGTACTGCCGGTTAATGGCACGCGTGAAGCCATTTTTGCGTTTGTACAGGCCGCACTGGATCGTACTCGGCCAGCCAGGGTGATAGTGCCCAACCCGTTTTACCAGATTTATGAAGGTGCGACGCTGTTGGCTGGCGGTCAACCGGTGTATTTAAACGGCACGGCCGAGAACGGCTTTCGGCCAGATTTTACCAGTGTCAGCCCCGATATCTGGCGTGATGTGCAAATCGTATTTATCTGCTCACCGGGCAACCCGACCGGCGCGGTTACGTCAATGGATGAGTTTAAACAGCTGATTGCGCTGGCCGACGAGCACGATTTCATCATTGCTTCTGATGAGTGCTATTCCGAGCTTTATCTGGATGAAAACGCACCACCGCCGGGGCTATTACAGGCTTGCGCTGAGCTGGGTCGTAACGATTACCGGCGCTGCGTCGTCTTCCACTCGCTCTCCAAGCGCTCCAATCTGCCGGGCTTGCGCTCTGGCTTTGTGGCGGGCGATGCGGACATTCTTACGCCGTTCAAACGCTACCGTACCTATCATGGCTGCGCCATGTCGCTGCCGGTTCAACATGCTTCAATAGCAGCCTGGCAGGATGAAGCGCACGTACGCGCCAATCGCGATGCGTACCGTGAAAAATTCAGCGCCGTGGTGGAGGTACTGGCCCCGGTGATGGACTTCCCAACGCCAGAGGCAAGCTTTTACCTGTGGCCCGCAGTACCAGGGGGGGATGACATTGGCTTCACCCAGCGGCTTTACACCGAGCAACACGTGAGCGTGCTGCCCGGCAGCTTGATGGGCCGCCCTGATGCTCAGGGCATTAACCCAGGCACGGGGCGGCTGCGCCTAGCCCTGGTGGCGGAGCTTGCGCCCACCCTGGAAGCAGCGCAGCGTATCCGCCAGCTTATTGAGCGCGGTTAATTCACCTTTTACGGCACCAACAGCTCGAAAGGAGATACCATGTTTACACTCTATGTCATTGATACCTGTGATACGTGTCGTAAGGCGCGCAAAGCGCTGGAAGCGAACGGCGTGCCTTTTAAAACCCATGATTTGCGTAAAGATGGTCTTTCGGCGAGCCTGCTTGAGCATCTTTTAGAGCGGGCACCGCTGTTGGAAGTCGTCAATAAGCGCAGCAAGACATGGCGCGACCTTCCCCAGGAAGACAAAGACAGCCTGGATGCCAACTCTGCGCGCCAACTGTTGCTCCAACACCCAACACTGCTTAAACGACCACTGCTGGATACCGGCAGTGACGCCTTAAAAGTAGGCTATCGCGACGGCGATTACGATAAAATCAGTGGCTGATCCAACGCCACTATTTTGCTTATTTTTGAATCAACACTTTGTTATACCGACGCTTTTACGTTAGCTAATGACCCGGTTAACAACGTTATCAACAACAGGATGAACTTTTATGCTGAGCTTTGCGCTTGGAATTGGCACGCAAAACACTCAAGGCGATTGGCTGGAAATTTACTACCCGGCACCGCTCTTTAGCCCGCAGGAAAGCCTGATAAATGCGGCCAAACAAGCGCTTGATGCGCCGCAGGGCAATGTCGCCGTTAGCTTTTTGCCAGAAGACTGCACCCGCTTAGCCAAGGCGCTTGAGGCAGCCGGGCATCCTGAACAGGCTGAGCTTGCTGAGGCGCTGGCCACCAGCCAGCGCCCATTAGTGGCCATGTTCCTGGAAACGGATCAGGCTCCGCAAACGGCGCCAGAGGTCTATCTTAAGCTGCACCTGCTATCGCATCGCCTGGTCAAGCCGCATGGTCTTGATCTGACCGGCATGTTTGGCCTGCTGCGCAATATTGCCTGGACCAACGAAGGCGCCATCGATATCGAAGAGCTGCCAGCGCGTCGCCTGAAAGCCCGCCTCGCCGGTCGTGCGCTGTCTGTCGACTGTGTCGATAAATTCCCCAAAATGACCGATTACGTTGTGCCGGCCGGTGTACGCATTGCCGACACGGCTCGGGTACGCCTGGGCGCTCATTTGGGTGAAGGCACCACGGTAATGCATGAAGGTTTTGTTAACTTCAATGCCGGCACCGAAGGCCCCGGCATGATTGAAGGCCGTATTTCAGCGGGCGTGATGGTCGGCAAAGGGTCTGACCTGGGCGGTGGTTGCTCCACCATGGGCACGCTGTCAGGCGGTGGCAATATTGTTATCAAGGTGGGCGAAGGCTGCTTGATCGGTGCCAATGCCGGTATCGGCATTCCGCTGGGCGACCGCTGCACGGTGGAGTCCGGTTTGTATATCACCGCAGGCACCAAAGTGGCCTTGCTGGACGACCAGGGCAACGAAGTGAAAACCCTAGCGGCGCGTGAACTGGCGGGCCAAAACGACCTGCTGCTACGCCGCAACTCTAAAAATGGCCGCGTCGAGTGCCTGACCAATAAAAGCGCCATCGCGCTAAATGAGGCGCTGCATGCCCATAACTGAGCCTGACACGCTGTCGCCCACGCTACAGCTTGCCTTTGAGCTGCTCAGCCGCCCGTCAGTGACGCCGGATGATGAAGGCTGCCAGGACGTAATGATCGAGCGCTTAACGGCGCTCGGTTTTCATATTGAGCGTATGCCGTTTGGCGATGTACAGAACTTCTGGGCAGTGCGGGGCCACCACGGCCCGGTGATTGCCCTTGCGGGTCATACCGATGTCGTGCCCAGCGGGCCACCAAACGGCTGGGAATTCCCGCCGTTTGCTCCCTGTATTGACGATCACGGCATGCTTTGTGCCCGTGGCGCCGCCGATATGAAGGGCAGCCTGGCCGCTATGCTAACCGCCGTGGAGCGTTTCGTGGCTCGCTACCCCGACCACGATGGGCGTATTGCGTTTTTAATCACCTCCGATGAGGAAGGCCCTGCGGTGGATGGCACTCGCGCCGTGGTCGAGCAGCTGCGCGAACGCAATGAGCGGCTTGATTACTGTATCGTCGGTGAACCCTCCTCTACCGAGCACCTTGGCGACGTGATCAAGAATGGCCGCCGCGGTTCGCTGGGCGGAGTTTTACGTATTCAGGGGATTCAGGGGCACGTGGCCTACCCTCACCTGGCGCGTAACCCCATTCATCAGGCGATGCCCGCGCTGGATGCGCTCGTCAATGAGCACTGGGATGAGGGCAATGATTTTTTCCCGGCCACCAGCTTTCAGATTTCCAACCTGCGAGCGGGCACTGGGGCGACTAACGTCATCCCCGGCGAAGTAGAAGTAGTATTCAACTTCCGCTTCTCGACAGAAGTGACGCATGAGCAGCTTAAGGCGCGTACAGAAGCGATTCTTGACCAGTACGGCCTGGCGTATCAGTTGGACTGGACACTGAACGGCGAGCCATTCCTAACCGCAGAAGGCGAGCTTGTTAATGCAGCCGTACGCGGTGTTGAAGCCGTGGCCGGCAAGCGCCCGGCGCTATCCACCAGCGGCGGTACTTCTGATGGGCGTTTTATTGCCACATTGGGTGCTCAAGTGGTGGAGCTTGGCCCGCTTAACGACACTATCCACAAAGTGAATGAGCGCGTACGCGCTAGCGACCTGGATGATTTGAGCCGCATCTATGAGGCAACGCTTCAGGCCCTACTCACGCTTGATGAGGTCAACGTATGATGGAGCGCTACCCGGACATTGAAGTGTATGTCGCCAGCATTTCACTGGAAGCGCTTAACGCATGGCTTGCCAGTGCGCTTGCTGCACCGCCATTAAGCCCTGCCGGCAAAGGCAAGTGGAAAACCCATGGCCAACACCAGGGGAAAGAGGTGCCCATACTACTGGTCGAAAAAGCAGCTGACCGCTTTGCAAGCTTATGGTTTGACAGTAGCCATACGCCCTGGATGACCGACCAGGAGTGCGCGCAACACGCCGCAGAGGCGCTGCAAACGGAAGTGCGCTGCTCGCTTGGCGGCTGGCACCCAGGCGATGACCCTGACCGCTTCTGGCAGGTGCTACCCGGCGGAAAAGAAGGCGCTATTGAGTGGCCCGACTCAGGCCGCTAACGCTGCCTGAAAGAAGACGGCATAAAGACGGTTTTTTGAAGACTGTTTTTTTGAAGACTGTTCTTGAAATGCAATCGACCCCGCCGGGGCGGGGTCGATTATGTTCACATTGATACTACGCTTGTGGACATGCTACTCAATAATGCTCACATCATCGGCCTGTAAACCACGGTCATTCTTGATGACGTGGTAACGCACAATTTGGCCTTCTGCCAGCATACGCGGGCCGCGACCCCGAATAGCACGAAAGTGAACAAACACATCTTCGCCATTATCACGAGTAATAAAGCCATAGCCTTTATTGGTGTTAAACCACTTTACTTCACCCTCTTCCCGACCGTCGTTGGGGTCGATGACGTCTTCCTCTTCATCGTCCCGTTCGTCGGCAGGCTGGGGCTGACGCGGCGCAGCTTTAACACGCGTGTCGCCTGAGCTTTCTACTTTCGGTTTAACGACTAGCGGAGGAGCCAGAGCAGCCGACGCTAACGTACCTATAAATAAAACGATGAAGCTGCCCAAGGCAACGGCAATGTAAACACCACTGATACCGCTAATGGCTAACTCTGCCTGCCATAAATCGGCCAGAGGCGCGTTGGTTAAATGAACAATCCCCGCCAGCAAAAGCGGCGTGGGGGCGGCTAGTAATACACTGATTAAGAAACAGCGAAACACAACTTTTGGATTCATAGATGATAAAAGCTCTCTTGTTGTATGGGTAACGAACGAAAGACAATACCCGAACCATCAGGCCCATTCCTAACAGTACCGGACATATTACACAAGGTTGCCATGTTACCATGACACAAGACTTTTCTCCTGCTGAGCTAAATCAACTTTTCGAAAATCTTGAAAGCCGCCTGGCTTACCAGGAACACTGGCTGGACACGCTTGACCAAGCGGTCGCCCAACAGGAAAAGCGGCTTGCCAAGCTAGAACAGCTTAGCGCATTAATGCGTGAACGACTGCGTGAACAGCATCAAGCGTTCCAGACGGGCGACCATCAGGGGGAAAGCCGCCCTGAAGACGAGGTGCCGCCTCATTACTAACGATGACAAACATTAAAAACCCACTGTCGCGCCCTGCGGGTTAGCGCACCTGATCGGTAGTTCGTACTTATCGTGCTGCCACGCTTGCTGGGGCGATACACGCCAAACCAAAGGCATCGGCAACGGCCTGGTAGGTCACCTGCCCTGCATGCACATTAAGCCCTGGCAGAAAGTGAGGATCGTCGTGTAGCGCCTGCTGCCAGCCTTTATCGGCCAGCGCCAGCACGAAGGGCAGCGTGGCATTGGTGAGGCCGAGGGTTGACGTGCGTGACACGCCGCCCGTCATATTGGCCACACAGTAATGAACAATGCCCTCCACGATATACGTGGGCTCGGCGTGAGTGGTGGGCTTACTGGTTTCAAAGCAGCCACCCTGATCAATCGCTACATCCACCAGCACGCTACCTGGCTTCATATCGCTCAGCATAGCGTGGGTAATCAACTTGGGCGCCGCCGCACCAGGTATTAACACGGCGCCAATAATCATATCAGACTCGCGCACAGCGTTATCCAGCGCATCGGCGGTGGAATAAACCGTTTTGATACGCCCCTGGTAGCGGCTATCCAGAACGTCTAGCCGCGCCAGTGAGTTATCCAGAATAGTGACATCCGCGCCCAGCAGTGGCGCCATTCTCGCGGCGTTTTCACCTACGACGCCGCCGCCTATTACGGTGACGGTTGCCGGTGCAACCCCCGGCACGCCGGGCAACAGAACGCCAGCGCCCCCCCTGGGCTTTTTCCAGACCATGCGCCCCTGCTTGAACGGCCATACGCCCGGCCACAGTACTCATTGGCGCAAGCAGCGGCAGCCCACCATAGGCATCTGTAATCGTTTCATAAGCGATACAGGTAGCCCCGCTCTCCATCAAGCCCCGCGTCAGGGCTTCTTCCGCTGCAAGGTGCAGATAGGTAAACAGCGTATGCCGGGAAGTGAGGCGCGCAACCTCTTCCACCTGCGGCTCTTTTACTTTAAGAATCAGCTCAGCATTCTTCCACAAGGCGTCGACATCACTTTCGATCTGCGCACCCGCAGCCTCATAGTCGCTATCGCTAAAACCAGCGCCCTCTCCTGCGCCTGCCTGCACACTAACGGTGTGACCACGCTGGGCAAGCTCACGCACGCCGGTGGGTGTTAGGGCGACACGATATTCATGGTTTTTGATCTCTTTGGGGACGGCAATCTGCATAGCGATCTCTCTTTTTGTGCGTAAGATTAAACAACGGTCTTAGCATTACAGCACAGCTCAAGCGACCCACCACTTCCTTAAGCACAAAACAAAAAAACGCCGGTTAAGGCGTTTTACAGGAGTAAAAATCCAGCGTTTGAAGGTTTTATACCGAAAATTTAACGTCACTCTGTTATTAAGGCCCCGCCGTAGACTCTCTGGTACTCCTCTGGCAGGCGCTTGGGGCGCCCGCTTGAAAGCGCAATACACGCAAACCGGGTGCGCGCCTGGAAGAGCATTTTGGCATCTCGCACCCGCTTAAGCTCGAAACGCCGGGTAAGGCTAAAGCGCCCATCACAGGCGACGACCCACGTCGCTAATTGAAGCTCATCACCCGCAAAGGCAGGAGCAAGATAGTCCAGCTCATGGCGATGTATGGCCAGGGCGCGGTCCAGTTCGCGGTAGCGCTCGATGGAAAGCCCCAAGGCTTCGGAGTGGGCCCAGCTAACCTGCTCAACCCAGCGCAGGTATTCGCTGTTATTCACGTGCTGATAATCATCTATCGCCGCTTCGCTAACATGAATATCGATCACAAAGGGATCGGGTAACGCCCACTCCATTGCTCTGCTCCTTGCGCCACTATCGTGCTAATCCAGCTTGCCCACCCCGCCTAATGACTCAATGGGTTAATCGCGAAATACGCGCACGCCCAGCGCTTTAAGATAAGCGGTTTCTGGAATGGCCGGGTGAATGGGGTGGTCTGGCCCTTGATGGCCCTGGAAGATCACCTGCCCATGGCGATCCTGATGACGTACCGCGCCTCGCACGACATCTACCAAGCGATCTTCCCCCAGGTGCATGGAGCACGACGCTGAAAGCAACAGGCCATCGCGGCCCAGCAAACGCATCGCTTCGCGATTTAAGCGCGCATAGGCCCGCTCGCCATTAGGAATATCCTTACGCTTCTTGATAAACGCCGGCGGATCCAGAACCACCACGTCGAACTGTTCGCCGTCGGCTTTCAGTGCTGCCAAAGCTTCAAAGGCATCGCCTTCGCCAATGGCGACCTGCTCTTGTACACCGTTAAGCTCAGCATTTCGCGCCACTTGCTCAAGCGCGGGGCCTGAAGCATCGATACACAGCACCTCAGAGGCGCCATTGGCCGCCGCCTGGACACCCCAGCCACCCACATAGCTAAAGACATCCAGCACGCGCTTGCCAGCCACCTGGCGGTTCAGCCAAGCGCGGTTCTCGCGGTGATCAAAGAACCAACCGGTTTTCTGACCGTTCAGCACCGGCACGGCAAAGCGTGTGCCGTTCTCTTCAATCAATACTTCGTCGGGCAGCGTGCCTTTCACTACGTCGACGTGAGCTTCCAGCCCTTCCTGACGACGCCCGCCGGTATCGTTACGGAACACGATGACGTCAGGTTTAACCACTTTCTCAAGCGCATCGACAATCTCATCGGCCAGCGCCTGCATGCCGGCGGTATTTAGCTGAACAACCAATACATCGCCAAAACGGTCAATCACCAGGCCTGGCAGCAGGTCACCCTCACCGTGAATCAGGCGGTAAAAAGGCTTGGCATATAAACGCTGACGCAGTGACAGCGCTTGATTGAAACGGTGTACAAACAGCGAACGGTCCAGACGCATATCCGGATCACGGGACATCACGCGGCCCGCAATCAGCGAGTGCGGATTGATATACGCCACGCCCAGGACTTTACCGTTAGAGGCCTCGACCAACGCGGTTTCGCCAGCAGTGAAATTCTTAAGCGGCGTTTCTTTAATATCCACTTCGTTGGAGTAGATCCACAGATGGCCTGCTTTTAAGCGGCGATCGGCGTTTTTATTTAAGCGCAGGCGTTGAGTCACAACAGTCTCCAAAAGCGTAGACAACAGATAACAAAAGGGTAATCAGCTATCAATGCTGACAGCCAGGGCAAAACACACTGGCGCGCTGGCCAAGCGTAATACGCCGAAGCTCCCTACCGCAGCGTAAGCAGGGTTGCCCCTGGCGCCCATAAACATTTAACCGCTGAGCAAAATAACCAGGCTCACCCTGGCCGCTCACAAAATCGCGCAGCGTGGTACCACCTTGAGTGATAGCCGCCGCCAATACTTCTTTCACAGCCGCCGCCAACTGCTCATAGCGGGCAAGAGAAATACGCCCGGCTGCACGACGTGGGTCAATACCGGCCATGAACAGCGCTTCAGTGGCGTAAATATTCCCCGCGCCCACCACGACCCGGTTATCCATTAAAAAGGGTTTTACCGCCACGCGCTTGTTACGCGAAAGCGCATATAGCCACTGGCCATTAAAGGCCTCATCAAACGGCTCAGGCCCAAGGTGGACAAGGCGCCGGTCTGCCGTCCCATCGCCTAACTGCCAATCCACAAAACCAAAGCGACGTGGGTCATGATAGCGCAACACATAGCCGTCTGCGGTGACCACATCGACATGATCATGCTTTTTGGGGATATCCCCCACTTGGGCAATGCGCAAACTGCCCGACATTCCCAGGTGCCACAGCAACGTTGCATCGTTTGGCGACTGCTTTACAGGGATTTGCAGGTATTTGGCACGCCGAGTCAGGGTGCCAATACGCGCACCGACCAAACGCTCAGCCAAATCGTCAGGCACCGGAACACGCAAGCGCGGCTGACGTACACGCACCTCGGTAATTTCCTGGCCTTCCAAATAGGGAGCAATACCACGCTTGGTAGTTTCGACTTCGGGCAGTTCGGGCATGAAGAGAACCTGATTAACGATAGGGGTATCGACAGGATAGGCACTTACAAGGCAGACAATGCGAAGCCACTATTAAGTCGCCTGCATCTGCAAACCCCATGTATGCAAAAACCCGGCACGGGCCGGGTTTTTCAACAGGCGCTCGCCTGCAGTGGAAGCCGATCATCATCGCTTACGCGATTACTTGATCTTGGCTTCCTTGTAGATAACGTGCTTACGGACAACCGGGTCGTATTTCTTGAATTCGAACTTATCCGGCGTGTTCCGCTTGTTCTTATCAGTGGTGTAGAAGTGGCCTGTACCGGCACTGGACACCAGCTTGATCTTATCGCGCATGGTTTTACTCTCCCAAAAATGCTGTCTTAGATGGCGTCGCCGCGCTTACGGATATCAGCCAGAACCGTCTCGATACCTTTCTTGTCGATGATGCGCATGCCCTTGGAGGAAACGCGCAGCTTGACGAAGCGGTTTTCGGCTTCAACCCAAAAACGATGGGAGTGCAGGTTCGGCAAGAAACGACGACGTGTCTTACGCTGGGAGTGTGAAACGTTATTACCAGTTACCGGACGCTTGCCGGTAACCTGACATACTTTGGACATGAGAGCCTCCAACCGCTTGGCCAGGATATAAGCCTGAGTGTTCAAAACTGTCGGGCAAACCGGAAGAGAGGGAGTCGACGCCGTTAACCGTCTAGCTGTACCCAAATCCGTTATTCAACCCAAGTTTAAAGGTGGCACTTTATACCAGAGCACCGGACCACCGGCAAGCAAAACCGTCTAAAAAGGCGTAAAAAAGCCACTTTTTAGGTATTTTACCTAGACAGCAGACATTAAATGCCTGCCCTCTATCTACTGCCTATAGCCAGCCGCGCTCAGCAAAAGAGACCACGTCTCCATCTCCCACCACGAAATGATCCAAGACACGTACGTCAAAGAGGCCAAGGGCCTCTTTTAAGCGTTCGGTGATACGACGGTCAGCATCGCTTGGCTCAGCCACACCGGAGGGGTGATTGTGGGCCAGGATAACGGCGCCAGCGCTAAGTTCTAATGCGCGCTTGGCAACTTCGCGGGGGTAAACGGAGGCGCTGTCTAGGGTACCGCGAAACAGGGATTCATAGCGAATAATTCGGTGCTGTGTGTCTAAAAAAATTACCGCGAACTCCTCATGCCCCAAATGGCGCAGTTGAGAGCTCAGGTAATGACGCACCAGTTCAGGCGATGTCAGCGCGTTGCCACGTGCCAATTGGCTGGCTAAATGGCGCTTTGAAATTTCAAGCGTGGCCTGCAGTTGGGCAAACTTGGCACTCCCCAGACCGTGCGCCGCGCAAAAGCTTGCCTGGTCCGCTTCCAGCAGCGGACGCAGGCCACCAAATGCGGTGAGCAGATCACGCGCCAAATCAACCGCCGAACGCCCCTGCACGCCCACGCGCAAGAAAATCGCCAGCAACTCTGCATCAGAAAGCGTCTGCGCGCCCATGGTTAATAGCTTTTCTCGCGGCCGCTCACCCTCCGGCCAATGATTTATCCCCATCCCCCTACCTCCTCACCCCAAAGACATGTACGCAAAAAGCTCAGTAAACCTGGCTTACGCATTATTTGTAGCAACATGCCAAATTAGCAAGACGAATGGTATGGTAAGCCTCTTTAAGAACGCGCATATGGGCCCTTTACCATGGTTTCTGCCTCTGTTACTCCAACGACGCTCTCAACGCTTGCAGGTAAACGCATTCTGTTGGGCATTAGTGCAGGCATAGCGGCTTACAAAAGCGCGCTGATCGTGCGGCTGCTTAAACAAGCCGGTTGTGAAGTGCGTGTGGTAATGACCAGTGGTGCTCAGGCGTTTATTACGCCACTGACACTGCAGGCGTTATCCGGCGAGCCGGTGCGCACGTCTCTGCTTGACCCGGAAGCGGAAGCCGGGATGGGGCATATTGAGCTCGCCCGCTGGGCGGATATTATCCTGATCGCTCCCGCAACGGCGGACCTGATGGCGCGACTGGTCCACGGCATGGCGGATGATTTACTCACCACGCTGTGCCTGGCCAGTGAAGCCCCCAGGCTGATCGCCCCGGCCATGAACCAGGCCATGTGGCGCCACCCGGCGACGCAACGCAATGTAGCGCAACTGCACGCTGATGGCTGGCAACTTATCGGCCCCGCGGCGGGCGACCAGGCATGTGGCGATGTAGGTCCAGGGCGTATGAGCGAGCCTGATGCTATCTTTGAGGTTGTTGCACGCCTCTTTTCAGGTGCCCCCCAGGCAGGCAACGCCCCTCATGTAGTCATCACTGCAGGCCCTACCCGTGAAGCGCTTGATCCCGTGCGTTACCTATCCAATCACAGCTCAGGTAAAATGGGCTACGCCTTGGCGGCGGCGGCGGTAGCGCAGGGCGCTACGGTTACTCTGATTAGCGGGCCTGTGGCTCTACCAACGCCCAACGGCGTTACGCGTATTGACGTTGAATCGGCCGAGCAAATGCATCAAGAAGCCATGCACCGGGCGCCTGAGGCGGCGTTATTTATTGGCTGCGCGGCAGTGGCTGATTACCGTTCGGCATCGCCTGCCGAGCACAAGCTTAAAAAGCAGGAAGATAGCGATACGTTCACGCTTACACTGATCAAAAATCCTGACATCATTGCCGATGTGGCCGCGCTGCCTACCGAACAACGCCCCTTGGTCGTAGGGTTTGCCGCAGAGACACAGCAACTGGAGCATTACGCCCACGATAAGCTTAACCGCAAGGGGCTTGATATGATTGTCGCCAATGACGTCTCTCAAGCGGGCCTGGGCTTTGGCAGCAATGAGAATGCCGCGCTGCTGCTCTGGCGCACAGCGCAAGGCACCGAGCAGCGTTTGGAATCCCCTCAGCCAAAAACTCAGCTTGCGCAGGTCATTGTTCGTCAAGCGCTAGCGCTGCTCTAGCCCTTAGCACCTGTTTTTAAAGCTGTTTTCAATATCCTTTTTACTATCGTTTTTTTAAATGTTGGAGTTCTACATGACCACCCGTCCCCGCCTGCAGTGCAAAGTGCTTGATGAGCGCTTACACGACCACATGCCGCACTACGCCACTGATGGCGCTGCGGGCATGGACCTGCGGGCGCTGCTCGACGAACCGCTAACGCTCAATCCTGGCGAATGCCAACTCGTACGAACGGGTCTTGCCATCTATATTGAAGACCCAAGCCTTGCTGGCATGATTCTTCCCCGCTCGGGCCTGGGCCATAAACACGGCATTGTATTGGGCAATCTGGTAGGTCTAATCGATTCAGACTACCAGGGTGAGCTGATGATTTCGGTGTGGAACCGTGGCCAAAGCGCTTTTACACTGTCGCCCTTTGAGCGGCTAGCCCAGTATGTTCTCGTGCCGGTGGTGCAAGCAGAGCTCTCTATTGTTGATGCCTTTACCGACTCCACCCGAGGCGGCGGCGGATTTGGCAGCACTGGCCGTCATTAATACGGGGCGGCATTAATACTGTCCGTCATTAACAAGGCTCGGGCGAACGTTACGCACTGACAGGAGTAGCCAATGGATGTACCTGCTTCGATTTTTCGTGCCTATGATATCCGTGGCATTGTCGATAACACGCTGAGCGAATCCACCGCAGAGTGGATTGGCCGTGCGATTGGTTCAGAAGCGGCCGCCCGGGGTGAGCAGTGTGTCATCGTTGCCAGAGACGGTCGTTTATCCGGCGAGCGCCTGCAAGCCGCCCTGATTCGAGGCTTAACAGCCGCTGGGCGCGACGTTATTGATATCGGCATGGTGCCCACGCCTGTCCTCTACTTTGCCACCCACGTGATGCCTGAGAGCTGCTCAGGCGTCATGGTGACCGGCAGCCATAACCCGCCCGACTACAATGGCTTCAAAATTGTCCTGGCAGGTGAAACATTATCAGGCGACGCTATTGCCGCGCTGTATGACCGCATTCACACCCATGATCTCACCAGCGGCCAAGGCAGCGTTCATCAATACGACATCCGGCACGCGTACCTTACCCGTATTTTGGAAGATGTTAGCGTCAAGCGTCCTATCAAAGCCGTTGTAGACTGCGGTAACGGCGTCGCCGGTGAGCTAGGACCCGAGCTAATCAAGCAGTTGGGGGTTGAAACAACGGTCTTGTTTGGTGAGATTGACGGCCATTTTCCTAACCACCACCCTGACCCCGGCAAGCCTGAAAACCTGCAAGACCTGATCAAGAGTGTTCAGACAACCGGCGCGGATATCGGGCTTGCCTTTGACGGTGATGGCGACCGAGTTGCCGTTGTTACACCGCGCGGCCGCATCATCTACTCTGACCACCTCCTGATGGCCTTTGCGACCGACATGCTTTCGCGTAACCCAAGCGCCAGGGTGGTCTATGATATTAAATGTACGGGTAACCTTGCCCGAGTCATTAGCGAAGCGGGCGGCGAGCCAGAAATGTGGCGTACCGGCCATTCGCTGATTAAAGCGCGCATGAAGGCAACCAACGCTCTGCTGGGCGGGGAAATGAGCGGCCATATTTTCTTCAAAGAGCGCTGGTATGGTTTTGATGACGGCCTTTATTCCGCCGCGCGCCTGCTGGAAATTCTGGCGCTTTATAACGAAGATGCAGACGCCTTTTTTGACCGCTTTCCTCAAGATCCAAGCACGCCAGAAATTAATATAATCGTTAGTGATGACGAAAAATTTGGCCTGATCGAGGCACTTGCCCGTGAAGGTGACTTCGGCGAAGGTATTAAAACCACGTTGGATGGCATTCGCGTTGATTACCCCGATGGCTGGGGCTTATGTCGCGCATCCAACACGACACCTGCCTTGGTGATGCGCTTTGAAGGGAAAAATGCCGTGGCACTAATGCGTATACGGGAATGTTTTGTCAACGCGTTAGCTCGTGTGGCACCGGCACTCAAAATTCCCGAGATGCCAGCTTAACCGCGCACTCGTGATATGCAGCACGATAACAATATTCATTAGCCACGTATCATCTGGATAAAAGAAAACAGCAAGCAAGGGACAACACGATGAATTCAGCCAGTCGCGACCCGCAGGTCGTTGTGGAGGTGCTTTCCGAAGCACTCCCCTATATTCAGCAGTTCTCCGGCAAAACCGTTGTGGTCAAGTACGGCGGCAATGCGATGACTGAAGACACGCTCATCAACTCTTTCGCACGTGATATCGTGCTAATGAAAGAAGTTGGCATTAATCCCGTAGTGGTTCATGGCGGCGGTCCGCAAATTGGCAGCCTGCTTGAAAAGCTTAATATCGAATCGCGCTTTGTGAACGGGATGCGTGTGACCGATTCCCAGACCATGGACGTGGTTGAAATGGTACTGGGCGGACTGGTGAACAAAAGCATCGTCAACCTGATTAACCAAAGCGGAGGCAAGGCAATAGGCCTAACGGGGAAGGATGGCGCACAAATTCGTGCTCGCCAGCTCAAGGTCGAGCACCAAAGCCCCGAAATGACCGTTCCGGAAATTATCGATATTGGGCATGTGGGAGAAGTCGAGTTCATTTCAACAGACCTGATCGAAATGCTCGCTGCCCGCGACTTCATTCCAGTGATCGCGCCCATCGGCGTTGACGATGAAGGCCATAGCTACAACATTAACGCCGACCTGGTCGCGGGTAAATTAGCCGAGGCGTTAAACGCTGAAAAGCTAATGCTACTGACCAACGTCGCCGGACTCATGGATGCGGAAGGCAAGGTATTAACCGGGCTAAGCACGCTTCAAGTGGATGCCCTGATTGCCGACGGCACCATTTATGGCGGCATGCTGCCCAAAATACGCTGTGCGCTTGATGCCGTTAAAAATGGCGTTAACAGTGCGCATATTATCGACGGCCGTGTTCCCCATGCAGTGTTGTTGGAGATTTTCACCAACGCTGGCGTAGGTACGCTTATTACCGACGCGAGCTAACTGCAACGGAGGGCTAACGTCATGAGTGACGACCGTAAACCTCGCCGTCGCGAGCAGATTCTTCAAGCACTCGCGTTAATGCTGGAAGAAGATAGTGGAAAGCGTATTACCACGGCCGCCCTTGCACGCCAGGTCGGCGTTTCCGAGGCGGCACTGTACCGCCACTTTCCCAGCAAAGCGCGAATGTTTGAGGGCTTAATCGACTTTATTGAAGAGAGCATTTTTGCGCGCATTACGCGTATTTTAGAAGAGGTGCCCGACGCCATCCCCCGCTGCGGCACTATCCTGGCGCTACTACTGGGCTTTGCCGAAAAGAACCCAGGACTTGCCCGAGTGATGGGCGGCGATGTATTGACCGGCGAAACAGCCCGCCTGCGCCAGCGCGTTCATCAGCTATTTGAGCGTTTGGAACTACAACTCAAGCAGATTATTCGTGAGGCCGAACTGCGCGAAGGACGCCGCGCCAGCATTCCAGCTTCAGCGGCCGCTAACCTGCTCGCCGCCCAGGCGGAAGGACGCATTTCTCAATACGTGCGCAGCGACTTTAAACGCCTGCCCACTGAGTACTGGGAAGATCAGTGGACGCTTCTATCAAGGCAGTTACTGCTCGAAGCGCCACAACCCGCCTAAGAGTATCAAGTTGGTCAACAGGGACGTTGGCTCATTCTTTGTTAACATGCTCTCTCCCCTGCCACAGGAAGGCACTTTTGAATATTACCCACCTTGAGCACACGATTATCGCGCTGATCTTTCAAGGCTTGCTATGGCCGTTTGTTGGCCGCTGGGTGGCGGGCTCTTTGGTGGCGGCCATCTTTTTAGGCCGTGAGGTAGCCCAGCATGAATATGTGGGTGGCGGGCCCAATGAGGTGTGGTACCTCTATGGTTTATTCAACCACTGGACGTTGGACTCGTTTTTGGACGTTGCAGCGCCCGCAGCAGCCTGCTGCTTTATCGCGTTAATACTGCCTGGCGGCGGGCTGTGGAAATATGTCAGAGCACGGCGTTAAAAAACCACTTCATACGCATAAAACAGCCATAAAAAAACCGGCGCTCTAATTGATAGAGGCCGGTTTTTGGCTATGAACAGCTAACTACGTAGACTTACGCCGCGATAGCATCGCCCATCTTTTGGCGCAGCTTTTTCATCGCGTTTTTCTCGAGCTGGCGAATACGTTCAGCGCTAACGCCGTACACATCGGCCAAATCATGCAGGGTCGCTTTATTATCGGTCAGCCAGCGGCGCTGCAAAATGTCCCGCGAACGCTCATCCAGACCTTTTAAAGCAAGCTGCAGACGGCGCGTTGAGTCTTCCTCAAAATCACTGTCTTCAAGCTTGGTCGCCGGGTCAGCAGAGGCGTCATCCAAAAAGTAAGCGGGCGCCTGATACGTGCTCTCTTCGTCATCGCTCGGTGAAGCATCATAGCCTGCATCATAAGCGGAAAGGCGGCCTTCCATATCCCGCACGACTTCCGGCTTAACGTCGAGGTCTTTAGCGATGGCATCTACTTCATCGTTGTTCAACCAGGCAAGGCGCTTCTTGGCGCTGCGCAGGTTAAAGAACAGCTTACGCTGAGCTTTCGTCGTGGCGATTTTAACAATCCGCCAGTTACGCAGTACAAATTCGTGTATCTCAGCCTTGATCCAATGAACCGCAAACGATACCAGGCGTACCCCCTGGTTAGGATCAAAACGCTTTACGGCTTTCATCAAGCCGACGTTACCTTCCTGAATCAGGTCTGCCTGGGGCAACCCATAGCCTGAATAACTGCGAGCAATATGCACAACAAAGCGCAAGTGCGAGAGAACCAAGCGGCGCGCAGCCTCTAAATCAGCTTCATCATAAAGACGAAAAGCAAGTTCGCGCTCTTCCTCAACGCTCAGCACCGAAATGCCGTTAACTGCTCGAATGTAGCCGCCCAAGTCGTGACCTGGAGAAAGCTGTCCCACCGGTAGAAGACTAGTGCTCATGTGCAGGTGGTCTCCCTTATCATCTATCGTGATTGGCATACGTAGTTGTAATGACGTCGTTGTATTTACGTCCGTACGCCTCAATTAACCATTAAGACCTTGCCTAAGCGGCAAAGTTCACTTGTTTCTGCTGCCTGTTTTGCCGAAATGTGCCATCGGCTTAAGCCAGATTGCGTCGGCGCTAGCCAGAGTAATAAAACATTATTACCGTTCGCAGACAGCGCCACACACGCTTAGCGGGGGCGGATACTGGAAAGATGACGGGTCACTGCCAGCCAAGCGCCCAACCAACCTAATAGTGTACTGCAGGATAGCAAAATTGTAGAGCCTGTGATATCCAGCTGCGGCAACGAGAAGCTTGCACCATAGCTAGCCGCTAACGCGGCGACCGGCAGCGACAGCCAGTGATTCCCCAAGCCCAGCAAACCCAGCGACAATATACCGCCCCCAAGACCATACCACGCCCCGCTGTATAAAAACGGGCGACGTACAAAAGCGTGCGTGGCACCAATCAGCATGACCACCTCGATTTCGCGGCGTCGGCTTTCAACGGCCAAGCGAATCGTATTACCGACCACCAAGAGCACCCCTAATCCAAACAGCAGACCTAGCGCTAACGCAACGCGTCGGCCAAGTGCGGCCAAATGGCGTAAGCGCTCCACCCAGGCCAAATCTACCCGAACCTCATCAACGCCTGTCAGCGATGCTAACGTAACAGACAGTTGCTCCATGGATGCCAGCTCCACGCTTTGTGGACGCACCACGATGCTCGCGGGAAGCGGATTAGCATCCAGCCCCGCCAGCGCATCATCCAGCCCCAGCGACTCTTGAAACTCGACCATGCCCTGCTCGGCACTGATCAAGCGCGTCTCTAGCACCGCCTGCTCAGCGCTTACCGCCTCATCAATCCGCGCCGCTTGAGCCGGGTCAACGGTGGTTTCTAAATACACCGTGAGGGTCGCGCTCTCATCCAGCTCGGCATCCAGCAATCGAGCACTATCCAGCGTCAGCCATAGCGCAGCCGGAAGCACGAGGGCAATGGCAATCGCGAGCATTGTCAGCAGGCTGCCGACGGGGTGGCGCAACAGCCGATAAAAGCTGTCCCAACTCATCGCCCGGTGGTGGCGCCCCCAAGCACGTAAACGGCTTGAAAAACGCGTTTGCTGCGAATTGGCTCCGCGCCGTTTGGGAGGTGGGGCTTCCTGACGCTGGGTAGATACTTTGCGCCCCGCTTTCGGTGCAGCGCCTTTTGCGCGACGCGGTGTTGCCGATGGTTTCATACTGCGCCCTCATCAGCCACTAAGCGCCCATCACGCAAGCGCAAAATACGGTGGCGCAAGCGAGCAATCAGCGCGAGGTCGTGACTTGCGATCATTACCGTGGTGCCGATGCGATTGAAGTCCTCAAAAAGCGCCATGATATCGGCGGAAAGCTGGGGGTCCAGGTTACCGGTTGGCTCATCGGCCAGGAGAAGCGCGGGCTTATTAACCACCGCTCGGGCAATGCCGACACGCTGCTGCTCACCACCGGAAAGCTCAACGGGCAGGGCCTTCTCACGGTGTAAAAGCCCCACTTTATCGAGCGCGGCGCGCACGCGGCGCGCCGACTCCCGTGGCTCAATGCCTTGAATATCCAGCGGCAGCGAGACGTTATGAAACACGCTTCTATCAAACAGCAGTTGGTGATCCTGAAACACCACCCCAATCTGGCGCCGATAAAAAGGCACCTGGCTTGCATGAAGCTGGGCAATATCGTGCCCCGCCACGATCACACGCCCACGGCTAGGCTTTTCAAGTCGCATAATCAGGCGCAGCAAAGAGCTTTTACCCGCGCCCGAGTGGCCGGTCAAAAACACCATTTCACCGCGGGCCACACGAAAGTCCAGATGCGCCAGGGCTTCAAAGCGCCCTCCATAGCGCTTGCCGACATGCTCAAAAGCGATCATGCGCTGGCATCGTCCTCTTGGCGGTCAAACAGTGCGCTAACGAAGTCGTCTGCCTCGAAGGGACGTAAATCGTCCAGCCCTTCGCCTACGCCGATAAAGCGAATGGGCGTCTCAAGCTGTTTGGCCAAGGCAAAAATAATTCCCCCTTTGGCCGTACCGTCCAGCTTGGTTAGCGTAATCCCCGTGATGGGCACGGCTTCGTGGAATGTGCTCGCCTGCGCAATCGCGTTTTGCCCCGTACCTGCATCCAGCACCAGCATCACTTCATGCGGCGCTGTGCTATCCAGCTTTTGCATCACACGATGGACCTTCTTTAACTCTTCCATCAGATGGCTTTTATTGTGCAAGCGACCTGCCGTATCGGCAATAAGGATATCCACGCCGCGCGCTTTGGCGGCGGCGACTGCATCATAAATGACCGAAGCGCTATCGGCGCCAGTATGCTGAGCGATGACCGGTACGCTATTGCGCTCCCCCCACACCTTAAGCTGCTCAACCGCCGCCGCCCGGAAGGTATCCCCTGCGGCCAGCATGACGCTTTTTCCCTCGCGCTGAAAACGCTGAGTCAGCTTGCCGATCGTCGTGGTTTTACCCACGCCGTTCACCCCTACTACCAAAATCACAAAGGGGCCGTCCGTTTGCTTACTCAAATCAAGCGGCGTTGCCACCTGCCCAAGCATGGCAGCCAGCTCTTCCTGAAGCGCACGATAAAGCGCCTCAGGGTTATTCAACTCTTTACGCGAGACGCGTGCTTCAAGGCGTCCAATAATCTCGCTGGTCGCTTCAATCCCCACATCCGCCATCAGCAGCTGGGTTTCCAGATCCTCTAAAAGCTCATCATCAATCTGCTTTTTTCCCAAAAACAGATCGGCGATGCCGTCGGTTAAGTTAGCGCGCGTTTTGCCCAGGCCTGACTTAATTCGCGCAAACCAGCCCTTCTTCTCACCACTTGTGGCCACCGGCTTTTCTTGAAGTGCAGGCTTCTGTTCGGGCTGGACCTTCGGCTGAACGTCAAGCTCAGCCGATTCCGGGTCGACTTCAGGCTCAGGAACCGGGCTAATATCGGGCTCACGCGCTGGCTTAATTTCGGGTTCCGGCGATTCCGGCTTCTCCTCGGGAGGCGCAGGTGCGGGCTCAACCTCCGGCTCAGACGGCTCTGGCTTAACGTCAGGAGGCGCTGGCGCGGGCTCAACCTCAGGCTCAGGCGGTTCTGGCTTAACTTCAGGAGGCGCAGGCTCAACCTCAGGCTCAGACGGCTCTGGCTTAACCTCAGGAGGCGCTGGCGCAGGCTCGACCTCAGGCTCAGGCGGCTCTGGCTTAACCTCGGGCTCAGGCTCTTTCACCGGCGCGCCATTTTCAACGTCGGCTAGCGGTTCCTGCGGCGGCTCGTCAAGCTGCGCATCATCATTGAGTTCCTGCGGGCGTTGCTCTTGCGGCTCCTGTTGGGAGTCGTGCTTTTTCTTACGTTTGAAAAAACCAAACATGGGAGTCATCCGACTTAAAAGGTGAACATTGTGACCATCCTACCACCGCCAACCAAGACTTTGGATAAGTAGCCCGCTACAATCCCCGATATGACACGACAACGCTCCTCTCGCCCATCCGCTTCCAAAGGCACGCCCACTCGGCAGCCTGGCAAGCTTCGTATTATCGGTGGTGATTTTCGCCGCCGCCAGCTACCTGTGCTTGACCGGCCCGGCTTACGGCCAACGCCAGACAGAGTACGTGAGACGCTGTTTAACTGGCTGGGGCAGCAGCTCTATGGCCAACATGTGCTGGACCTGTTCGCGGGCACCGGCGCACTGGGTATTGAAGCGCTTTCGCGCGGTGCCGCTCACGTTGACTTTATCGAACGTGACAACAGTGTAGCCGCCTATATTACCCAAAACCTGGCCACGCTTGGCGCAACCCGAGGCCAAGTCACTGCATGCGATGCAAACACGTTCTTGAGCCAGCCGCCTAGCCCTTATCACCTGGTATTTCTTGACCCACCCTTTCACCAGGGGCTTGCTACACGTTGCTGTAACGCACTGGAGACTCTTGGCTGGCTCGCGCCCGACGCCATGATTTACCTGGAAACCGAACGCTCATTAGACCCAACGCCTCCTGCTAACTGGCAGCTACACCGCGAAACCCAAGCGGGTGAAAGTACTGCCCGGCTTTATCAACGTCAAACCCCGTAAACAGCGCTTGCCGATGACGCCTACGGGCGTTACGCTCGCTTGATTCAACCTGTTGGCACGCCTGTTGTTTGTTTTCATAACCTGGAGGTTTACATGAGCCTGGAACTGTTCAATCAGCTTGAGCAAAAAGTCACCGATACGGTGGAAGCGTTGGAAATGATGAAGCTGGAAAATGAAGAGCTACGCGACGAAAACACCAAACTCAAGCAAGAGCGCGAAGAGTGGGAACGCCGTTTGAACAGCTTACTCAGCAAGTTTGAAGGGATCGCTAACTAAGCGTACGCGACATTAGCAGTGCGTCTTCACGCCCGGCGGCACCCTGTACTGCCGGGTAGTAGCCTTTACGCTGCCCATCCACCTTAAAATCAAAACGTTGATAAAGGCTAATCGCAGCCTTGTTGCTCGCCCGCACTTCCAGCAGTACACGCTCACTTTGCCACTCAGCCGCTTTTAACATCACTGCCTGCATTAACCCATACCCCAGCCCTAAATGGCGGTGAGCAGGGTCTACACCAATGGCTTGAAGCTCAGCATCAAAGGGTAAGCGCGCTACCAGCGCATAGCCTACCAGGGCATTTTCTTGAAAACAGCCCACTACGCAGGCATCCGTATCGGTTAATGCCGCATTAAGCTGGCGCTCACTCGCTCCACTTTGGGCCTGCGCTTCAAGAGTGACTAAGCGTAGGCCGTCGCTTGCCTGAAGCTCAGCGATCATTTTCGGGGTCGTTGAGTGTTTTCCACTGCTGTCCTAATGCGTGCAGCTGGGGCCAAAGGTCACGCTTGGCAGCGCCATTTTTAGCAAGATGTTCAAGCGCGACGCCCTGCCATATCGGCAGTTCCAGCGTATCGCTACGCGCTTGCTGAATATTCAAAACGCTAAGGATATCAGCAGCGCTATCGTCTTCGGGTTGCTCCCCCCACCAGAGTACGCGCTCAAGCGCCCAGCCCTGCCGACTCGCACAGCCTGACATAAACGCAGAGAGCCCTTCTCTGGCTTCTTCAAGAGGGTCTTCTGCAAAGGTATTGGCCATTAACGGCCACTTAAACAGCGTGACGCTGGACAACGCATCCGGCGCGATACCAACGGCCTGCCAAATGTTGGCAAGCAGGCGCTGCGCCTGGGGCGTTATCTCGCCAGGGTGCAAGCTCAACCATCGCTGTCCTATACACACGCAGGAAAGCGAAAATTGCAGCGGTTTAGCTGATACCGCAGGCATCGAGCCAGGTACGGCTTCAACGGGTACTGATTCAACGGGCATTGGTTCAGCAGGCGGCTTATCCGCTGGCGCTTGGCCGAGCAAAGCACGCACTGAAGAAGGCGCTGGCGCAGGCGAGTTAACGCTCGGCGCCTTGGGCTCGCTACGCGGGGTTGGCGCGTCGTCAAGCAACGCCTGGAGACGCTCACGCGGGGGCGTTCTTTCCGGCGGCGTCTCATCCCACTCGCAAGCTTCGGTCGGCAGCGCATTGGGCAGTTGATAGCGCGATGCCCAGGCGGTAATGCCCATGGCATCCAGGTAGTGGCGCCGGGTAACCTCTGGCGTCACTGGCCGCCGCCACGACAGTTGGGTGAATCAGGACGCTCGCCCCCTCTCGCCTGCCATTCAACCGGCGTATAAAGATGCAGAGCTAGCGCGTGCACCGGGCCGGAAAGCTCATCGGCCAACAGTGCGTAGATTTTCTGGTGACGCTTCACCGGCATCAGGCCATCGAAAATGTCACTAACCAGCGTTACCTTGAAGTGGGTTTCGGAGTTGGCGGGCACGCTGTGCATGTGGCTTTCGTTCTCCACGCGCACTACTTCAGGCACTAGCGCCGCTAACTTCTGTTCAATCTGTGCTTGCACCGTCATTAATGCTCTCCTCGATATTCAACATTTTTATTGTACGCGCTTACTAGCCACCAGACGATGCCCGGCGTTCAACCAGTGCACGCCGGGCAAGCGACACTCTTGAAAGGCTTGCCAGAAGCGCCAGAAACGACGTCGCCGCTCCCAGCCAGAGGGTTATCTGAACCTCAAACCCAAGCGCTAATGCCGCCCCGACTATCGCCACCCCTAACGACTGACCTACCGTGCGAATAGTGCTCATCACGCCCGACACACTGGCACTGCGCTCCGCCGGAAGGCTGCCCATCATTTCGCGGTTATTGGGTGGCTGGAACAGACCAAAACCGATACCGCACAGCGCCGTACGCCATAGGCTTTCCATGACGCCCATGGTTTCATCCACCAGCGCCAGAGCGACCAGACCGATAATGATCAACCCCAGGCCGGTGCTTGAAAGCACGCTTGGATTGATTCGATCCGCCAAACGACCCGCCAACGGCCCTACCAGCATGATCCCAAGCGGCCACGGGGTAAACAGCCAAGCGGTCTCCAGGGGCGAAAGCCCCATTTGCTCCTGATAATAAAACGACAGCGCGACAAAGGTCAGACCCTGACCAATAAACGCAAGGCCTGAGGCGGATACCGCAAGCGTAAAGCGCTTTTCAGCAAACATACTCAGCGGTAGCAAAGGATAAAGCGCGCGACGTTGGCGCATAATAAATCCGGCAGCACTTGCTATGGTAAGCAGTATCCAGGCGCCCACCAGGCCAAACGGTGCTGCGTGCCCCACCGCGTCCATGGCCAGAAAGAAACTCGCCAGCATCAGCATGGACAACAGCGCCCCCAGAACATCAAAACTTCCTTGCCGGGGCTTATCCCGAGGCAGTGCGCGCTTGGCAAACCATAACGAGCACAGCCCCAGGGGCAGATTAAGCGCAAACAACCACGGCCAGTCCGCAAAAGATAAAATGACGCCGCTCAGCGTTGGCCCTGCGGCATAACCACCCGCGACAACAAGCGCACTTAGCCCTAACGCACTACCCAATAGGCGAGAGGGAAATATCGCCCGGTAAAGCGAAGGGCCAATAGAGAGCGTGGCAGCGGCGCCCAGCCCCTGCAAGGCACGAAACACCAGCAGCGTTTCTAAATTACGCGACAGTGCCGCCCCCAATGCGCCCACCATAAACGTGCCAAGCCCAAACAGATAAATACGCCGCCGCGTTACCAGCTCGCTGACCCCGGCAAACACCAGCAAGAAGGCGGCACACACCACCTGAAACATGTTGGTGATCCACACCGAGCGTGCAGCAGAGGCGTTTAAGTCTGCGGCAATGGTCGGCAGCGCCAAATTAATCATGGTGGTGTCCATCACCGCCATTAGCGTGCCAGTAATCAGGGCCAATACCGCCAAGGCACGCTCCGGCCCGGGCAGACCGTCGTCTCCAGGACGGGTTTGAAACAGTCGCATGAGTGGGGTATTCCTAAAACGAAACGGCTAACACGTTAAAACCGGCCTAAGCCGGTTTTAACGTGTCTGAGCACAACTGCCCAAGAGCAGAAGTGCGTCATGAGTTACGTCATGATGAGATAGCGCCTAACTAGTGCCGAACGTTAATCCTGGTCGCTGTCGAGCAGTAACGCATCATCAACGTCAGAAATTTCAAGCGCTGTCTCATCATCCAGATCGATGGCGAGATAACTGTGCTCAACGCTAAGAAATGACTTGAACAGCGCCCAATCAAGCGGCTCTGGCCATTGGCGCTCATCCTCTTCCCAAGCGCGCAACTCGGTTTCGAGGATTTCTACATAGCGGTCGTGCACGAAGGTTTCGAGCGCTTCCGGGGTATCCATTTCAGGAATCAGGTAAATGGTACTTTCACGTTCGACGTCGTCCAGTGTCAGGTCGTCGTCTCCCATGGTGGGTTCCAGCGCATTGATCCAGTCCACAAAGGGCTGGGTCGGCCTGACGCTCAGAGCGGAGCGGTTTAGCAGTTTCATGGGATTCTCCTCGCCGTCGAAACGTTGACCATTATGGGCGCTAAATCGCGCCCTTACCAACTTTTAGTCTACCTCATTCCATCCAGCGTGCTACTCAGCCTCAGGGCGCATTGCTGGGAACAGCAATACATCACGTATGGACGCACTGTCGGTAAACAGCATGACCAAACGATCAATCCCGATACCCTCACCGGCGGTAGGCGGCATGCCGTACTCCAGTGCACGCACGTAGTCAGCATCGTAGTACATCGCTTCCAGGTCGCCTGCATCTTTCTCGGCGGCCTGTGCGCGGAAGCGCTCGGCCTGGTCCTCGGCATCGTTTAGCTCCGAGAAGCCGTTGGCAATTTCACGCCCGCCCACAAAGAACTCGAAGCGGTCAGTGACAAACGGATTAGCATCGTTGCGGCGCGCCAGCGGGCTGACTTCAGCCGGGTATTCGGTAATAAACGTCGGCTGGTCGAGCTTATGCTCGGCCACTTCTTCGAAAATTTCCGTTTGGACTTTCCCTAGGCCCCAGCTGTCTTTGACCTTGATGCCCAGCGCCTGAGCGGTCACGCGCGCCGCTTCAAGGCTACCCAGGTCTGCATCGGTAATGCCATCACCGTGATCCAGAATCGACTGTTTAAGCGTCAACCGCTTGAACGGCTGGCCAAAGTCGTAGCTTGCCCCTTGGTACTCAAGCGTGGTGGTGCCCAGCACTTCTTCGGCTGCAGTGCGCAGCATCGCTTCGGTCATATCCATCAGGTCGTTATAGTCGGCATACGCCCAGTAGAATTCGACCATGGTAAATTCAGGATTGTGCCGCGTCGAAAGACCTTCATTACGGAAGTTGCGGTTGATTTCGAAGACTTTCTCGAAACCACCCACCACCAAACGCTTAAGATAAAGCTCAGGCGCGATGCGCAGATACATATCCATATCCAGCGCGTTGTGGTGAGTCACAAACGGACGCGCCGTCGCACCGCCAGGAATCGCCTGAAGCATCGGCGTTTCCACTTCCATAAAGCCACGCGTTTCAAAGAAACGGCGCATGGAGCTGATCACCGCTGCCCGCGTTTCAAACGCTTTGCGCGACTGCGGGTTCATGATCAGATCCACATAGCGCTGGCGATAGCGCGCCTCCTGGTCCGTCAAGCCGTGGAATTTATCCGGCAGCGGGCGCAGGCTCTTGGTCAGAAGCTGGGCATCGACCATCATCACGTACAGGTCGCCCTTGCCGGATTTATGCACCGGGCCGCGCGCTGCCACGATATCACCAATATCCCAGCTCTTGATGTCATCAAGCACATCCGCCGGCAGGCCTTTTTTATCCACGTAAAGCTGGATCTGCCCCGCCACGTCCTGAATCACGATAAACGGACCGCGCTGGCGCATGATCCGCCCCGCCACGGATGCGTGATGGTCAAGCGTTTCCAGCTCGGCTTTTTCCTTCTCGCCCAGCCGTTCCTGCAGCTCAACGGTCAGGCTATCGCGGCGAAAGTCATTCGGGAAAGCACTCTTCCCTTGCTCTGCGGCCAGTTCACGACGCGCGGTGAGCTTGGCGCGACGTTCGGCAATAAGATGATTTTCGTTTTCAGGAGAAGACGCGTCTTGGTTAGCCATGGGGCACCCTATTCATGTTCGAACGCTAAAAAGATTACAAACCCTGCTTGAGACTGGCGACGATAAACTGGTCCAGGTCGCCGTCGAGTACCTTGTCACAGTTGCTGGACTGCACGCCGGTGCGCAAATCCTTGATACGCTGGTCATCAAGCACGTAAGAGCGAATCTGGCTGCCCCAGCCGATATCGGCCTTGGAGTCTTCCGCTTCCTGCTTGGCGGCATTACGCTTTTGCATTTCATGCTCCCAGAGCCTCGCCTTTAACTGCTTCATGGCGAAGTCACGGTTGGCATGCTGACTACGCTGGTTCTGGCAAGCCACCACAATACCGGTAGGTTCGTGGGTAATCCGCACCGCTGAGTCGGTGGTGTTAACGTGCTGACCGCCCGCACCGCTGGAGCGATACGTATCAACGCGCAGGTCCGAAGGGTTAATATCAACCTCGAAGCTGTCATCAACTTCCGGGGACATGAATACCGACGCAAACGACGTATGACGACGGCCGCCGGAGTCGAACGGGCTTTTACGCACCAGCCGGTGAACACCGGTTTCAGTACGCAGCCAACCGAACGCATAGTCGCCCTGAACATGCAGCGAGGCCGACTTGATACCTGCGACTTCGCCTGCGGAAATTTCGGTTATTTCAGCCTTGAACCCGTGGCTTTCTGCCCAGCGCAGATACATGCGCAGCAGAATATTGGCCCAGTCCTGCGCTTCCGTACCGCCCGAACCGGATTGAATATCCAGGTAGGCGTTATTTTCATCCATTTCGCCGGAGAACATGCGACGAAATTCGAGCTTTTCAAGCGCGACCTGAAGGCCATCAAGCTCTTGGCGCACTTCTTCAACCGTGTCCTCATCCTCTTCCATCTCGGCGAGTTCCAGAAGGTCGCGGCTGTCGCCAAGGCCTTGGTCCAGTTCGTCGATGGTTGCCACAATGGCTTCCAGGGAAGAGCGCTCTTTACCCAGCTTTTGTGCGTAGTCCGGGTCGTTCCAGACATTCGGGTCTTCGAGCTCGCGAGAGACTTCTTCTAGCCGATCTTTACGCTCGGCATAGTCAAAGATACCCCCTAAGAACGTCTGTCCGCTCAGACAGGTCCTTGATCTGGTTATGTATCGGGTTGGTTTCCAACATGGATCGCCCTGGCCTTGGTCAATATGACATGGTTCAAAAGAAAGACGCGCCGCTGTGGCGTCTTGGCTTGATGATTCCAAGCCAGCACCACAGCGGCGAAATTCTGAAAACCCATTGTAACGAAACCTGGCGTTTCTCGCATCCACTCGCCATTACGACGAATGCCTGAACCCAGCGAGTGCCGGGTTCAGGAGTAGAGCTGCCGATTATTTAACGCGTAAGAAACTTATTCCATCAAGACGCCTAAAACATGGGCTTAAAAACGATAAGTTTAAAAACGATAGGTCAACTGAGCACCAAAGCCGTGGGCTTCGTTTTTATAGTCAGCGGAGTAGGTAGATGTAACAGCCGGCAATGCCTCTGAGACAGGGTTATTATCCGTCTTTGTTTGATCCACATGAGTTGAACGCTCGGTTAGATAAGAGTAAGCAAAATCAAGCGTTAAATCAGGCGTTGGGCTCCACCCAGCACCCAGCGAGAAGATACGCCGATTATCGGAGGGAATACGCACACTGCGTGTCGCATCCTGTGTTGGCGTAAAGTCCAGCGCCAATCCTGCTCGCAAAGCAAGCTCAGGGGTCAGTTGATACTCACCACCTGTGGCAAACGCCCACGCATTGGAATAATTTTGCTGCTCGTCAGTAAGCTTTCCACGTTCAGCGCCATTAACCAGGATTTGATCAAAGCGGCTCCAGCGCGACCAGGAAGCGCCAAACATGAGTTTGAGATTGTCACTCATTTGCTGGGTTACTGAAAAATTGACCGTTTCAGGCGTGGTCAAATCCAATGCAGCAGTATCCGTTATGGTCCCTAGGCCTATCTGATCAAGTTCAGGTGAACTTGCGGAGAAACTACCCTCCAAATTGAAGTCCACTTTTGAGCGGTACGTTAAGCCAAATGTGGTTTCGGGCACCGGCTGATAAATCACCCCCAAGTTATATCCCCATGCGTCGTCGTCGCCCTCAACACGCGAGTCAACTTCCGTAGGTCCAACCGGAGTAACCGCCGGAACCTGGCGATGCAGCTCGCCATCAACGCGGTTATAGGTAATGCCCAACCCCACACCCCACTGCTCGTTAAAACGATAGGAGACCGTGGGTTGAGCCGTCATCACTTTGACTTCGGTATAGTTACCCTGATTACGCCCTTGGAAACCATCTTCGTACTCAGTTTTTGAGCCAAAAGGTGCATATAAACCAAAACCAAAGGCTAACTGGTCATTGACTGGCTGGGCGTAGAAGGCAAAAGGCACTAGCGTACCGGGCACCATATCACCGTCATTGGATCCTGATATCTCCGTCGAGCCACCTGCCCCAGCAACGCTTTGAGAGGCACTAACGTTACTAATATCTGTATTCGCATTAAGATAAGTGCCCCCCACCGTGAACTGCGCACGGTCCAGAAACGACATACCTGCCGGGTTACCGTACACAATGGTGGCATCGTGTACGTTAGAGCTGCGCCCTGCATGGCTGTAGCCTTGGCCACTAACGCTTTGCTCGTTAATTTGATAACCGCCAGCGTGTGCCTGGCTTGCGAAGACAGCTGCCGAAACCGCAGCTGCTAGAGTGAGCTTATTAAATTTATTATACATGGTCGGCCTCTTGTCCCGATGATCCTGTGGATGGCGACATCCGCTGGTACTGTTTTTATAGCGTAGGCATACACTTCAGTTTTCGCCCAATGTGGCCTTTGGTTCAAGGGCAAACGAGCGTTTTATTTTGTTTTTCGCTCATACATTAGTCGTACGACCGTTTTAAATCATTGTTTTGTTCGTTTTAAGCCCTTTTTAGCGAATTATTGAACAGCCCTTCTTGACCTACGTGTTACCCATAGGTTTTACACTACGTGCATTCCCACCGCTTACGAACAGCGGACAAAAACGTAAGGAGTGCGCGATGAAAGTCAGCGAGCTTGCCAAACAGGGCGGTGTAACGGCAGAGACAGTGCGCCACTACACCCGCGAAGGCTTACTTCTCCCGAGCCGCCATCCAGATAACGGCTATCAGCTTTTCTCAAGCACCGACCTTGAGCGGCTGCAGTTTATTCAGCGAGCACGCAAGCTGGGGTTTAGCGTAGCGGAGATACGCGACATTCTCCTACATGCCGACCAGGGCGACTCGCCCTGCCCGCTGGTGCGCGACCTGCTCGCCAGCCGCCTGCCGCAGATCCGTACACGGATTGCCGAACTTGAAGCGCTGGCCCAGCGCATGGAGCAAGCGCTGAAAAGCTGGGAGCACATGCCAGACGGCACACCCGATGGGCATAGCGTGTGCCGCCTTATTGAAAGCTTTCCCGATGAGCCCTCTTCCAGGGAGGCCTTATGAACGACACAACCACTTCTCGTCATACGGTTTTCCGTACGGTAGGCGGCATGAGCTGCCAGGGCTGCGTTAAGCGGATGCGTGAGGCGATTCAGGCAGAAGACCCAGCGGCTGAGGTAGTGGGCACTCCGGCTGAAAAACGCCTTGAAGTTACTACAAGCCTGGACGATAGCCGCCTGAACACGGCGCTGGAAAAAGCCGGCTACCCGGTCAGCAGCGAACCCGCCTCGCCGACAGCACCTGAAGCACCGCCAGAGGCAACTGAGATACCGGCCACGGCTGGGCCCAACCTGCGCTTGGCAATTAGCGGCATGACCTGCGCCAGCTGCGTTAAAAGCGTTCAGAATGCGCTGAAAAATACCCAAGGGGTGGAAGCCGCCAGCGTTAACTTCGCGACCCACACCGCCCAGGTAGTGGGCAGTACCGATGCGCAAGCCCTTATCAACGCAGTCGCCTCAGCGGGCTACACGGCGGAGCCGATTGTGGATATGCGTGAAGCCGAGCGCGTTCGCGCCGAGCAGGATGCCACTACCTATCGGCAGCGGCTGCGGGGCAGCGCCATCGCGCTGACACTGGCTATTCCCCTGATGCTCAGCATGTTTATCTATCATCCCCACGTTATGGGCCTGGGCCGTGTTTACTGGCTGGTGATTGGTGTCTTGACCCTGGGCGTGCTTGCCTTTCCAGGCCGCCACTTTTTTATCAATGCGTGGAAGAATCTCAAACGCCACCAAGCCAATATGGACACATTGGTGGCGATGGGTACGGGCACCGCTTGGCTCTACTCCATGGCGGTGGTCCTGTTTGCACCCTGGTTGCCTGAAATAGCCCAGGGAATCTACTTTGAAGCCTCAGCGATGGTGATTGGGCTTATCCTGCTGGGTAACGCCATGGAGCTTCGCGCCCGTGGGCGTACCAGCAACGCGCTAAAGCGCCTGCTTGATTTGCAAAGCCGCACGGCACGCGTCATTCGCGACGGCCAGGAGCAGGAAATAGACGTGGATGAAGTTCGTGAAGGCGACCAACTCCGCGTGCGCCCCGGCGAGCGCTTACCCGTTGATGGCGAAGTCACCGAAGGCCAGAGCCATATTGATGAATCCATGTTGACCGGTGAGCCGCTGGCCGTCAGCAAGCAATCCGGGGATAACGTCAGCGCAGGCACGGTCAATGGCCAAGGCGGGCTGGTGTATCGCGCGACCCGCGTGGGCCGCGATACCCGGCTTGGGCAAATAACCGAGCAGGTCGCCAGCGCCCAGAATTCGCGCCCGCCAATTGGTGAGCTGGCGGATAAAGTATCGAGCATCTTCGTGCCGTCCGTCATCATTATTGCCGTACTGGCGGCACTTGCGTGGTTTAACGTTGGCCCTGAGCCACGCGTGATTCATATGCTGGTGGCGGCCACCACCGTACTGATTATTGCCTGCCCCTGTGCACTGGGCCTTGCTACCCCCATTTCCACCATGATTGGCGTGGGCAAGGCCGCCGAACAGGGCGTGCTGGTAAGAAGCGGCGAAGCGCTACAAACCGCCAGCAAATTGACCACGCTGGTGGTCGATAAAACCGGCACGCTCACCGAAGGCAAACCCAGTGTCACCGATGCACAGCTGTTTGGCATGGATAAAACCACTGTGCTGGGCTTGGTTTATGGCCTGGAGCGCGGTTCTGAGCATCCGCTGGCAACAGCCCTTATCGCTTACGCGGATGCGCAGGGCGCCGCGCCTACTGAGATTCAAGGATTTGAAAGTGTTACGGGTGGTGGCGTAAAAGCCGAAACCCACGATGGAAAAGCGCTGCTGTTGGGCAATGCGCGCCTGCTTGAGGCTGCCGGAGTTGATCTTTCATCTGCCCAGCAAGCGGTTAACACGCTACAACACAAGGCGCGTACGCTGGTATATCTGGCAGTGGATAATCAGCTAGCGGCGCTCTTCGGGATTAGCGACCCACTACGTCACGATGCCGTCGCGGCCGTTAAACGCCTGCAGCAGGATGGACTGAACGTGGTCATGCTGACCGGCGATAACCAGCATAGCGCCGCGGCGATTGCCCGCGAAGTAGGCATTACAACGTTCAAAGCGGGCCTGACACCCGAGGACAAGCACGCTGAGATTGAGCGCTTACAGCAGGCAGGCGAAATCGTCGGCATGGTGGGCGACGGTATTAACGATGCCCCGGCGCTGGCGCGCGCTAACGTCGGCTTTGCGATTGGCCAGGGGACGGATATCGCCATGGAAAGCGCGGGGATCACCCTCATGCGTGGATCACTTCACGGCGTGGCTTCAGCGATTGAAATCAGCCGCACCACGCTTGCCAACATCAAGCAGAACCTGGTGGGCGCCTTTGGCTATAACGTGCTGTGCATCCCGATTGCGGCAGGCTTGCTCTACCCGGTAACCGGCATGCTGCTTTCACCGATTATCGCCGGGGTCGCCATGTCGCTCTCCTCCATCACCGTGGTGAGTAACGCCAATCGCCTACGATTCTGGAAGCCCGCTCAACAGGAGGTCTCATGAGCTTTTTGGTTAACGCGGCAGGCCTGGGGCTCATTGCCCTGGTCGTCTGGTGGTTCTGGCTTAGCTAGACGCTAACTCACGCCGATGTATCGCCCGGGCTTATGGTTAAGGGCGATAATCAAGTTCAACGTCAACGCTCCCAGCACCGAGTAGCCAACGCGGTCTAACGGTAGCTGGGTAAGCGCTACCAGCAAAATCATCCCATCAATGCCTAGCTGCACATAGCCCGCCCGCAGGCCGTGGCGGTCCTGCAGGTAGAGCGCCAGAATATTGATGCCGCCCAGGCTCGTGCGGTGGCGAAACAGCATCAGCATGCCAATGCCCATCAATGCCCCGCCCATGAGTGCGGCGTAGAGGGAAGGCACGCTTTCAAACTGCACCCAGCCCTGGGTTAGTTCAGAAAACAGCGATACCAGGCCAATGGCTATAAACGTACGCAGCGTAAAGCTCCACCCCATACGCTTGATCGCCAAGTAGTAAAACGGCAGATTGATGGCAAAAAACCACAGCCCAAACCCCCACTGCGTCACGTAATTAAGCAGCAGCGCCAAGCCCGCAGTGCTGCCAGTTAGCAGCACCGCTTGGGTATAAAAGGTAACGCCCAAGGCAACGAAGAACGTGCCCAGCAGCATCGCCATTACATCCTCATAGAGGCGGTGCGGGTCCTTGGGTAAATCGTCCACGCGCATTTTTAAACGCCCTTATGAAGTGTGCTGGGGTGATGAACAGGGTTAATGAACCGGGTTGATGAAAGCGTTTTAAACTGCGCTTGCGTGCTCAACCATCAACTGCAACGACTCCCGCCCCCGCCAGCGGTTACGATTAAGCTTGTAAGCGCAGTGCAGCGTGTCGCCGATGGCGAACGCGGGCAGCTCACCTGGTGTTAAGGCACGAAACCAGATTGCTTTACAGGTGACGGCACCCATGGAGAGCTCCAGCATCAAGTGCGCGCCATCGGCACCCACCGGGCGCAGCGCTTCGACGATAAAACGCCCTTCAAAAAGCGGTGCGTCAAATTCACGCCCATAGGGCCCCAGCGCGTCGATCTCCTCAAGCGTGGCGAGAGAGAGCTGCGCGGTGGAAAGCTCGCCGTCCGTCCATAGCCGGGGATAGAGCGAACGCCCTTCCAGCTGTTCCGCTACGGCCTTGAGAAACGCCTGTTTAAACACGTCCAGCTGTTCGCGGGGAACGCCCACTCCTGCGGCACCGCTGTGCCCACCAAAGCGTGGCAGCGCCTCAGGAGCTAGCTCAAAAGTACGCTGCAGCGCATCGCGCAGGTGCAAACCATCGATTGAGCGCCCGGAACCGGTGAGCATATTGGGTGCCGCCGCCTGCGTCAGCACCAGCGCAGGGCGCCCGTAAGACTGCACCAGCCGGGAGGCCACAATGCCCTGAACGCCGGGGTGGCCATCCTCCAGGAACACCACCACAGCAGGCTCATCGGCTAACAGTGCACTGGCGGCCAGCGCCCGTGCCTCTTCGGCCATATCAGCCTCAATCGCCTTACGCGACTGGTTATCCTGATCCAGCACTTCCAACTGACGATTAGCGACAGCGTCGCTCTCGGCCAGCATGAAATGCAGCGCGGCGTAAGGGTCATCCAGCCGCGAGCGCGCATTGATCCGCGGGCCCATCTGGAAGGCCAGGGTTTCGGCGTTGAACGGCACGCTGTCCGCCCCCAAGCGCGCGGCCATGGCGCGCCAGCAGGCGGCGTCCATGCGGTTGATCAGAGTTAATCCATAGCTCACCACGGCGCGGTTGGCGGGGCTTCCGCCCAGCGACACGCAGTCCGCCACGGTGCCCAGCGCCACATAAGAGAGCCACGGCGAAAGTTTGGGCGTAGCCTCGGGCAAGGCCCCCCACTCCACCAATACGCCACGTGCCAACGACATCAACAGCCACGCCACCATGCACCCGGCGATGGTTTTATCCGGATAAGTGCAATCGTCACGTGTGGGATTTACGCAGGCGTAAGCCGAAACGGGCGGGCCTTCCAATGGCAACGCGTGGTGATCACTGACCACCACGTCAATGCCTGCCGCTTTGAGTCGCGCGATACGTGGCTCGTCGCTGCTTCCGCAGTCGGCGGTAATCACCAGGGTCGGGAATGGCTTAAGCGCCAGCGTGCGCTCAACCAACGGCAAGCTGATCCCGTAGCCATCGTGAATACGGTGGCCAATCAGGCTATGCAGCTTGTGCTCGGGCACACCAAACAGCTCAACCAGCGTGCGGCGAATAACCACGTGGGAGGTAATCCCATCCACATCGTAATCGGTCAGAATCCCGATGGATTCACCCTCCGCAACCGCCTGAGCAATACGTTCGGCGGCACGGCGCCCATCGGCGAGCTTTTCCGGATGAGCCAGATAGCGCAGGCTGGGCGTTACCAGCGGAGCAAGCTCGCCCTGATAGCCGGGCAGCCGTGAGGCGAGAAGGCGCGCCTGAAGCTCGCTCAAGCCTTGTGCCTGGGCACGGGCGTAGACAGCCTCGTCCAGCGGACGAGGCTCCAACATTAGCTGCGTGGTGTGCTGAGGTGTAACAGGCGGATTGGCATCTGGCAAAGCAGTCATCATGTGTTAACGACGGTTATCCGCCACAAACTGCTGCACGGCGCTCAGCTCTGCAGGCAATACCGTGTAGCGCTCTTCACGCTCCAGCAAATCATCCATATGCGTGGGCAGCGGTACGCCCTGGAAACCTGCTTTCACTACGGCTTCAGCAAACTTGGCCGGGTGCGCGGTGGCAAGCGTTATCATCGGTGTTGATTGATCGGCGCGCACACGCTCAGCGGCGCGGTAGCCCGTAGCGGTGTGCGGGTCGAGCATTTCACCAGTACGGTGATGCGCTTCGCGAATGACGTCCAGAATGGTCGCATCGTCCACACTAAAACTTGAGAACTTCTCACGCAGCTTGGCAAGCGGCGCATCGGCAAGTGCGGTGGGCTCTTGCTGAAAGCGCTCCAGCAGTGCCGCCACGGCGGCGCCATCACGCTCATAAGCATCAAACAGAAGACGCTCGAAGTTAGACGACACCACGATATCCATGGAAGGCGCGAGCGTTGCCTCAAGCTCCTTCTTGGAGAAGTCGTTGGCGGCCAGCGTACGGTGCAGAATGTCGTTGGAGTTGGTGGCAATGATGAACTGCTTGACCGGCAGCCCCATTTTGTACGCCATGTAGCCCGCAAACACGTTGCCAAAATTGGCCGACGGCACGCAGAAGCTGACCTCGCGATGCGGAGCACCCAGCGCCACACTCGCCGCTACGTAGTAAACGATCTGAGCCATGATGCGCGCCCAGTTGATCGAATTGACCGCCACCAGGCGCGTGCCGTTCAGAAAGTCCTGATTGGCAAAGCTTGCCTTGACCATGGCTTGAGCATCATCAAAGTTGCCTTCGATAGCAATATTGAAGACGTTATCGGCCAGCACCGAGGTCATCTGGCGGCGCTGCACTTCGGACACCCGCTGGTGCGGGTGCAGAATAAAGATATCCAGGTTGTCGCAGTGGCGGCAGCCTTCAATCGCCGCCGACCCGGTATCGCCCGAGGTGGCGCCCATGATCACCGCGCGCTCGCCGCGCTTTTTCAAAAAGTGATCCAACAGGCGGCCCAAAAGCTGTAGCGCGACGTCTTTAAATGCCAGCGTCGGGCCATGGAACTGCTCAAGCAGGAAGTGATTGGCGTCGAGCTGCTTGAGCGGCACCACCGCATCGTGAGTGAAGGTGGCATACGCGTCGGTCACGATGGTGCGGAAAGTGTCGTCGTCAATCTCGCCGTTCACAAACGGCTTCATAACGCGAAAAGCAATCTCAGCGTAAGAGAGCCCGGCCATATCGGCCAGCGCTTCTTTCGAGAGGGTGGGCAGTTCTTCCGGCACGTAAAGGCCGCCGTCGCTGGCCATACCGGTTAGTACGACTTCTTCAAAGGAGAGCGCGGGCGCCTGCCCACGCGTACTGATATAGCGCATAGTGGGTTACTCCCCTTCGCTCAGGCTTTCCACGCGGATGCGTGTCACCGGTCCGGCGATATCGGCCATCGCTTCGATTTCACGAATTGCTTCGTTCATCTGCTTCTCTTTGGTGCGGTGCGTCAGCAGAATAATCGGCACCAGCTCGCCTTCGGTTGCCTCTTTCTGGATCAGTGCCTCAATAGAGATGCCCTGCTCCGAAAGAATGGTGGCTACGCGCGCCAGTACACCAGGGCGATCCACCGCCAACAGGCGCAGATAATACGCCGTAATGATGTCTTCCATCGGCATAATCGGCAGTTGGCTGACATCTTCATCAATACCGCTGAACGCCAAATAGGGCACGCGATAGTGGTGGGCAGTTGTAATATCACGAGCTACATCCAACACATCAGCAACCACGGCGGAAGCCGTTGGTTCAGCACCCGCACCGGCACCGTAGTAAAGCGTGGGGCCTACCGCGTCACCCATGATGGCAATGGCGTTTTTGACGCCATGCACATTGGCTAGCAAACGCTCTTTGGGGATCAACGTGGGGTGAACGCGTAGCTCAAGCCCCTGGTCGGTACGCTTGGAAATACCCAAGTGCTTAATAACGTAGCCCAGGTTATCGGCCTGCTCGACATCTTCAGCGGTAATCCGTGAAATACCTTCGGTGAAGGCTCTTTCAAACTGAAGCGGTACGCCGTAAGCAATCGAGGCCAGAATGGTCAGCTTGTGCGCCGCATCGATACCTTCCACGTCAAACGTGGGGTCGGCTTCGGCGTAACCCAGTGCCTGCGCTTCGGCAAGCACGTCTTCAAAGGCTCGGCCTTCGTCGCGCATGTGCGTCAGAATAAAGTTGCCGGTGCCGTTAATGATGCCGGCCACCCACTCAATGCGGTTGGCACCCAAGCCTTCACGCAGCGATTTGATAACCGGAATACCGCCTGCAACGGCGGCTTCAAAGGCGACAATAACGCCCTTTTCATGGGCGGCTTTGAATATCTCGTTACCGTGAACAGCAATCAACGCCTTGTTGGCAGTAACCACGTGTTTGCCATTGGCAATCGCGGTGAGTACCAATTCACGCGCCATGTCATAGCCGCCAATCAGCTCGACCAGCACATCAACGTTAGGGTTAGTTGCCACCTCGAAAACATCGGTGGTTGCGTTAATACCGGTAATATCGCAGTCAGGGTGAATACTGCGATGAGCCACCTGCTCAATCACAATAGGGCGGCCTGCACGGCGTGCAATATCATCCGCGTTGCGCGTCAATACATTGAACGTGCCGCCGCCAACCGTGCCTAGCCCACAAATGCCTACTCTTACCGGTTTCAAAATACATCCCCTTTCGTGGTGGGCGCCCTTGGCGCCTGGTCTTAAATTCAGTGTCTCAGCGTCACCGCTCGTTAACGGTGCTCTCTATTGGTGGGCACTTGTTGGGCGTGCCTATTGCTATGTTTCTGTTGCTACGTTTCTGTTGCCAGGCGCCTGTTTCAAAGCGCCTGCTTCAAAGCGCCTGCCAGATCAGGCTTAGACGTCGCCCAAGCCTAACATGACGGCAAGCCTTTCTGGCGGTACATAGCCTGGTACCATTTGGCCATCGGGCAGAATAATCGCGGGCGTGCCCTGTACACCCAGCGCCATACCCAGCTCATACTGTTCAGCCACCGGGTTATCGCAATCCGAAGGACCCGATAGTGGCTGGCGCTGCTGGGCACGGGTCATCGCTTCACTACGATTATCCGAACACCACGCTTGCTGCATGGAGGTCGCCGCATCGCTGCCCATACCCGCCCGTGGGAATGCTAAATAGTGTACCGCAATCCCGCGTTCATTAAGCTCAGGCACGGCTTCGTGAAGACGCTCACAGTAGGGGCAAGTGGGGTCGGTAAATACTACCACGGTGGCTTTTGGCTCATCGACACCGCGATACACAACGCGCTCAGACTCGGGGATGCTTGCCAGTGCCGCAACACGCTCCTGATTCTTGGACTGCTCGGTTAAATTGACCAGCCCCGTTTCGGCATTTTCGAAAAGATCACCCACCAAAAAGTGGCTGCCATCGACGTTGGTGTAGAACGACTCGCCGCTTTCCAAGCGCACGTGGTAAATGCCTTCCATCGGAGTCGTCGTTACGTGCTCAACCGGCATCGGCTGACCATTAACGCTCAGCGACTCACTCAGTCGTTGCGTGACGGCATCTGCCTGAGCGGCGACCGGCAAAACGCTGGCGATGGCGAGCGTGAGTAATGCCGTGCGTAAAGAAGGAGTAACCGTACGTTGACGCATTCTATCTTCAACCTCGCGGATGGTGTTCGGCATGTAAATGCTCCAAGCGGGCTTGGGCAACATGCGTATAAATTTGAGTCGTAGATAAATCGCTGTGGCCTAACAGCAGCTGTACGACCCGTAAATTGGCCCCATGATTCAATAAATGTGTCGCAAAAGCATGCCGCAGCGTATGCGGAGACAGCGGACGCGAGATACCAGCCGTGATGGCATGCGCTTTTATACGGTGCCAGAAGGTCTGTCGCGTCATGGCTTTATCATGGCGCCCTGGAAAAAGCGCTGGCCTGGTCGGGTCGCTCATCAGCGCAGGTCTGGCCGTTTTCATATAGTGCGCAAGCCAATCTGCTGCTTCTTCCCCCATGGGCACCAAGCGGTCTTTATCCCCCTTACCACGCACACGCACCACATTTTGGCGCAGATTCACCGCATCGCCGGTTAACGACACAAGCTCCGACACGCGCAGCCCACAGGCATACAGCAGCTCCAGCATGGTGCGGTCGCGCACACCCAGCGGCGTATCAACATCAGGCGCCATCAGCAGGCGCTCGACCTCCGCCTCTTCCAGCGTATTGGGCAGACCTGGCTGCACTCTGGGAAGCTTAACATCCACCAGCGGGTCGCTAACCACATGCCCGTGTAAGCGCGCCCAGCGATAAAAACTTCTGAGGCTCGATAACAACCGGGCATTGCTTCGCAACTGGTAGCCTTGCTCTCGGCGGGCATCCAACCATACGGGAAGCCGCTGCCCCGTGGGAGACAATATATCCTCACCTTCTGCTACCAGGTAGTGCTGCCACGCGGTTAAATCGCGCCGATAGGCGGCTAACGTATGATCACTGGCGCCTTGCTCTAACCAAAGGGCGTCCAAGAAAGCATCAATGACGCTCATACGTTAATCGTCTCCTGCTGAGTATATGAACACATAAACAAAACCCCGCCCCGCAAAGCGGTGACGGGGTTCTGGTATCCGGTGCGACACGTGCCCAAGACGTACGTCAAGAACAGTGCGCGCCCGAGAAAGCGTCGCTTAGGACAGCTTTTCTTTGATACGTGCTGACTTACCGCTACGCTCACGCAGGTAGTACAGCTTGGCTTGACGCACGTCACCACGACGCTTGACTTCAAGAGAGTCAACCAGCGGGCTGTAGGTCTGGAAAGTACGCTCAACGCCAACACCGTGAGAAATTTTACGTACGGTGAAAGCGGAGTTCAGGCCACGGTTACGCTTGGCAATAACAACACCTTCAAACGCCTGCAGACGCTCGCGGGTGCCTTCCTTGACTTTTACTTGAACGATAATGGTGTCGCCCGGCGCAAAAGAAGGAATCTCTTTGCCCATCTGCTCGTTTTCGATCGCCTGGATCACCTTGTTCTTGCTGCTCATCTTCATACTCCTAAATAACGGAATGGTTTGCCACGCAGTTGTGGAAGGGGCAAACCGTGATCCCGGCGCTCGAATCGAGCCACACGGGAGTCGTTATGGGTGACACAGGTCCGTAGGCTTGCCGTCAATATGTAGACGACGTGCCCTTTCCGTCCTGCACCGCCGCTCTGCACCAGGTCGTTGAAAATAACCTACTTGGCAGACAGAGCGTGTTCCTCGATAAACTCGTTCAGCAACTGCTGTTGCTCAGCATTAAGCGCGCGCCCTTCTAACAGATCGGGACGGCGCTGCCATGTGCGGCCTAACGACTGCTTCAACCGCCAACGCTTGATGGCTGCATGATTACCGCTTAGCAGCACATCCGGCACCTGGCGCCCGTCGATACTTTCTGGACGGGTATAGTGCGGGCAGTCCAAAAGACCGTCATTAAACGAGTCTTCGATAGCGGAGTCCTGATGCCCCAATACACCGGGAACCAACCTCGCCGCTGCGTCAATCAGCACCATGGCAGGCAGCTCACCGCCGCTCAGCACATAGTCACCAATCGACCACTCTTCATCGATGTCACTCTCCACCACACGCTCATCAATCCCTTCATAGCGCCCTGCCACCACCACAAGGGGGCCAGCAGCGGCTAATGCCTGAGCGCCTTTTTGATCAAGCTTACGCCCTTGGGGCGAAAGGTAGATCACCGTAGGCACCTGGCCGGTGGCTTGATGTGCCCGTTCACGGGCATCGTGGATAGCGCCACGGAGTGTATCGACTTTCATCAACATACCCGGGCCGCCGCCATAAGGGCGATCATCCACACTGCGATGGCGGTCGGTGGCGTAATCTCGCGGGTTCCAGAACTCCAGGGCAATACGTTGCTTCTCTATCGCCCGACCTACTACGCCCTGCTGGGTGAGTGCATCGAACATTTCAGGAAACAACGATACTACGCCGATCCACATAGCGGGCGTATCCACATCATTGCCAAGCACCGCTGTTTGCACATCGGCCGCTTCGTCATTGATCAAAACTCAGGGTCCCAGTTAACGACCATACGGCCATCTTCAAGGCTGATTTCGACAATCACGTCATCAGGCAAAAACGGGAGTAGCCGCTCGCGTTTGTCGATCGCGTCGTCATCGCCGCGAACCACCATGACATCGTTGGCGCCGGTTTCAAACAGGTAGCTTACCCGTCCTAACCGCTCGCCGGCTTGAGTGAAGACAGCCAAGCCTTCAAGCTCATGCCAGTAATACTCATCGGCTGCCAGTGTAGGCAGTGCATCTTTGGGAAGTAAAATATCCGCTTGCGCCAGTGCTTCAGCGGCATTGCGATCATCTACGCCTTTAATCTGCACAACAAGGCCTTTACCTTGCCGACGTCCCTGAACAATGGTCATTCGCGTCAGGGTTTCCCCTTGGCGCACCCACCATTCGGGATAATCCAAAATGCTGTCCATGGGGCTGGTGTAAGAATACACCTTGAGCCAACCCTGCACCCCGTGGGGGCTAGTCAGCTTGCCTAACACCACATGCGTGTCGTCAGTTTGGCTTGTTTCAAAACGCGTCATCGACGACCTCAACGTACAGCAGTCCAGACTCTACCGTGAACAGACTTACGCCTGTTTACGCGCTTCTTTAACCAGCTCAGCAACACGACCAGACAGCTGGGCGCCTTGGCTCTGCCAGTGAGTAACACGCTCTAGATCAACGCGCAGACGCTCTTCCTGACCACGGGCAACCGGGTTGAAGAAGCCGATACGCTCGATGAAACGGCCGTCACGGGCGTTACGCGAGTCAGTAACAGTCAGGTGATAAAAGGGACGCTTCTTGGCGCCACCACGTGCCAAACGAATGGTAACCATACGATAACTATCCTTCGGTTGAGGTTACGAGAGTGGAAAATAGCGCAAACCGCCACCAGAACACTCATCATACTGTTTTCTTGATACGCGGCTCACTTGAAGATAAGTGGCTGCTTTGTACCATTTTAGGCCTTCACAACCGGATGTGGCGGCAATGCTTACACATATTTTGCCAACACCCACGCATGAAGAGGCCGCATTCTACGCAAATGCGCCCTGATTGGAAAGCCTGACAGCCAGAAAACTCACAATACGTCAACCACTGCATTAACGGCTAAGCACTGACACGCTCAACAAGCGTCACGCCAACTCTCACGACCTGCGTGGCGCGCGTAGGCGTCTTTACTCTTGCTTCAAGCAGGCGCAGTGCCTCAAGAGCCGTTTCCTGTACCGGGTTACGCACCGTCGTTAAAGGGCAGCGCCCCCAAGCAGCGCCTGGAACATCGTCAAACCCGGTAACCGCTATCTCATCCGGCACCCGCATACCGCGCTGCGCAGCGGCTTCGACAACGCCCAGAGCCATGGCATCGTTGGCGCAGATAATTGCATCCAATGACTGTCCGGCATCCAGCAGCGCCAGCCCTTCATTCAGCCCACTTTGCAGCGAGAAATCTCCCCGGTGCACGGCCATTAACGCCAAGCCGTGGTAGCTCAGCGCCTGCTCGACGCCCAGCCTGCGCTCCTGGTCAGAAAACGTATCCTCAGTGCCGCCCAACCAGGCAATCCGTCGGCGCCCTTGCTGGACCAACCGGTCCACCAGCAAATGCATACCTTTTATATTGTCGCAACACACGGCATCAACCCCACTGCTTTCCAGCACGCGTCCAATCAATACCAGCGGCGCCCCTGAAGCCCGGCAGCGGTCGGCGATCTCGCGACTCACCGAGCCTGCCGCCACAATAGCCCCCTCAACCTGATAGGCCAGCGCATGGTCGATCACCTCGGTGACGTTACCGCCGCGCAACGCTGGCAATAGTAGCGGCTGATAGCCACGGGAGCTGAGCTCAAACACCAAATGCTCAAGTAGCCAAGCCTCATAAGGACGCGATATCTCTCCGGCCACCACCGCGATCAATCCAGTGCTACGCCCCGTCAGCCCCCGAGCGATAAGATTGGGCCGATAACCCAGCGCCTGAGCCACGGCTAAAACGTGTTCGCGCTTTTTTGCCGACACCGACGCTCCGGCTGTAAAAGCGCGTGAGACCATGGCGCGAGATACGCCTGCCGCTTGGGCTACATCATCGGCGGTTACGCGTATCGGCATGCGCCAGCGCCTCGGGTGTTTTTCAACATGATGACCGCTCAATCAACAAGATAATTCCGCCATCCTAGCACCCCTTGGTTGCCTTTTAAGCGTTTTAAAATGTACATCAAAGCGTCATCAACGCCTCGTAAAATCACCTTATTAAAATTTTGCACGCGCGTTCAAAATTACGCTTGTTATCCGTCTTCTACCTTTTATGGAGCACCGAGAATGAGCACCGAGGCATTGACGCTCAATGACGTGACGATTGACCTCAGGCAGAAACGCATTCTGGAAAACATCCATCTTGATGTCGCGCCAGGAAGCTTCACCTGCCTGCTGGGTCCATCCGGCTGCGGAAAAACGACGCTGCTGCGCGCCATTGCTGGCTTCACACCTCTAAGCCGTGGCGACATACGTTTAGGCAAACGGTCTATCACTCATCTGCCGCCTGAAAAACGCCAGACCGCCATGGTGTTTCAGTCCTACGCGCTCTGGCCGCATATGAGTGTGGGGGAAAACCTTGGCTACCCGCTGAAACTGCGCGGCGTCCCTCGCGAGGAGCGCGCCCGAAAAGTTGCCGCCATGCTGGAGCGCATGGAGCTTGGTGGTTTTGAAAGCCGTGCGGTCACGCAACTCTCTGGCGGCCAGCGCCAGCGTATCGCCCTGGGGCGTGCGCTCATTATTGACCCACCTTTATTACTGCTCGATGAGCCACTTTCCAACCTGGATGCCGCGATTCGGCGCAGCCTACGCAGCGAACTACGCCGCCTACAGAAGTCACTGGGTATCACCACTATCATGGTGACCCACGACCAGGAAGAAGCGCTCCAAATGGCCGACCAGATCGTCCTAATGCGCGGAGGCCATGTCGTGCAGGTAGCGCCACCCCAAACGCTTTATCACCAGCCGGCTGACGTGGCCGCCGCACGCTTTTTGGGTGTGGATAACACCGTTGCTCGGCAAGCCTCGGACCCCGCGATGGCCTCTGCTGCCACCACATTTGGCTTTCGTACGCGTGACGCCTTGATCAATGCCCCCCAGCATCCTGCGATGCTGACGCGTAAAGGGCGGGTTACTGACTGCGTTTATACCGGCGATGGCTATCAAATATCGCTTTGTGCCGAACAGGCTGAGCTTTGTGCTACGTCGGCCACTCCTATTGCTCCGGGTACCTTTGCCGTTGTTCAGGTACCGCAATCGGCCCTGATCCCTTTTGGGCCGGACGATCGGCATCTGCCGCCACTTGATCGACAAGAGGATATTGCATGAAACCCTTCGCCCTTACGCTCAGCCTGATCGCCAGCGCCATCACTGCGCCCGCCATGGCCGCCACAACGCTTAACGTGTTTACGGCAGGCGACGACAACATGGTCGAGTACATTAATGAATTTCTCGCTCCTCGCTTTGAAGCCATGCATCCGGATGTCAGCGTCCGCGCCATGGGCACCGGCCCCGGCGATGCGGGTAGCCAAGCTATTTACGAAACCCTAAGCGCTCAGCGTGATAAAGAGACGTGGGGCGTCGACGTTGCAGTCATCCACCAGCGCATGGCCGGGCAGATGGTGGAAGAAGGTTTACTAAGCACCTATACCGACGCGCTTGAAACCGGTGATTTGGTCAGCGCGGACAGCGCGCGTAATGCGCTGGGCGTTGACGTCGAAGGCTATGTTATGCCGATGTTTCAGAGCCAGATTGCCATCGCCTATAACCCGGCCCTTTTAGAACAGCCGCCGGAAAGCTACGCAGCGCTTGCCGACTGGGTTGAGGAGAACCCCGACCAGTTTGGCTATAACGGCATCACCGGCGGCATGGCAGGCGTAGGCTTTGTCTTCGGCTGGATGTACGCCTTTACTGATATGGCCGACACGCTGCAAAACGGCCCTTGGGAAGAGGGCGCGTCTGAGCGCTGGACAACAGCACTTGATCAGTTGCGTACTTTTAACCAGCACGTCACCCTGACACCCGGCAATGCGGGCACCATGGACGCCATGAACCGCGGCGAAATCGCCATGGGTCCGGTGTGGATGGACATGTACTACACCTGGATGGCCGATGGTCGCCTCAACCCCGATTTCCGCCTGCTACTGCTCGAACCCGGCATGCCCGGCCAGCCGATGTACTACGCGATTCCTGAGCGCGCAGAACATGCTGAGCTGGCGGCTGAATTCATTGCTTTGGCAACGAGTCCTGAGGTACAGGCTGAAGGTATTGTCGGCACGTTTAACTGGTTCCCCGGTATTGATGCCGAACACGTTCGCAGTGAACTGAGCGATGAACAGTGGGCGCAGCTCTATGCTGACGTATCGCCAGAGACACTTGCTGAACGTGGCCGCTCCATGCCGCAAGCGGACTACTTCCGTGCCATTCTCGAAGCCTATGAAAGCCACGTCAGCCGCTAAGCGCTGGACGATCAAGCGCTCGATGATGACGCTTTGATGATAAGGCATTGATGATCACTACCAGGGGGCCGTCGCGCCCCCTTCACTGTGGAAAGCGTTTATGACGACTTCGCCCTCTTCAACCTATCTCATGGCGATGCCTGGCAAGCGGTTCCCACGAATAAGCTTGGGTATCTTGCTGGTGCTGCCCGCGCTAACCGCGATTACACTGCTCTATGCGCTGCCCTTGCTACGCTCGCTGGTGACAGCTTTTCGTAGCAGTGATGGCGGCTGGACTACCGACCACCTCGTTCGCGCCTTTTCGCTTTATGGCCGCGACGTGCTTTTTTCTATCGGCGTCGTATCAGCAGTACTTGCGCTCATCGCCGTTATCTCCATTGCGATTTCAGGTTATCTGGTGCTGGGCACCACGCCCTGGGCCGTTCGCTTATTGCGCTGGCTCTACCGCTGGCCGCTGTTTATTCCGTTCGTAGTAAGTGGTCAGATTGCCCGCTCATTTTTATCGACCAACGGCATGATGAACGGCGTACTGATCGAAACAGGCCTAATGATGCCCGAGAGCGCGCAGAGCTTTTTGGATTGGCGAGGATTAGTGCTGACCTTTGCCTGGAAACAGATCCCGTTTGTGACGCTTCTCTTGGCCGGTGCCATGGCCGCGATTGACCGTAGCCATATTGAAGCCGCCCGCAACATGGGCGCGAGCCGCCTGCGCTGCCTTTTCGGTATTATCCTGCCTCAGGCAGCGCCCACCCTCTGGGTCGGGCTGATTCTGTCGCTGGTCGCGATGCTTTCGGTCCTCTCGGTACCGATGATGCTGATTGCCGGTAACCCCACCATGATGACCTCAATGATGGCCCATCGAATCACGTACTACGGTGACTACGGCGTCGCCAATGCGCTGGGGCTGTTCTCCTACGCGTTAACGGCGGTAACCGCATGGATCTATTTGCGTCTGACCCTGCGCCGCGAGGTGACCTCATGAGTATCACCCGCGCACTTTCGCCGATAGGGCTGGGCCTTTTACTGGGCGTGGTTGCCTTTATTGTTTTCGGGCCGCTGTTGAATCTTGCTCTTTGGGCCTTTGCCGAGCAGTGGTTTTACCCGAATCGACTGCCTACCGGCTGGGGCTTTTCCTTTTGGGAGCGCGTGTTCCGCCCACGTGCCGGCGCTTGGACATCGCTTTTCAATACCGTACTGGTTGCCTTTTCCGCCGTTATCCTTTCAATGGCGCTGGCCATTCCTGCAGGCTACGCCCTGGCACGTCAGGCGTTACCCGCGCGTAATGTGATTATGCTGTTTTTTTTATTGCCCCAGGCATTTCCCAATCTGCCGATTTTCGTCAATATCGCCGCCATTTTTTATCAGTGGGGGCTCAACGGAACGCTAATTGGCGTAGTGCTGGTGCATTCGCTTCCGGGCCTTGTATATGCCGTTTGGATCGCGACCGCCGCATTCTCTACGGTGGACCGCTCGCTGGAAGAAGCGGCCCGCAACCTGGGTGCCTCTCCGCTGCGTACGTTTGCCGGTATCACCCTGCCCCAGGCGCTGCCTGGCCTGCTTGCCGCGTCCATCTTCGTATTCCTCGACAGCATTGATGAGTTCACCGGGACGTTTTTTGTCGGCGCACCGGAAATTACCACGCTGCCACTGTTGATGTTTAACGCCTCCATGGGTGGCAACTATCAGGTGGCGGCCATTACTGCGTTGATTTTGCTGATCCCGTCGGTCGGCTTCATGTTGGTCATCGAGCGTTTTCTAAAAGCCGATGTCCTGTCACGCGTGGGCCGTTAACGGCCCGCGTCATGTTATCGAGTCCTGTACATGCTGATTGCCCATTTATCTGACCTTCATGTGTTTACTACACAGTCTGAAACCGGCGAGTCACGTTTGGATATCGCCCACGTGATTGAACGTATCGTGAGCGACCTTGTGTCGCTTAGCCCACCGCCCGACCTTGTTGTGATCAGCGGTGACCTGGCCGACGGCGGGACCGAAGACGACTATCGACTGATTCGCCGCTTGCTGGCACCACTGGAAATGCCCATTCTGGCCGTCCCGGGCAACCACGATCGGCGTGAAGCCATGCGCGCAGTGCTGGGTGACCGACTTTCGGGCTTGCAGCCAGGCAAGTTTCTGCACTCCCGTGTGGAAGCAGTCGGTGTCACGTTACTGGGCCTGGACTCAATTATTGTTGGCAAACCTCAAGGCGCGCTATGTAGCGAACGCCTGGATTGGCTGGAAAATCAGCTTCGCCATACCCAGCCGTTAACGTTCCTGGTGATGCATCACCCGCCCTTTATGACGGGCAACCCTCACTGGGATGACTACAGCCTGATCGAGGGCCGAGAGCGTTTCGAGGCTATTATCAGCGCGTCTCCCAAACGCATTCTATGTGGGCATATTCATCAGCCCTTCCACACCTTGTGGGGGCAACACTACAGCGCCATTGCGGGCAGTCCTGCGTTTCAATACAACCTGGTGCCGGGCAGCCAAGCGAACCCGACACTCAGCGATGTGCCTTACAGCTATCCGCTACATGACTGCCAACCAGATGGCAGCGTTCTGGTTCACCTGCGTCATATAACCTAAAAGCCAGCACCGAAGGGTGCTGGCTTTTAAAGCGTGCGGGCCTTTAATTGGCCCGCTACCAGGTTCCAGGCGTGTGCTTAGCGCCAGGGCAGGCCGCCGGGGCCACCCATACCGCCACCGCCCATGCCTCCCATTCCACCTGGGCCGCCAGGACCTCCGCCGCCGCCCATCATGCCGGACATGCCGCGCATCATTTTCTGCATGCCGCCTTTCTTGCCCGCTTTCTTCATCATCTTCTGCATCTGCTTGTGCTGCTTGAGCAGACGGTTCAGGTCGGGCACCTGCAGGCCAGCACCGGCGGCAATCCTGCGCTTGCGCGAGCCGTTGATGATATCCGGCGCGCGGCGCTCCTTGGGCGTCATGGAGTTGATCAGCGCTTCAAGCTTGCCCAGCTCCTTCTCAGGCCCAGGGCCTTGAGCCATTTCGGCCATTTGCCCCATGCCAGGCAGTTTGCCCAGAAGACCACCCATGCCGCCCATCTTTTTGAGCTGTTGCAATTGGTCGCGGAAGTCTTCCAGATCAAAGCCATCGCCTTTTTTAACCTTGCTGGCTAGCTTGGTAGCTTTGTCTTTATCAACCGTGCGCTCGGCTTCCTCGATCAGCGACAGCATGTCGCCCATGCCGAGGATACGTGATGCCACACGATCCGGGTGGAAGGGCTCCAGAGCGTCAACTTTCTCGCCCACCCCCATAAACTTGATGGGCTTACCAGTAATATGACGTACCGACAGCGCCGCACCGCCACGCGCATCACCATCAGCCTTGGTTAAGATAACCCCGGTCAGCGGCAGCGCATCGTGGAATGCTTTCGCGGTATTAACCGCATCCTGGCCAGTCATCGCATCGACGACGAACAGCGTTTCTTGCGGTGAGATCGCCTTATGCAGCGCCTGGATCTCCGCCATCATGGCTTCATCAATTGCCAAGCGACCCGCGGTATCTACCAGCACCACATCGTGGAACTGGATTTTGGCGTGCTTGATCGCCGCTTCGGCAATATCAACAGGCTTCTGGTCAGAGCGCGACGGGAAGAAGTCGACTTCGACCTCTTTAGCCAGCGTCTCCAACTGGTCGATGGCTGCCGGGCGATAAACGTCGGCCGACACCACCAGGACTTTTTTCTTCTCGCGTTCGCGCAGGTAGCGGGCAAGTTTGGCTACCGACGTGGTTTTACCCGCCCCTTGCAAACCGGCCATCAACACAACGGCTGGCGAGCCTTTGAGGGTTAGGCCTTCGTTGGCCTCGCCCATAATGGCTTCCAGCTCCTGCTGGACGATTTTGACGAACTGCTGACCGGGCGACAGGCTCTTGGACACCTCTTGCCCAACCGCCCGCTCGCGAACGCGTTCGATAAAGGCCTTGACGACCGGCAGCGCTACGTCGGCTTCAAGCAGCGCTTTGCGCACTTCGCGCAGGGTATCTTTGATATTGTCGTCGGTCAGGCGCGCCTGACCTTTGATCGACTTCAACGTCTGGGAAAGACGCTCACTGAGATTCTGAAACATGGGGCCTCTCTGCCTCCGTCGCTGTCGCCAGGCCTACGCCCCTGGACTGATGTGCATGGATTATACGCGCTCACGCCTTGAGTCTCCATGACTGTCCGCGCGGGCTAACGATGGCTGTGCGATACTGCTTTGATTGGTTATAGTAGTCGGTACACGTTAACTTAACTGTTTTTTACTGCAACGCGCGAAATGCGCGCACGGATAGCATCATGCAGGCGCTGCCTTTCGCCACGATCGCTTTTGTACTCTATGTTGCTGCTGCCACTTGGCAGGGCATGACCCTTTTTCGCCGCGTGCCGCCACGCCAAGGCATGGTGCGCCTGCTGGGTGCCTTGGGCCTGCTGCTCCATATCCCGGTGGTCGTCCAACTGATGGGGCAATCCCCAGGCCTCCTGCCTGGATTTACCACCAGCGCGACGCTTTTCATGGCGGTCGCCGTTAATGTGCTGTTGATAGCGAGCCTTTTCAAGCCAGTGCTTAACGTCGGCATCGTTCTCTTTCCTTTAGCGGGTGTCGCGCTGATTACCGCCACCTGGCTCCCCAGCCACACTAGCCAAACGGGCCTGACACCCGGCATTCTGCTGCATGCCATTAGCTCCGCGCTAGCGTTTGCCATGCTCGCAATTGCAGCGATACAGGCAATTCTGGTGGGATTACAAAACCAGGCGCTACGCCATCACCATATTCGCGGCATCGTGCAGTCGCTTCCTCCGCTAACCACGATGGAACGCGTCCTGTTTGAGTTGGTCTGGGCAGGCATTTTGCTACTAACGCTCTCGATTGTGAGCGGCTTTATCTTTCTTGATAATATTTTTGCCCAGCATTTATTACATAAAACCGTTCTTTCATTAGGTGCATGGGTTATTTTCACAACCCTACTCATTGGCCGCTATCGCTTCGGTTGGCGCGGCATGCGCGCAGTACGGTGGACACTGGGTGGTTGCACGCTTTTGATACTGGCCTACTTTGGCAGTAAGTTTGTGCTTGAGATACTGCTCAATCGCTAAGCCCATATACACGGCTATGGCTGTCTTGACACACCTTCTTCTAGCTTCTACAAACCGTGCTTGATACGGCATAAAGGAATTTTCGACTTGAGCGACGACTTCCCCTTGGGATTACTATTCGGCCTTCTTGGCTTACTAGTACTGCTATCGGCTTTTTTCTCCAGCTCTGAAACCGGCATGATGTCGATTAATCGTTACCGCCTGAGCCATCAGGCCAACAGCGGTGATCGGCGCGCCAAACGGGTCATGCGCCTGCTTACCCGCCCTGACCGCTTGATTGGCGTCATTCTAATCGGCAACAATTTCGTCAATAACCTTGCGGCATCCATTGCGACTATCATCGCTATTCACTTTTTCGGCGAAGTATCAGGCCCGGCGATTTCTACTGCCATTTTAACGATTACTATTTTAATTTTTTCCGAGGTTACCCCCAAAACCTACGCGGCGATTAAACCTGAGCGTATTGCCTACCCCAGCTCTATGGCGCTGGAGCCGCTTTTGAAGCTGCTTTATCCGCTGGTGTGGCTGGTGAATATGATCTCGAACGGCCTACTGCGCCTACTGGGCGTGAAAAGCGTGGAGAATGGCGGCGACAACCTTACCCGCGACGAGCTGCGTACCGTGGTGCATGAGGCGGGTACGCTGATCCCCTACCGCCACCGCGCCATGCTGCTGTCGATCCTGGATCTTGAGAATGTCACGGTCAACGACATTATGGTGCCGCGCCATGAAGTGCTGGGGATAGACCTGGACGACTCGTTGGAAGATATTCTGACCCAAATTCGTACCAGCCAGCACACCCGCTTACCGGTTTATAAAGGCGACATCAATAACATCATCGGCATGCTGCACTTGCGCAATGCCGCGCGCTTTTTATCCCGTGACGAAGTCACCAAGGCGGCCATTGTCCAGGAAGCACGCGAACCCTACTTTATTCCTGAGTCCACACCGCTTCATACCCAACTGCTTAACTTTCAAAAGCAGAAGCGGCGTATCGGTATCGTGGTAGATGAGTATGGCGATGTCGAAGGGTTGGTAACGCTTGAAGATATTCTGGAAGAGATCGTTGGCGAGTTCACCACGGACGTATCGGAAGATGAAGAGATTCATCAGCAGGACGACGGCAGCCATGTCATTGAGGGAACGGCTAACATCCGTGAAATCAATAAAATGCTGGGATGGCACTTACCAACCGATGGCCCCAAGACCCTGAACGGGTTGATTTTAGAGCACCTTGAAGCGTTTCCCGAAGGCCCCGCCAGCCTGCAAATTAATAATATCCGTATGGAAATACTGGAGATCCGCGACAACCTGATCACCTCTGCCCGCTGCTGGCAAAACGTGCGTCTTCCAAGACGCCAGCCCTGACAGCACCTGAGATAGATAGCGCTTGAGATGGCTAGCACTTGAAATGGACAGCACTTGAATTGGACAGCACTGGGGACGACATGAACAAGTAGTGCTGAAGCGCGTTAGCGCGCGTCAATATCTTTATCGGCGGCCACTTTTAGCGCTCGCACCCGCGTTTCCAAATAGCCACGCAGCGTAACCCCATCCACCTCTTGCACATTAATGGGTGGGCCAAAATGCAGGCTAACCGGCGCCCTAAAGCGGCTTGGCCACTTTTTCAGCGCTTTACCGTTGTAGTGTGATGTCCAGGAACCCCACAAGCCTGCCAGCCCGGCGGGAATCACCGGCACATTATCGCGTGCCAGAATAGTTTCCAGCCCGCGCCTGAAGGTATGGATATCACCGTCCGGCGTTAACCGCCCTTCCGGAAATACCATAACGACTTCCCCACGACGCAGTGCCTGGCTCACTTCATCCAGCGTACGCCGCAAGGCGCCGGGGCTACGCCGTTCGGACTCAATGGGAATAGCGCCGACAAGCTGAAACCACCACTTGAGCCAGGGCGAATCGAAAATTGGCTGATCCATAACAAAACGCAGTGGCCGAGGGCTACCGCCCCCCAGGACCAGAGCATCCATAAAGCTTACGTGGTTGCACACAACCAGCGCGCCGCCGCGTTTGGGCAGGTGATAACGCCCATGCACATGCAAGCGGTAGCAAAGGCGCATAGCCAGATAAATCAGGCTCCGCAGCACTTGGCGGACAGCATTGATCCACCATCTCACGACGCCGGCTCCCGGCGCCGAAGCCCTGCCAGCACCGTGCTGACCAACTGATCCAGCAGTTCATCCACTTTAAGCTGCTGGCCTTGCCAATACCCCAAGCGTTCATTTAATCCCAGCTGTACAAGCCCATGTACGCTGCCCCATAGCGTACGCCCCAGCCGCCGAGCTTCGAGATCATCAAGCGTGGGCTGGTACTCTTTGAGAGCGGATTCCACCTGGGTAAACAGCGCTTCAATGAGGTGGCTTTGACGCTGATCCAGCTCCCCTTCTTGTGCCAAAGGGTAATCAAACAGCAGCTTCCAGCGGTAGCAGTCTTGCTCGGCGAAGTGCCAGTACGCATGCGCCAGCGCACGCAGCCAAGGCTCTGGCGCGTCTGCCGATAATGACGTAATGGTCTGCTTCAAGCCCGCCAACGTTTCGACGTTAACGTGCTGCAATAAGTTGTTAAAGCTGCCGTAAAGTTTAAGCAGCGTACTGGGCGCGCAGCCAACCTCTCTAGCCAGGGCACGCAGGGATAAATCGTGGACTGACTGTACAGCCAACCAATCATCACAAGCTTTCATGACCTGCGCATGGAGGGCATCGGGCGCATGCTGTCTAGGACGGGCCATGGCGATCTCTTCAGGTCAACGAATAACAAGAAAGAATGCCTCACAGCGCTTTAGCGTGAGCAAGGGGTAATATAGGATACCTTATATCGAACACTGTTTTCGACACTAAAACGCCACATTTAGCGCATTCTTGTGCATCTGTAATCTCTCCCATGACATGATTGAGCCGATTCTGCTTAAGGAGACTGGCATGACCGGACGCCTACATGTACACAACTTACCGCTCAAGCGTCTTCTGCCCTCACTCAAGGCGACATCCGCGCTGGTGGAATCCCCCAATCTGGCACCCCGCCAACCCGTTTCGGCTATTCGTCTAGCCCAAGGTGAATTGCAGCTCGAATCAGTTTTTTGGGGGTTAACCCCCCCGTGGTTAACGGTGCTGGATCACGCTCCACACTGCGCTAGAGCTGAGACACTCAGTTCAAAAGCCATGTTCCATGAAGCGTTTCAGGCTCGTCGCTGCGTTATTCCTGTCAGCGGTTTTTACGTCTGGAAAGTACTGCCGCGACACAAACAGCCTTATCTGGTCACAGAGGTGAGGCGCGCGCCCTTACTGCTCGGTGCGTTATGGTGTCGCTACCATACAACGCTTACCGCGTTTACTGACTCAACAGCACTGATTAGCGTACCGGCCAACGCATGCCTGGCACCGCTTAGCGACCGATTGCCGGTGGTCATTCCCCCACATGCGTTGACCACATGGCTTGACCCCGATAGCCCTTTGGAAACCGTTAAAACGTTATTAACACCCGCGCCCTTGGAACTATTAGGTGCGTTTCCAGTATCCAAGCATGTCAATAATCCTGCCTATCAATCAGCCGCTTGCGCCCACCCGGTTGGGCCAATGCTGCAATGGACCGTCCCACAGGAGCCGTAATGTTACGACCGAAAAGTAGACTATTTTATTCGCGCGTTGTACTGGCAGCGGTGCTCAGTTCCGTATGGTTTTCTCCCGGCGTGATGGCCGCTGGTGATGACCCGATAGAAGACGTTGTCATCCCGATTGCCAGCCCCTTTGACAGTCGCGACTATCGCGTGCTGACGCTTGAAAATGGTCTACAAGCGCTATTGGTAAGCGATCCTGACGCCGATAAAGCCGCTGCATCCATGAACGTCCGAGTCGGTAGCGCCCAGGATCCAGATGACCTGCAAGGGCTTGCTCATTTCCTTGAACACATGCTGTTCCTGGGTACCGAGGCGTATCCCGCTCCAGACGCCTATCAGCGCTTTATTTCTGACCACGCGGGCTCCCATAACGCCTTTACCGCTCAGCAAGATACCAACTATTTTTTTGATATCGAGCCCTCCGCTCTGCCGGAAGCGCTTGATCGCTTTAGCGAGTTTTTCCTGTCACCGCTGTTTAATGCCGACCATTTAGAGAGCGAGCGCAATATCGTTCATTCTGAGTACATGGCAAGAATTCGCGATGAGCCCCGACGCGAAAACGACGTACTTAATCAATTGCTCAACCCTGACAATGCCACCACAGGATTTGCCGTTGGCAGCCGCGAGACGTTAGCCAGCCCGCCGGCGGGAGAAGCGACGCTACGCGAACGTGTCATCGATTTTTATCACCAGCATTACGATGCCAACGTAATGAACCTGGCCATCGTTGCCCCACAGCCGCTTGATACACTCGAAGAGTGGGTGGTGGAGCGTTTTGCGGATATTCCTGACAATGGCCTGGGCGTTCCTACGATTGATGCACCGCTGGTAGATACCGATACCCTGCCACGCTACGTTGAGCGTCAGTCACTGCAAGATCGCCGCCAGCTGCGTTTTTACTTCCCCATCCCTGATCCCGAAAATGAGTACCACGCAAAACCCACTCATTTAATGTCGCATTTGTTGGGCGATGAAGGGGACGGTAGCCTTTTGGCGGTACTGCGTAATGCAGGTTTGGCCGACGGCCTGTCCGCAGGTGTTCAGCGCGGTGATGGTCAGGACGCCCTGTTTACGGTTTCCATTAGCTTGACGCCCGCCGGTGCCGAGCGGCTTGATGATATCCAGGCTACGCTATTTGCCGCCATTGATCAGCTGCGTGACGATGGATTGGCTGACTGGCGCTATACTGAACTGCGCGATTTGAGCGAGCAGGCATTTCGTTTTCAACAGCACGGCGCACCCCAGCAGGAAGCTACTCAGCTCGCCATGAATTTGTCCCGCTACCCGGTTGAGGATGTGCAGTATGCCGCGTATCGCATGGATGCACCGGACACTGAGCGCCAGCAAGCGTATCTGGCTGCGCTAACGCCGGACAACATGCTGCGCTTTTACTCTGCGCCCGAGGTGGAAAGTGACACGGTTTCGCCCTGGTTCTCGACCCAGTGGCGAGAACAACCGCCTGTTCAAGAAGGTCTTGCGCTTGAAGGTTTGGCCCTGCCTGAACCCAACCCCTTTATTGCCAGCGACCTTGCCCTTATTGAAGGCCAGGACGAGCACCCAAGCCTAATGATCGACACGCCATTCTTTAAGGTTTGGCACATGCAGGACTCACGCTTTAATACACCAAGCGTTGAGTGGCGGGTCAGTTTGCAGTATCCCGACGCCAGCTATTCGGCCGAAGAGGTCGTACTGACGCAGTTGCTGGCTGGGTGGCTAAACGACAGCTTGAATGAACCACTTTATCCCGCATGGATGGCCGGTCAGTCGTTTAGCGCCTACCCGCACGCACGTGGGATGACGCTATCATTTTCCGGTTGGCGTGATGGTCAGACACCGCTTATTGAGCAAGCCATTGATCAGCTTAAAACGGCTGAGATTAGCGAAGGCGCCTTTGATCGCGTGCAATATCAGCTGCAGAGAGAGCTGGTTAATGCGCCGCAATCATCGCTTTATGGCCAGGCAAGCCGCACGCTGGGTGAAGCCCTGCTGACCCCACGCTGGTCGACAGCCGAACTACTTGACGCCAGTCAGCGCCTTGACCAGCAGCACCTTGAGAACTTCCGTAAGCGCTTTTTGGGCGGGCTCTATATCGACGCCATGGCGATTGGCAACCTGGATGAAGCTCTCGCCCAGGAACAAGCCGAGCGGGTGCGCAGCAAGCTGCGCCCAGGCTTGACGCGAGAAGATATTCCAACGCTTAGCCCGCTGGCCATTGACACGACTTCCAGCGTACTGCACCTGCACAGCACCCGCGACGAGTCCCTGGTGCTGCGTTACTTACAAGGGCGAGACCAAAGCCCTAAAGAACAAGCAACCATTAGTGTGATTGCCCAGTGGCTGGAGACGCCCTTTTATCAACAACTGCGCACGGAAGAACAGCTGGGCTATATTGTGAACGCGGGTTATTCCCCCCTGCTTGAGGCACCTGGCATTGCACTACTCGTTCAATCTCCGGATGTGGACAGCGAAACGGTCGCTGCGCACATGGATGCCTTTTTAGCTGACGCTGGCGAAGCACTTAAGCAACTCGACGATGCTGAACTCGACGCCTATCGCAAAGCGGTCCATGCCAGTTTGAGCGAGCGTGATACCAGCCTTGCGGGCATGGCCAACCGTTACTGGCAGGCCACCGCGCTGGATGAGATCCGCTTTGACCGTCGTGAAGAGCTGGCCAACCTGGCACTTGAGGTTAGCGCTGCGGATATTCAAGCTGCATGGCCAGAGCTACTTGGCCACCAGCTTGATATACGCTTCGACCCGGGTGATGAACCCAGCGATGTAACGCCTTACCGCGAAGCGCTAACGCCGTTTGCCCAGCGCAACATTCCGTAAATGAATGTGCCGCTCAGGCATCGAACGCCTGGGCGGGCATCATGGCCTCGACAAACATTACCAGCTCTTCAAGGATCTGCCGCTCACGCTCGCTGAGCGGCTGCTGATTGTAGCGCTCGATCTCCCGAGCAAAGGCCTTAAGCGTAAAGCCGGACATCGCCGGATCATTAATACGCATCCAGCGAAACGCCTCCCACTGCTCGCGCTCGTCACCTTCCAGCGTGTCAGGGTAGCTACGCGCCCGATAGCGAAACAGCATCTCCTCAAGGCGCGGGTCCTGAAAGGCAAACCGCTGCCCTACCAGATCCCAGGGTTCCATCTTACGCACCTGCTCCATCTGCTGCCGATCGGCGGCGGAAAAGAAGTTGCCGGAGTAAAGCATCATGTCAGGGTCGTGGGGAGCGTCATCAAAGTTGGTCTTAAAGACCTCGGCCACTTTAGGCGTCACTCCCTGGGCGCTGCGCAAGGTTTTCCAGTGCTGGCGGCACGTTGCAATATCCAACCCTAAACGCTCAACAATCGCGCCATACGCTCCTTTTTGCGGCCCCTCTATGTCCTTGAGCACGCTCGACGGAAAGATCACCGGGCAACGGTTGATATGAATGACCTTGAGTGGAATACGCGCCTCACCTTCCGCTAAATCCTGCTGACTGACAAAGACGCGCTCGCGTATTTGCTCAGGCGAAAGCGTAAGAAAGTCGCTTGGATCAACACTCAGGTCGTACACGATCATTCCATTAGGGTTGGTAGGGTGCTCAGCTAACGGCATTACCAAGGCGCTGCAACCACGGCTGGCCGGGTAGCGGCGGGAAATGTGCAAAAGCGGCTTGGCATTAGGCAGGTCAAGCTGCTGGGCAACCGCGCGTTTGCCGCGCAGGCCAAGCAAGTAATCGAAGAGCTTAGGGTTACGTGTTTTGAGCAGTCGCGCTAGGGCAATGGTTGCCCGAACGTCGGCCACCGCATCATGCGCACCTTCATGCTCAATCCCGTTGGCTTTGGTTAAATGCTCAAGCTTAAAGCTTGGCGCACCATCTTCACGTAGCGGCCACTCAATGCCATCCGGGCGTAGCGCGTAAAATGCGCGCACCACATCAATTAAATCCCAACGGGAGTTACCGTTTTGCCATTCGCGGGCGTAGGGGTCGAGCAGGTTACGATAGAACAGGTGACGAGACACTTCATCATCAAAGCGTAAGCTGTTGTATCCCGCAACACAGGTGCCCGGCTCGCTCATGTGGCGCTGCACTTCACTGGCAAACTGCGCTTCAGGCAGACCGTGACGTCGCGCTTTTTGTGGGGTAATCCCGGTAATCAAACACGCGGCAGGATGAGGCAGGTAATCGTCTGCTGGCTTGCAGTAAAGCTCGATAGGCTCACCGATCTCGTTTAAGTCCGCATCGGTACGCAGCGCAGCAAATTGAGCGGGCCGATCTCGACGTGGATCGGCCCCGAACGTTTCATAGTCATGCCACAAAAAACTGGCAGGGGCGGCATTAGGTGGCGCCATGAACAAGCACTCCGCAAGGCAGCAAAAATCCTAGCCTAGCACACCCAGCGCCTTTCTCGCCGCCTGTTGCCCTCCTGTCTTGTCAGCTTTTGGGCAACGTCACATTCAGCTCAAGTACTGAGCAGTTATCTTCGCTATCCAGCGAAATCTGAATGGCATTGTCGTCGACATGCACATAGCGACGAATAACTTCGAGCAGTTCGCGCTCAAGTAGCGGCATGTAGTCAGGCTGACCACGCTGGCTCCGCTGATGCGCCACGATGATTTGTAACCGTTCTTTGGCCACCGAGGCGGATTTCTTGCGCTCACGCTTCAAGAATTCCAAGAGTTTCATCGACGGTTACCTCCAAACATACGACTAAGCAGACCTTTGCGCTGCACCTCATGAAAACGTAACGGAATCTCCTCACCCAGCAGACGTGAAACGGTATCCGTATACGCCTGACCTGCATCACTTGATGCATCGTGAGTGACCGGCACCCCCTGGTTCGAGGCGCGAAGCACAGCTTCGGACTCAGGAATCAGACCCAGTAAGTGAACGGCCAGAATTTCACGAATATCCTCAAGGGTTAGCATATCCCCGGAGGTCACCCGTTCAGGGTTATAGCGGGTAACGAGCAGGTGCTCTTTAATCGGATCACCACCCTGCTCAGCACGCCGGGTTTTTGATGCCAAAAGGCCCAAAATACGGTCAGAATCGCGTACCGATGAGACTTCCGGGTTGGTGACCACAATCGCTTCGTCGGCAAAATACATGGCAAGCTGCGCACCACGCTCAATACCGGCAGGCGAGTCACAGATAATAAAGTCAAATTCTTCTCGAAGCTTTTCCAACACCTCCGCTACCCCTTCCTGGGTTAGCGCATCTTTATCCCGGGTTTGCGAAGCGGGCAGGATATACAGATTTTCAACACGCTTATCACGGATCAACGCCTGGTTAAGGCCAGCTTCGCCCTGAATAACATTTACAAGGTCATACACTACACGACGCTCGCACCCCATAATCAGGTCAAGGTTTCGAAGCCCTACATCAAAATCAATGACCACGGTTTTTTTACCACGCAGGGCCAGACCTGTTGAGATTGCTGCAGCGCTAGTGGTTTTACCGACCCCCCCTTTACCTGAGGTCACAACAATAATTTTAGCCAAGATTCACTTCCTTCTTGAAGTCGTTCATCGCGAGCGCATGACGCTGAACGAATAACGGGAACGTCAATGTCACAAAAGCCCTACTGTAACGGATAGGCAAGGCAGCGTCGCTAAGCATTAAGCATGGATGCACGCTGCGTTGAAAGCATCAACCCAACGGCTTAATTTCAAGCTGCTCTTTTATAAAATGAACTTCTGCGGCGCGGCCCAAAAGCCGGGGATCAACATCTTCGAGGCGTTTGTAATTCCCAGCCACCGAAAGCAGCTCAGCCTCAAGCTCGCGGCAGTAAATACCGGCCTGAGTATTACCATGAATACCTGCCAGCGCCCGTCCCCGCAGTGCACCGTAAATATGAATACTACCTGCTGCTAGTACTTCTGCACCCGCATTGACGGCACCAATAACGATTAGATCCCCATCCGATGCGCTGACCTGCTGGCCTGAACGAACGGTACCGCGATAAAGCCGTGTTGCCGCACTCTTGGCGTGTGCCTCAATACGGTCGTCGTCAGAGGCATTGTTTTTTGAGGCTTCCTCTTTGCTGCTGACGCTCTCCAGTGCTCGAGCGCGCGTCTCCTCTACAGGTGCAAACCACCCAAGCCCCAATGCCCAAGCCGACTGGCGTACCGGCTCTGAACCGCCGCGCACCGCAACGGGTAAAAGTTTGTGATCCCGGCAAACGGCGCATATTCTTTCCAAAGCCAAATGAGGCTCATCAAGCTTTTCCACGCTTAGCACAACCGGTGTATGCTGGAAGAAGGCAGGAGACTGAGACAGTTTACCGGCCAACTGCCGCCGGATATGCTCAGGGTCAGCGCTACTTAATTCCATGACGGTCATCGGCAGCATGCCGCCTTTAAAGGTAAATGCCATGTTGGCACTATCGGCGTTGAGGCTCATAGCCGAACTCCATGTCATGTTCAGGTAAGATAAAGGTAGCGCAATTTGGCGCCTTTGGGTGTGAAGAATCAATTTCTATTACACCCTGGTAAGGCAAAGCTAAGCGACAGCGCCGATGACTGCAACCGCTGTTCAATAATGGCTAATTTTTTTCATGCTACGCACCTCTACGCAGGATGATCCATGCACGGACTGTTAAGACGCCTGTTCGCTCCTCGTTGGCAACACCCCGACCCCGAGGTACGCCGACAGGCCCTCTCTCGACTTGGCCCCCACCAGGCTGAACAGCGCGAAGCGCTGCAAGCACTCGCGCACGATAGTGACAGCAGCATCCGCTTGGCGGCCCTGCTCGCGCTGGATGATGTCGAAGGATTGGTGGCAGGCTACCCTGACCACAGCCAGCAAGAGGCATGGTTCAATGCCGTGAGTCAGCGGCTTAGCGGTCTTGAAGGCAGCACCGAACTGCAACAACGCCAAGCCCTGGTGGAAGGGCTGGACGAGCCACGGCTTTTAAACGTGATTGCCTTACAAGGCGACAACCTTGATCTGCGCCTGACCGCTCTTGCCCGGCTAACCAGTGAAGACGACTTGATTAAGCAAGCGTGCCAAAACGGTGTCGCGGCTGTTCGTCATCGCGCCGCCGAGCGTATTGAGACAGAAGAGGGCCTAAAGCGCCTGCTTAAAGATGCGCGACGTGATCGTTATGTAACGCGCCTTGCCCGCGAAAAACTCGGCCAGCAGCGAACCGATGCCGAATGGCTGGCTCGCCAACAGCAGCAGCTGGAGCACCTTCTTCACCAGATGGAACAGCAGGCTCGCGCGCCTTGGGAGCCGCTATATGGCGGTCGCTTTCGCCATTTAGAGCGCGAATGGAAGAACCTGACGCCCCCGCCCAGCGCCGAGCAAGAGCAGCGCTTTCATCAAGCCATGCTGAGCTGTCGTAAAACGCTTCACGACCATGAAACGCAGGAGCAGGCTCGCCAGCAGAGCCTTGCCCGCCGAGAGGAAGCGGATCAGACACGTGATCAGTTGCTTGATGGGCTAGAGGAGACGCTTGAAAGTCTTCATCATGCTACCGAGCTGACCGTTCAGGATATTGACAGCCTACGTGCCCAACGCCAGCTTTTCAGCCAACGCTGGCAAGCGATCTCCGACGTACACTCGCCCAGCGAGCCTGCAAGCCAACGCTACACGCAAGCCATTATTCAATATGAGCAGTGCCTGGATGCCTGGCAGCGCTGGCAAGATGTCAGCGTCGTGCTTGAGCAAGCGCTTGCGGATAATGACCACCACGCCATGCGTCGCCTGCTTAACGAATGCGACTGGCCAAAAGCATTTACGCCGCCCGCGTTAATACAGCGCGTTCAGGCAACACTTGCCAGCGAGTCTCACTCACCGGCAGCTAGTCCACACGCCTCGGTTTCATTAAGCACTTATGAAGCAGAACTCGATAGCTTTGAGCACCTGCTTGAGCGTGGCGCCTTCAAAAGTGCCAGCCATCTTCACCAGCGCTTAAAACCGCAAATCGAAGCCCTGCAAATGGCGGAAGCCAAGCCGCTGAAGGCACGCTTAAAGCAGTCCGGCGCGCGCCTTGCCGAGCTACGCGATTGGCGCGGCTTTGTCGCAGGGCCCAAGCGCGAGCAGTTATGTTCAAGCATTGAAGCACTGGCCAACGACCCGCACATGGCGGAAACCGCGCTTGACCGCCACCACCGCCAGCTAGTGAAAGAGTGGAAGTCGCTGGGCGATGCCGCCGCCAATCGCGAACAGTCCGCGCGCTTTCGTGCCGCATCTGACCGCATCCACGAGCGGCTAGCCCCATGGCGCGACCAGCTAGGTCAGGAGCGTGAAGCGAACCTGCAAGCCCGCGAGCAGCTGTGTGAACAGCTTGAAACACTGCTCGCCCAGCCAGCGGAGGACGCTGACCCGGATGTACTACGTGAAATTCGCGACAAGGCACGCCATCAATGGCGTCACTACTCGCCGGTGCCTCGCGAGCGCTCTGAGGCTGTTGGTCAGCGGTTTGGAAAAATCCGCCATCAGTTGCAAACATTAATTGATCAGCGGGCCGAGCAGATCGCCTCTCAAAAGCAGGCACTCATTGACGAAGTGCGGGCGCTTCGTCACGACCAGCAACAGCCTTTGGCTCAACGCATTACACAAACCAAGCAACTACAGCAGCACTGGCGCCAGTTAGGGCGCGCACCCAAAGGGGCGGAACAAACCCTTTGGAAGGCGTTCCGGCACGAGTGCGATCAGCTGTTTGCTCAGCGCGAAGCCCACAAGAGTGAGCAGGCTGCCCATCAGCAACAGCAGCTTGAAGCCATGCAAATACTTATCGATCAAATGGACAGCTGGCAACCCACTACCGCCAATGAAACCAGCACGCTGGACGACTTTTTGAACCAGGTCAGCCAGCTTGAGCCACTGCCGCGAAACCGGCGTAGCGAAGGCATGCAGCGTCGCCTAAGCGGTATTGTGCGCGCCAAGCGCGAGCGTTTGAGTCGTCTGAAGATTGCAGATACCGTTCAGCAATGGCAGCTTATTTTACCGCTCGTTAACGCACACCTGGCCGCCGATCAGCGCTATCTGGACGGCGGGGCCGCGGAAACTATCAACGCTGACGATATCATCAGCACGCCGCTTCCCAGCGTATTTGTCGAGGCGCATCAGACGCGTAACCACCAGCGTCAATCCACGCCACTCCCTTTGTCGCTGGACGATGAGGCAGCACGGGCAGACGCCATTTCTCGGCTGCGGGTGCATCTGTCTTTATTAACCAGCGGCAGCATCCGGCAAAGCGACGAGCCTTTGCGCCTGGCGATCCAGGTAGAGCGCTTGAATGAAGGAATTCGCCAAGAACGTGGTCGCGAAGAAGAAATTATCGATGTTTTAGCCGCGCTATTAGCGCTTGGCCCGGTATCGATGGCGCAGTGGGAAAAAGAAGCCAGGGAACTGGATAGCTTATTGCGCGACCTGGGGCATATCCCGCCCCCCTGATCGCCCCATCAATGCGACAACAACACAACGGGCGGGAGGCGATTCGCCTCCCATTTTGCATGCTCCCTTGTGAGGAATAAGCCGTCGCGTAGGCACGGGTGGCCTAGCCCATAAATTGCCCACCGTTAATATCGATGTTGGCGCCGGTAATAAAGCCAGACTCTTTATCGGCAAGGAACGTCACCAATCGACCAATTTCTTCCGGCGTACCGTAGCGTTTTACCGGAATCGTTTCGCGAATGGCTTCACGCACTGGCTCCGGAATTTTCATAATCATGTCGGTGGCAATATAGCCAGGCGATACGGTATTTACCGTAATGCCTTTGGTGGCCGTTTCCTGCGCCAGCGACATGGTTAAACCGTGCATACCGGCTTTAGCGGCAGCGTAGTTAACCTGGCCAAACTGCCCTTTACGGCCATTGATGGAGGAGATATTAATAATTCGACCATAGCCATTTTCGAGCATCATCTCGATCACGCTACGACAAGTATTAAAGACGCTATTAAGGTTGGTATCGATGACCTGATACCACTGTTCGTAGGCCATTTTTTTCATCGTGCCGTCGCGGGTAATGCCAGCACAGTTTACCAGCACGCTAATTGGACCGTACTGTTCGTGGATCTCACGCGCAGCATCCAGGCATGCGTTATGGTCAGACAGGTCGACCCCGAGTGTTGTAATATTCTGATAACCGGCAGCTTGCTGGGTATCCAGCCAGGTTTTGGCTTTTTCGGGATTGTTATACCCTGCCACCACCCTATAACCCGCATCTGCCAACGAACGACAAATTGCCGTGCCGATCCCACCAGTTCCACCAGTTACCCAGGCGACGGGGGCTTGATTGGCCATTGACTACCTCCCTGATATGACAAATGGCTTGGACGCTAAGTACTGTTATGGTCCGCAAACCATTTCGAATAAGCGTCAAGCGCTTGTATCACTAACAGCACGCCACCGCTTTTATTGTTAGGCGGCCTACCGACAGTAAGCTTTTTATTGGGACCATGGGAAGCATAGCTTTACTCTTTGCATATTGCAGTACGATGAATATCAGCCTTTCGTGCTTTGTTTTCCACAAGGGGTTGACGTGGCGCAAAAAATCCGTAGAATACGCCTCACGTTGATGCGGGGTGGAGCAGTTTGGTAGCTCGTCGGGCTCATAACCCGAAGGTCATCGGTTCAAATCCGGTCCCCGCTACCAATATTTTAAAAGGCAGATCAGTTACTTACTGATCTGCCTTTTTGCGTTTACCCTCCCCTCTCTTCGCATCTCCCCAGCACTACGCCACCGCACACCGTTATGCCGAGCGCATCACGCCGACGCTCGACATCGAATACCCTTACCGAAAAACCAAAGCACAGCTCCCAGCAAGCCACATAAGCAACTTACCGGGCTGACTCAGGCAACCTAACTGTACATCCAAGCCCCCAAAATTAGCGCCGAGACTCACTGGCCAGCTACACGCCTGTTCGTTTCTTGTCAGGGGAAATACTAACGATATTTTGCGGCTCTCCCTTTACAAAAAACGCATGGATATTATCAACCGACCCATTGAGAAAACGCGAAAAGGTCTCTTCGGTCTTCCACGCCATATGCGGCGTTATCATGACATTATCCAATGCCGCAAAGGCATTATGCTGCGGTAGCGGCTCTTCACAGAAAACATCAAGCCCCGCCCCACCAATCTTCTTACGCTGCAAAGCATCAATGAGCGCCGCTTCGTCAATAATAGGCCCGCGTGATGTATTGACCAGAATCGCATCAGGCTTCATTAGCTCAAAATGCTCCGTCGTCAGTAACCCTTCCGTTTCAGGCACAAGCCTTACATGGATACTAACGGCGTCCGCTTGGGTGAGCAGGCTTTCTAGTGACACGTACTCTGCTCCCACCTGAACGGCCCGCTCCTGGGTCAGTCTGGGGCCCCATACAATGACTCGCATACCAAAGGCCTGCGCCATTCTCGCCACGGCACAACCAATCTTGCCCAGACCAATCAGGCCAATGGTTTTACCGCTCAAATTACTGGTAACAATCGCTGGCCACTCTCCAGTGGACATCCGGCGATCTACCTCAACAATCCGCTTGGTGAGATTAAGTAAAAACGCAAAGGTCATCTCGGTTACCGCCGCCGTAGACCCACCCGGCGTCGTTGCAATCGAAATCCCCGCTTCGTCCACTGCATCTTTATCCACATGAGCCAGCCCCGTACCGGTTTGGGCGATCAGCTTTAGGTCAGGTAAAGCCGCGATAAGGTCTCGATCAATCAAGGTGCGCTCCCTGAGCGGGATAATCGCATCGGCCCCTTGAAGCCGGCTCACCAGGGTTTCAAAGGCAGGCACATCACCATAGACCGATACCTCAGAGAATTCGCGCAAGCGAGATACGGCAGGGTGCTCCTTCATACAGCCTTCCCAATCATCAAGAATCACCGTCTTCATATACACTCCTTCTCTAGCGCAGGCCAAGGCCGGACATAGCATTGCCTGAGCCGTGTGGTTATCGCTCAATCACTATTTAATTAAGGGCATCTCTCTTGGGCAACTGCTCTTCAAGCGCTTCCCAACTGCTCTGTATATGCCGCCGCATCAATAAGCCCGCCACCTCCACATCACCTTCCGAGATAGCGGAGGCTATACGCTCGTGTTCATAAAGTGCGATTTTTCCGCGTCCTGTAACATGTCGATGCTTATTCCTTAACAGGGTTAGCTGCGGGCGAAGCTCGTGGGTTAAATAACGCTGAATGAGTGGATTACCGGACATTCGTGCGGTAATTAAATGAAAATCATACTCCTCAGACTCCTGAAGATAGGCTCCCTCAGGATGAGATGTCACTTGACTGGCATGTAACTGCAGTAACGTAAGGTATTCATCGGCAGTGGATGCATTGGCACGACTGGCCGCCAACATGGCGGCTTCAGCCTCAAGAGCAGCTCTGACCTGGTAGATCGCCCGAGCATCTTCGTACCGCATTTCACGCACGTGCGCCCCACTGTTCGGCACGATAGTAACGAGCCCGCACTCGCTAAGGCTTTTGAGCGCCATACGCACCGGCCCCCGACTAACACAAAAGCGCTCAGCCAACGCGACCTCTCCAAGACGAGTCCCAGCCTGCAGCTGCCCTTTAAGTATTTCATCGTACAAGCCACTAGCCACTCGCTCAGCTGCCAAACCATGCGTTTCTTCTTTTATTGTAGACAAAATACTTATCCTCCGAAGACAACACACTCTATATAATTTTCAATAATTTCCAAAAAATATCTTAAAAAATAGATCTTTTGTTTACATATCCGAGGATTGACAGGAACTACTATATGTATTTCTATATTCACGCACAAATGATTGTCTTACAATTGTCTATGATGAAGCGGAGTGACCACCATGATCGATAAGAAGAAAGTCATCGCTACAGCTATGCTGGGTTTCTCCCTGGCGGCTGCAATTACCCCCCTCACCGCCGCAGCCCAGGAAAGCTGGCCAACACAGAAAATCACGTTCGTTGTTGCGCTTGGCCCTGGCGGGTCCGCTGATCGCACCGCTCGCGCGCTGGCTCAACGGCTCCAGGAAGACCTGGGCACGCCGATTTCAGTCATTAACCAGAATGGCGGCGGTGGTCACGTAGGGCATACTTACTTCCACAACATGCCTGCTGATGGCAGCTATTTCCTTGCCTCTTCAATCCACCCTTACGTCTCTAATGCGATTCTTGGCTTTGATGCCACTTATGATTTGTCAGACTTCGCATTCATTAACGGGCAGTGGAATGATTACGATCTTTTCGCCGTTAATGCTGATACGCCTTATGAAACGCTGGCGGACTTCATGGCGGCAGCCAAGGAAAACCCAGGGAAACTTAGAGTTTCTGTCGTACCTGGCTCGACCGGCGCTATCAACCTTGAACTGGCTCTTGAGGCCTTTGGGCTCGATAAAACAGACGTCAACATTGTCACCTATCAGTCTGGTGGTGCTGCGCGCACGGCGGTCGCTGGCGGGCAGGTAGACATGACTGTATTAGCTGCAGACGGCACACTATCAATCCAGGAATATATACGTCCTCTTGCCCTCGCGGCTGATACCGCATCGGAGGACTGGGATGCACCAACGCTTAATGCAGCGCTTGAAGAGAGCGGTCACGAGCCGGTTCCGGTGCTTGCAGGATCAATGCGAGGCCTTGCCGCGCATGCTGACTTTAAAGAGAGTAACCCCGAAGCATTCCAACAAATGGTCGATGCCTATCACAATGCGCTGCAAGATGAGGCGTTCGTTAGCCGACTAGAAGCCCAGGATATTGGTGCAGAGTGGCTTGGTCCTGAACGTACGACAGAGATCATTGAGTCCAACTTTGAAATTTTGAAGCAATACACATCAGAAGAATAAATGATTTCAATGCTGGCACATGTGCACTAATGCTTTTCGCTTAATCGTCACGGGACCAACTTGCGCTTGGTCCCATTATTATTTCAATGTGGAGGCGCTATAAAATGGTGACAGGAAAGATTTCTGCAACACATGCCTTTTTGTTAGGCCTTGTACTGGCTATAGCGGGCTTTATTACCTGGAGCGCTACTCAGGCTTCCACAACGCTGAACAATCTGGTGGTAGTGGCCCCCACCGCGATAATCATCGGCCTTCTGTCCATTGGGATTGTCGCTAAAATCTTGCTGAAGCCAGTTCCAGCTCCCTCATCCAGCAGTACGGATAAACCATCGTTATGGGGCGACATACTGCTTCTCGCAGGATTTGCCGTCTTCTGCTTTGCGTTAACCAATGTCGGCTTCGATGTTGCTACTTTTGTTTTCGTCTGGGTTGGCATTCTTATGTGTGGGAGTAAAGGTAAATGGCAACCGCCTTTGTACGCACTTTTGTTTACTGTTTTTCTCGTCAAGGGCTTTGGCTCTCTCTTCCCTTACCCAATGACCACACTAGTGCTTTAACATGATTGATCAATTCGCATTATCTCAGGCGTTTTCCCATCTTTTTACTGATCTAAGCCCTTGGCTTTGGGTTATTCCGGGCTTATTAATCGGTCTCGTTTTTGGGTCGATTCCCGGGCTGCAAATTTCCATGGCCATGGCCGTTTTCTTGCCCGTAACCTTTGGTATGGATTTTCTTCAAGCCATGCTGTTTTTAACCGCCATATTTACTGGCGGTGCCTACGGTGGCGGGGTAACCGCTATTCTTATGAACATCCCAGGGTCATCCTCGTCAATTGCGACGGCATTTGACGGATACCCTATGGCGCGAAAGGGACAACACAATGAAGCCTTGGGCCTGGGCCTGTGCGCTTCAGTTGTGGGCGCTTTCGTGGGTTATAGCCTGCTGATGTTGTTAATCAATCCACTGGCTGCTTTTGTACTTAAGATAGGCCCGCTGGAAATGGTCGTGGTGGTTCTGTGGGGATTAACCCTTATCGCGACACTCAACGATAGCAGTATGGCCAAGGGTCTGCTGGCTGGCTTCCTGGGGCTCATGCTCAGTCAAATTGGTATGTCCACAACGGGTATTATGCGCACGACGATAGGCAACCCCTACCTCCTTGATGGCATACCAGTAGTACCCGCCATGATCGGCATCTTCGCCGCTTCTGAGTTGTTACGCCTGAGAGGAAGCTCATTTCTGGTACAAAATGAGGCTCAACGTAATATATCTTTTGCGCTTATTCTCAAAGGCGTTGGGCAGACATTTCGCCATCCCGGCATCTTACTACGAGGTAGCCTCATCGGCGCAGTGATCGGCGCCATCCCAGGCGTGGGCTCATCGGTAGCTAACCTGGTCTCTTATGGTGAGGCCAAGCGAACGTCGAAAACGCCTGAAGCGTTCGGCCAAGGAGCACCCGAGGGTGTCGTGGCGGCCGAGTCCGCGAACTCCAGCTCGGAGGGAGGCTCAATGACGGCGCTATTAGCACTTGGCATTCCTGGTGGGGCTGCGACTGCTGTGCTTCTGGCCGCATTCTCTTTTCACAACATTATTGGTGGGCCATCGTTTATAAGAGACCAGACCGATATCGTCTATTCGATTATTCTCGGCAATCTGGGCCAAGTAGTACTTCTCGCGTTTTTGGGATTACTTAGCCTGCGCTTACTGGGCATGGTGGTGCGCGTTCCCTTGGCTTACCTAGTGCCCAGTGTATTAGCAATGTGTGCCTGGGGCGGCTATGGCATAACCGGCACTATCGCTGGGCCGCTAACAGTTGCCGCATTTGCAGGGCTTGGCTGGCTCATGCGACAAAACAACTATCCCGTCGCGGCAACAGTCATCGGTTTACTGCTTGGCCGCATGATGGAAGGAGAAGTCGTGCGCACCTTACAGGTGTCCGGTGGCCGACCTTTTGAATATATGATGGAGCGGCCCATTGCTCTTGCTCTTTTCATCATAATGCTGCTTGTTTTAATTGGAGCCCCCGCATTGAAAGCCTTCCGCTCTCGCCGCGCTAGCCATGAATCTAATTAAACAAATGCCTCCTCAACTTCGAGGAGGCATTACCTTTGGCATCGGCACGTTAGGCGGACTCGCTTTTTTTGCACTCTCTCTACCGTTGCCATGGGTACTGGGCAGCCTAACGGCATCACTCTTGTGCACTCAGACGACGTCTTTTCAGCCTCGTTTTCCAAACCCTTGGCGCAGTTACGCTATGGTCGCTATCGGCACGATGCTAGGCACCAGTTTCACCCCAGAAGTCGTACGACAAGCCGGGGACTGGACCATAAGCCTGATTGTCATGAGTGTGTTATCGCTGGCATTTTGTTTCATTGCCTATCAAATATTCTATCGCTTCGGGAAAATGGATAGAGTAACTGCTTTGTTCGCCGCCATACCCGGAGGACTCTCAGTCGTTTCAGTTTTGGCAGAAAATTACCGAGCCGAAGTCAGCCGTGTTGCCCTTTGCCATACCGCGCGCTTAGTGGTATTGCTAATTGCAGCGCCCATCATCATCCAGGCGACATCCGGTATTAACCTCGCTGACGCTAGTCTTGCAAGCTTCACTCACGCGGAAGCAATCGACCCTATTAACCATGGAATCCTGGCCCTGGTAGCGATAGCCAGCGGCTGGCTAGCCTGGCGATTAAACTTTCCCTCAGCGATGCTATTGATTCCATTACTCAGCTCGGGATTACTGCACGCGACTGATCTTTTAACGGTGCATGTCCCTCCCTTGCTTTCCAGCGCAGCACAGATTGTCATTGGCGCAGGAGTAGGCGCGCGATTCGAGAATTACTCCCTTCCACAAATTTTAAAAGATGGTTGGCTAGCGGCGGTGATCGGTGTACTCCTTACCTTTGGCTCCTTCGTTGCAGCCCTGTTGTTTGCGCCCATTATAGGGTTGGACAACACGCCTTTGTTCTTATCCTATTTACCTGGGGGGGCGCCGGAACTTGGCGTCGTAGCGCTTGCGTTGTCCATAGATCCCGCCATGGTGGCAGCCCACCATGTACTGCGTGTTTTCTTGATCGTAGCGATGCTACCCCTCATCGCTAGTTGGCTAGGAAAACAAATGCAGCAAGGCTAACGATAGCGCTTACGAGGCTAAATGGTGATGCTATCGCGCGCTGCACGCATTGGCGTCACCGTCTCGTCGAAGCCACTCTCAAGAGCTGGCGATATAAAGTGCTAATAGACTCCTTTAGAGCAGTGCTTGCTCCTATATTTTTCCTCTTGGCC
>NZ_JBQSYV010000005.1:0-176738 GCF_052379685.1 Halomonas sp. 111
GAGGGCAGAGCGATTTTTCATAAGAATCATGCCTTGGTCTTGTTGATTAAATGACACTGCAAGCTATAAGGCGCTACGAGATTAATGACGCCAGGTCCTGTTAGTCGATGTCAACAGCCGAACGCCATCTGCCAGCGAGTGTTCGCTTGTCATTTTTGCTATTTTTAAAATGAACAGTCTGTGATCAAATGATTGGGCAGTTAAGGGTCTTTCGTCAAGCATGGTGACGGAGTTTTTGGATGGATGGTTACTATACAAAAGTATAAGTATTATGCTTCTACAGCTTTTTTTGGCTAATAATTTATATTATTCAATCGCTTGCCATAATTATGTTTTATCTCTTTTGTATAAGCGCTGACATATACTTTATGTTCTTATGATCAATCTGTTTACAAATGATCATCTGGTGGTAGATTGAAGGCACCAGTAGGCGGCTGGATAGAGTGTCTGAATATTTGTTGCTATCGGTCGCTGTGCTTCTATTGCTTGTGCGGAGAGAACCAAAATGTCTAATAAAACGCCTACTCTCAGAGTCGCGATTGGTGGTGATGAGGCTGCTTACGGCTTAAAGGAAATGCTGATTAGCCATGTTCGTGAGCTAGGCTTCGAGGTTGAAGATTTTGGCACGTTTAATGCTGAGCCGGTGCTATATCCTGACGTCGCATTTGAGGTAGCAACGGCCATTAAGGAAGGGCGTTTTGATCGTGGAGTACTGGTTTGTGGGACAGGTATTGGAGTAGCTATTTCTGCTAATAAAGTGCCTGGTATACGGGCTGCTCAAACGCATGATGTTTATTCGGCCGCTAAAGCTCAAACCAGTAACAACGCACAAATCGTGACCCTCGGGGCGAGAGTTGTGGGGCCAGAATTAGCCAAGCTAATTGTCTCCACATTTTTGAGTAATCATTTTTCTGGTGGTGCTTCCGAGTTAAAAATAGCAAAAATTGATGAGTACGAGTCTCGATTAACAACCCGCTAAGCATAAGTTGATGAGATGGCGAGACTGATTAATAGCCAGAAATTAACAATAACACCACTATGCAAGCTGTGATGACGCCGTATGTCTTCACTCCGGAGGTATAATAATGACACGCCTGTTTAATGATCCGAGTGATTTTCCTGAAGAAGCGCGCTTAGGATTAGTGGCTGCTAATCGCGATAAGTTGATGGCCGTACCCGGTGGTGTTGTGCGCAGTACGCGCAGTGAACCCGGTACGGTAGCCGTTGTAATTGGGGGGGGGAGCGGCCACTACCCCACGTTTGCTGGTTTGGTTGGGCAGGGGTTAGCGCATGGCGCCGTCATGGGGAATCTGTTCTGTTCTCCTTCCTCTCAGCAGGTTTACTCAGTGGCTAAAGCAGCCCATAACGGTGGAGGTGTGCTGCTTTCGTTTGGCAACTATGCGGGTGATGTACTGCATTTTGGTGAGGCACGAGAGCGCCTCATTGCCGAGGGCATTCCTTGTGAAATCGTGCTGGTGACTGATGATGTAGCTAGTGCACCGCTAGAAGAGATAGATAAGCGTCGTGGCATTGCGGGGGACTTAACCGTTTTTAAGGCCGCTGCTGCCGCTGCTGAAAACGGCTTGTCGCTTGAAGAAGTCGTCGTGGTGGCGAAAGAGGCAAACCGTTGCACGCGCTCTTTTGGTGTTGCCTTTGAGGGATGCACGCTGCCGGGAGCGGATGATTCCCTTTTCCATGTGCCTGAGGGGAGGATGGCTATTGGGTTGGGGATTCATGGTGAGCCTGGTATTAGTGAGGCTGATGTTCCCACCGCCGATGAACTGGCAGAAATGCTCGTTAATCGATTGCTGCAAGAGGTTCCTGAAGGTATTGCAGTCAGCGGAGCCCGCGTGGCCGTGGTACTTAATGGGTTGGGTACCGTAAAGTACGAAGAGCTATTTGTTATTTATCGCAAAGTCGATGAGCTATTGCAGAGTGTAGGCATACATATTGTAGAGCCGGATGTGGGTGAGCTGGTGACTAGCCTGGACATGGCGGGGGTTTCACTGACATTTTTCTGGCTTGATCAACAAATGGAGCCGCTTTGGACCGCTGCAGCTGATGCGCCTGGCTATCGAAAAGGCAGTGTCAAGCCCGCTGAGGCGTTAGACCCGGCTGAGGTAGAGGTCGTGGTGCAGGATACTATTCCTGAGGCCAGCGAGTCTTCTCGTAAGTTAGCGCGGGGCGTTATCGAGTCGCTGGAGGTCCTTGCCAATACCGTGAACAGCCATTGCGATTTATTGGGTCAGATTGATGCCGTCGCGGGTGACGGCGATCATGGCATCGGTATGCAGCGTGGTAGTAAAGCTGCGCTAGAAGGTGCTAACGAGGCTTTTAATAAGGGTGCAGGCGCGCAAACAGTGCTGCAATGGGCAGGGCAGCGCTGGTCAGATAAAGCGGGCGGTACATCAGGGGCTATCTGGCGGGTGATTTTGAAAGCAATGGGAGAGTCGCTAGGTAATGATAGGCCGCTCTCTGGCCAGCGCCTTGCGGCAGGTGTGATAAGTGCGCGTGATCAGGTAATGGCGTTTGGTAAGGCGGAGTTGGGTGATAAGACGCTCGTTGATGTGCTGGTCCCATTTGCCGATGCTTTATCCAAAGAGGTTGAGAAGAGCGGTGGGCTGGTGGCTTGCTGGGAAGTTGCCGCACGCGCTGCTAGCAAAGCGGCTGACGAAACGGCGAAACTGTTACCCCGAGTGGGGCGGGCACGCCCGTTGGCAGAAAAAAGTCTGGGCACGCGTGATGCAGGGGCTGTTTCGCTCGCGCTGATCATTCAAGCGCTTATCCCTGTATTGAAAAAGTGTGAGCCTAGCTGACATTATACGTTCTCGTGCGAGGTGCTCTTAAGTAGGAGCGCCTCGTTTTTAAGTACGTGCCATGCTTTTAAACAATTCCCGGATGCTGAATGAATAGTCAAGATACTGCTGACATTGACTTAATGACAGAGATTTCGACTCTCTACTATGTACAGGGGGAGACCCAAGAAGCGATCGCTAATCGGCTTGGTCATTCACGAGTACGAATAGGACGTCTGCTTAAAAAGGCACAAGCAGAGGGAATTGTTGATGTTCGAGTACGAGTGCATCCCGCTGTTAGCATTGAAATTGAGCAAGAGCTTAAGCGACGTTTTGGCCTCAAGCGGGCGCTAATTGCCCTGGATAACGCGGACCCAGATGCGCAGCGTTCAGGTGTGGCTAGCCTGGTGGCAGATCACCTATCGCGTAGCTTGATTGATGGCCAGATTGTCGCCGTTGGTATGGGGCGTAATGTAGCCGCCGTGGCAGATAACGTTTTTCAGGCAGAGGTATTAAAGGTTTCTTTTGTCTGTGCAATTGGCGGATCGCTGCGTGCAGGTGAGCATATGAACCCTGATCATATTTGTCGACGCTTGGCGAGCCGGTTTGGCGGCGATAGTGAGACACTTTACGCTCCTGCCTTGGTACAAAACGGCGATGTAAGGGACGCATTGTATGAAAATTCCACTGTTCGCCAGACGCTGGACCGTGCGCGACGCGCCGATACCGCTTTAATTGGCGTGGGCGACGTAAGTGAAGATAGCAATATGGTACGCATGGGATGGTTTTCTGCCCAAGAGATAGCCGAAGCGCGCCTGTCTGGGACGGTGGGGGATATGATGGGTTATGACTTTATCGATATCCACGGTCAGCCTTCTGATACACGCATGCAGGGGCGTGTAGTAGGCCTTAATATTCAGGACCTTACGCGAATTCCCGATGTTATTGCTATCGCTAGTGAGAATACCAAAGCTGTGGGTATTTTGGGTGCGCTTCGCACAGGCGTGATTGATACATTAGCGACCAGCGTCACTAATGCTCATACTATTCTGCGCCTTGATGAAGCGACTCAGCGCAATGTGACATAAGCAGATGCCTATCTATTGGCTTTTTGGCTGGCCTGAACGCCCAATTTATTCAGTTGCTTGGCAGCTTTGGTTATCTGCTTAATCCCTTTTTCAGTCACTTCTTTGTTTATCACTTTGTCCATGGCATATGCATTTTGGTATGCCAAGGATGTCATGTGTTAAGCAATGCATTTAATAACCCTATGATCATATGATCGAGGGTTGTTTACGTATTGCTTATATAGGGAGATTTTATGCCTTATAGGGTTTTTATTTTTTATTGTTAATAATCAATTTGTTATGGGCTTAGTCTAAAGTATGAGCATGAAAAGTTACAATATAAATTGACTCGACTATCCTTAAAGTACTTAACTCATATGTACACGGTGATATCTTTTGTAATGCACGAAAGGTTGTAAACCATAATAAGAGACATTAGGAGTGAGCAATGCGTAATGCCGATAACAACAAGCACGCTGAATTACCACTAACCATGCAAGCTGTCGTGGCCTATGCTCCAGGTGATTATCGTCTTGAGGAGGTTGCTGTTCCAGAGGCGAAAGAGGGAGAAGTGGTGATTAAGGTCGAAGCATGCGGCATCTGCGCAGGTGATCTTAAGGCATACGAAGGCGCACCCAGCTTTTGGGGAGATGATACTCAGCCCGCTTATATAAAGGCTCCTATGATTCCGGGGCATGAGTTTATAGGTCATGTAATGGCATTGGGCGACGGCGTTAAACACTTGGAAATTGGTGATCGCGTTATATCTGAGCAAATTGTGCCCTGCTGGGAATGCAGATTCTGTAACCGGGGTCAGTATTGGATGTGTGAAAAGCATGATGTCTATGGGTTTCAGAACAATGTAAATGGTGGTATGGCTGAATACATGGTCTTCCCCAAAGAAGCCATTAACCATAAGCTCCCCGATGAAATCCCGATGGAAAAAGCGGTCCTCATTGAACCCTATGCTTGTTCACTGCATGCCGTTAAACGTGCACAGGTGGAGCTGGGTGATGTCGTGGTTCTCTCCGGTGCAGGTACGCTTGGGTTAGGGATGATCGGCGCGATTAAAAAATCCGGCCCTTCGAAACTGGTAGTCCTGGATCTCAATAATAAACGGCTAGAGCTTGCCAAAGAATTTGGTGCGGACATCGTTCTGAATCCAGCTGAGGTTAATGTTGTCGACTATGTGAAAAGTATTACAGAGGGGTACGGCTGCGATATTTATATTGAGGCTACGGGAGCAGTTAAGTCGGTAGAACAGGGGCTTTATATGATTCGTAAACTTGGGCGGTTTGTTGAGTTTAGTGTTTTTAAAGAACCTGTTACTGTTGATTGGAGTATTATTAGTGACCGTAAAGAGCTGGATATATTGGGTGCTCATTTAGGTCCCTATTGCTACCCATTGGTTATTGAAGGTATTGGTAATAATGATTTTCCGACGGATCGTGTAGTAACTCATAAGCTTCCATTGAATAAATTTCATGAGGGGCTGGATCTTATGCGCAATGATCCCGATGCATTAAAAGTGGTGTTAATTCCAGACTGGAAGTAAGCCGTTAAAGATTTTTATCATAAGCATAATAATAACCGGAGTGACCATGTCAGCGACATTAAATTCGTTGCCCGCTAACAAGCGTATAAAGGTTTATGTGGTGGGTGTTTGTGCCATAGCGCTTATTGTATTAATGGCATTTGATACCAAAATTGTAAGCCTGACCGAGCTTGAGAGTGAAATGGGGTTTTCAGCAGAAAACTTTGCACAACAAAGCTTTCCTGAGATTAAAGAGTACGTAGAAACCAATGCAGTAGAAGCAACCGTGTTGGCGCCAGAGGCTCTTGAAAGTGCCGTTGCGTCAGGAGAGAAATACGGTATTCCATCTGGTATTGGCCATATTATACCGGTGACTTTAACAGGCGTGGCTGTAGACGAAAAGTCGGGCATTTATACCGTTAATGTCGCTGGTATGTCCGATGAAATTGTTGTTCGGGTACAAGCTGGGTCGGCGATTAATGGCACCGCGCTTCGCGATACCACTGGGGATATTCAATTTAGTGATTTCACCAACCAGATTGAATATCAAAATGCAGGTGCTGCTTTAAATGAAGAAATGAAGCGTCAGATACTTTCGGAAATGGCAGGGCAGGATTTAACGGGAAAAACTTTAGTGATCGCTGGCTCCTTTAACATGATTAATCCAAAGAACTGGCTAATTACTCCGGTGAGTATAGCGATCACTGACTAAGGAGTAGCTATGTATAACAATCAGAAATCGACAGCTAAAACTAAAACGACTTCACGTGAGGTGATCCTTTCTGCACGTAATGTTGAAAAACGTTTTGGTGCAGTGCAAGCCCTTAAAGAAGTCAATTTCGATATACACCGAGGGCTGGTGACTACGCTTTTTGGCGAAAATGGGGCGGGAAAATCTACACTGATGAAAATTTTGTCTGGCGTCATCCCTCAGACAGCTGGAGATATTGTTCTTGAAGGAAAAAACGTTTGCTTTTCTTCACCATCTGATGCGGAAGCATTAGGTATTACTATCATTCACCAAGAGCTAAGTTTGGCTCCTAATTTGAATGTCCGCGATAACATCTTCATGGGGCGTGAGCTTACTAAAGTTAGTGGTAGCGTCGACTATAGCGAAGAGGCACGTCAGGCTGAGCTATTAATGAAAGAGTTGGATGAGCCCATTCATCCCTTAACGCCGGTCGAAGATCTGCGTGTTGGTCAACAACAGATCGTTGAAATTGCTAGAGCGCTGTCCAAAAAATCCCGCATTCTCATCATGGATGAGCCGACTTCTGCATTAAGCGCGTCGGAGGTCGAGACACTGTTCAAAGTAGTCCGGGATCTCAAAAGCAAGGGTGTATCGATTGTCTATATCTCACACCACTTAGAGGAAGCGCTGCAGATTACAGACCATGCTGTTGTTCTGCGTGATGGCGTTATGACCGCCTATGCCCCGCGCTGCGAAATCGACCTTCAGTGGATTGTAAGGCACATGGTGGGGGAGAGCTTTGATCTTGGCTCACCCCCGGAAGGGTATGAGCAAGGAGACATAGCGCTTTCTATTCAGCACCTTTGCGTAAGTGACGATAATGTCGCAGATCGCTATGTGGTGGATGACTTGTCACTTGATGTTCGTGCGGGAGAAATAGTCTGTATTTATGGATTGATGGGGGCAGGAAGAACAGAGCTACTAGAGTGTGTTGCTGGGCGAGTAAGGCAGTCGGAGGGGAAAATACGACTCCAGTCACAAGAGATATCGCATTACAACATTGCACAGCGAATAGAAAGAGGTTTGGTGCTAGTACCGGAGGACCGCCAACGGGATGGATTGGTGGCAACCATGACAGTCGGGCGTAATTTGTCGCTGGCTAGCATCAATGCATTTACTCGCAAAGGACTTACTTCATCCAGCTTAGAGGAGGGAATGGTTGCTTCAGCCATCAATAAGGTACATATCAAAACAGATGGTGGTGAGGCTGAAATTGGCTCATTGTCTGGAGGCAATCAGCAGAAAGTTGTTATCGGTAAAATGCTGGCAACCAATCCTGACGTCTTCATGCTTGATGAACCGAGCCGAGGTATTGATATTGGCGCGAAAGCAGAGGTCTTCAAGCTGCTCAGTGAAGGGGCGCGCGAGGGCTTGGCAGTCGTTTTTACAACATCTGAAGTAAGCGAGTGCTTAAGCATACCGCATAGGGTTGTAGTGATGAGCAAGGGGCGAATCTCTGCTGAATTCGGGCCTGGCGTATCGAAGGAAGAAATTATGGCCGCTTCAGGCGAATCAGTTGCCGCGTGAGTATTCAATCGGATAGGTGTTTAACATGTCTCATTACAACAACGGATCACGAGTCAAAAAGGGCAATATTGATATCATCAAGATATTATTGGAAGGAAGGGCCTTTTTTGCATTGATCGCGATTATTATCGTCTTCTCTATTCTCTCGCCTGTTTATTTCTCGACAGGCAATTTTTTGACGATGTCCTCGCACGTAGCTGTTTTCGGTTTGCTAGGTATAGGAATGCTGTTTGTCATCCTAACGGGCGGTATAGATTTGTCGGTAGGCTCTACGTTGGCGCTGTGCGGAGTATTTGCCGGCATGCTGCTAGAAGGGGTTGAGATTGAGGCGCTTAATTTAGCGTTCTTTCCCTCCGTGTGGGTTGTTGTAGTGCTTACGTGTTTACTAGGTGGGCTAGTCGGTAGTATTAACGGTGTTCTGGTTGCCTATTTTAAAGTGCCTGCTTTTGTTGCCACATTGGGCATGTTGTATGTTGCTCGTGGGGCAGCGCTGTTGCTGACTGATGGCCTGACTTTTAATCGCTTGAGTGGTGATCCTGCATTAGGTAATACGGGGTTCGAGTGGCTTGGTTTTAACAAATTATTGGGTATTCCTGTGGGGGTTCTGATCCTCTTTTTTGTGGCTATTGTGTGCATGCTGGCGCTAAGTCGCACACCGTTTGGCCGCTGGGTCTACTCAACGGGTGGTAATGCAAGGGCGGCAGAGTTATCAGGTGTGCCTGTTAATAGAGTGAAGCTCTCTGTTTACATTATTTCCGGTGTATGCGCTGCCTTGGCTGGGATTGTTCTTGCCTCTCAATTAACGTCAGCAGGGCCCACTGCAGGAACAACCTATGAATTAACGGCAATCGCTGCAGTCGTTATAGGGGGGGCTTCACTAATGGGTGGGCGCGGCTCAGTAAGAAATACTCTGCTGGGTGCATTTGTAATTGGCTTCCTGGCAGATGGCCTGGTAATCGTTGGGGTTTCTGCCTACTGGCAAATGGTGTTTACAGGAAGTGTTATTGTTTTTGCCGTCATGCTTAATAACATTCAGTACAGTGCCAAAAATAAGTCTTCTAAAAAGTTAGAGACAAAACAAATAGATTCAAAAGATAAAAGTTCTGAAGCAACAGCCGCTTAGCGTGGTTTTGCTTAGAAGTATGGCCTGCGAAGGACTGCGCAGAAGTTCTAATAATCATAACTATGAGGTGATGTATGTTTCCAAAAAGTAAAAAGCTAGCTCTAACAGCGCTTGCCAGCATGTCAATGCTAGTAAGTGGCTCTATTGTAGCTCAGGATAAAGGGCTAATATCTATTATCGTGAATGATATGTCTAACCCCTACTGGCAAACAGAAGGAGCAATTGCTGAGCGCACCGCACAAGAATTAGGATACACAGCGAATGTCAGCTCACATGTAGGTGATACAAATACGGAAAGTAATCAGGTTGATACGGCTATTACCAATGGGGCTGAGGCTATAATTTTGGATCCTGCTAATGCAGATGGCTCCATTGGCGCTGTCCGAAGGGCTGTCGATGCAGGTATTCCTGTATTTATAATTAATGCTGAGATAAATGAACAAGGATTAGCTAAGGCTCAGTTAGTTTCAAACAACGCTCAGGGGGCTGCGTTAGGTGCGCAAGAGTGGGCAATGCAGTTGAACGGGGAAGGGACCTATATAGAATTAGAAGGTCCGCCTTCAGATAATAATGCAGCAACACGCTCTAATGGGTATGAGACTGTCCTGAGCCAGTATCCTGATCTAACCCAAGTAGCCTCTGACATCGCTAATTGGGATCGTACCCAAGGGCGCAATAAGATGCAGAGTATGCTGCGTTCTCACCCAGATATTAATGGTGTCATTAGCGGTAACGATGAAATGGCACTAGGGGCTATTGTGGCTCTCAAACAAGAGGGCCTGCTTGACGGTGTGTTAGTTGGTGGGTTCGATGGTTCACCTGATGCCGTTGATGCAGTTCGTTCTGGTGAGTTGTCTTATACTGTATTGCAGCCTGTAGCTGTCTTTGCAGAAGATGCCGTCAGAATTGCTGATAATTATATTAGTACTGGCGAAACTGGCTTGGACAATGAAAAGCAGCTGTATGACTGTATTCTTATTACACCAGATAATGTTGATGACTATATCGCACCCTTTGTACTAAAAGGATAGATGATCAGAAAGTGACCTAAAGGCCAGCCAGTTTTATACTGGCTGGCCTTTTTAATAAAGAGAAGAGTTGATGATTTATAATTATGGTTCAATTAATATCGATTATATTTATCACGTTCCTTATTTTGTTCGTCCCGGAGAAACACTTGGGTGCGATGAACACAGTGTAGGGTTAGGTGGTAAGGGGGCAAATCAATCGCTGTCAATAGCACGCGCTAATGGTATGGTAAGCCATTGGGGTAGAGTGTCTTTAAAAGATACTTGGGCGGTTGAAGAGCTGAAAAGTGCAGGAGTAGATGTATGTGATATAGAGTTAACCCAGCAGCCTAGTGGACATGCTATTGTTCAGATTGATGAGCAAGGGGAGAATTCTATAATTTTGTTCCCTGGTGTTAATCACGGTGCTGAAAAAGAACGTTTGGCATTGTTGCTATCCAAGGTTAAGTCGGGAGATATGCTGCTTATTCAAAACGAGTGTGATGGGCTTGGCTATATTATTCCGCTTGCAGCTAGCCGTGGTTGTAACGTTATATTTAATCCCGCACCCATGACCGCAGATATATCAAAACTACCCTTGGATCAATGCAAGTTACTTTTTTTTAATCGCACTGAAGCCGCTTCTTTATTAGAAATGCCGATAAAGTCGAGCGCATCAGATTTGCTCAGAAAGTTAAGGGATAAATTGGGCAGTACCGAGATAGTACTGACCTTGGGAAGCGAGGGCGCATGGTATTCATATAATAGTAAAACTTATTTTCAAGCCGCTTTACCGGTGAGAGCTATTGATACCACAGCGGCAGGTGATACCTTTGTGGGCTATTTTCTCGCAGCTCGCCAGGCGGGCGCTGAGCCACTTGAGTGCCTCAAAAGAGCAACGGCAGCCGCCGCGTTAGCCGTTCAGTACCGAGGTGCTGCCAGCAGTATTCCAAGGGCAGAAGAAGTCGATCGGTTGATGCGGCAAGAAGGGATATAAAGTGCTTTTTTAATATTTTGATGGCTAAGATTTATCCGCCCTGTGCACACGTAGGGATGCGGTTATTATGTGTATTGATGGCTAACATTAATTGGATGCGATGATATTCCGCTCGTTGGCTTTTTATTTTTTTCGCTGATCTTCCGGTCTTTTTCTTCCTCTCAGTATTTCCACATCCTGGGTTTGAGTGTGTGTTTATCTCGTACATGCTCAGACCTTGAGAGCACCCTGCCTTTCTCTCTGCGCTTCGCCATTGGTTGACCATTTGTCCATGGTTTTATTTATATTGCCTGCGGCTGTTGATACGGCATTGATTTGGCGCGTCTGTTTTATATAGTAAGGCAGTGTTTTTCGTTTATCTTTTTGTTTTTGTTGGATTTTTATATGGTTTTTTATTGTTCTGTTTTTTATATTTATTAAATTTAATGTTATTTATCATAGACTAAAGTTCTGTTTCGAGGAATATAAATTGCCTTTATCTTCAATTGGTCAACCAATTGGAGGTGACTTGCATGAGTCAAACAGCTACCGCATCGAAAGCCAGTACCGTAAAAGCGCTTCGACAGCGGGCTTATAGTATTCGCCGCCACGCTCTTCGTATGGGCGAAGTGCAAGGTCAGGGCTATGTGGGTCAAGCTCTGGGAATCGCCGATGTGCTGGCCGTTTCCTACTTTCACGCTTTAAAAATCGACCCTAAAAATCCTGAATGGGAAGAGCGGGATCGCTTTCTGCTGTCCATTGGCCACTATGCCATCGCTCTTTATGCCGCTCTGATTGAGGCAGGCGTTATCAGTGAAGACGAAATTGAAGACTACGGCAGTGATGACAGCATCCTGCCCATGTCCGGCATGGCTGCTTATACCCCGGGCATGGAAATCACCGGCGGCTCCTTGGGGCACGGTTTAGGTATCGGTGTTGGCATGGCGCTTGGACTTAAGCGCAAACAGAGCACTTCACGGATTTTTAATCTGTTATCCGATGGTGAGTTGAACGAAGGCTCCACTTGGGAAGCGGTAGCCTCAGCGGCGCACTGGAAGCTGGATAACCTGATTGCCATCGTTGATGTTAACGACCAGCAAGCCGACGACAAGTCTTCAATGGTGCTTAATTACGAGCCCGTCGCAGATAAGTGGGCGGCGTTTGGCTGGGAAACCTACCGCGTTGATGGCAACGATCTTGAAGCCGTACTTGAAGCCTTCGATAGCGCCTTGGCAAGTAACTCCGACAAGCCCCGCGTGATCATTTGCGACACCTTGATGGGCCGCGGCGTGCCTTTTTTGGAAAAACGGGATAAGAACCACTTTATTCGTGTGGATGAAAACGAATGGAGCGTGGCGCTCAAAGAGCTTGATGACGTTTACGGTATCCAGTCAGGGGAGAAATAAGATGAGCGCCAAGAAGAAGCTTAAAACATCGGCCATGATCGCCTCCATTGCGGGGGAAGACCAGCCGACTACCTCGGCGCCGTTTGGCCACGCGCTGGTCGAGGCCGCCGGTAAAAACGACAAGATCGTCGGTATGACCGCGGACTTGGGCAAGTACACCGACCTGAATATTTTCGCCAAGGCCTACCCGGATCGTTATTACCAGATGGGTATGGCCGAGCAGCTTTTGATGATGGCCGGTGCCGGTATGGCTCGCGAAGGCTTCATTCCCTTCGTGACCACCTATAGCGTATTCGCCTCGCGCCGCGCCTATGATTTTATCTGCCTGGCGATTGCCGAAGAGAATCTTAACGTCAAGATCGTCGGCGGCTTGCCTGGCCTGACCACCGGCTACGGCCCGAGCCACCAGGCCACCGAAGATGTTGCCATCTTTCGCGGCATGCCGAACCTGACGATCGTCGACCCGTGTGATGCGGTCGATATCGAGCAGTCCGTTCAGGCGATGGTGGATTTCAACGGCCCGGTATATCTGCGCCTGCTGCGGGGCAAGGTGCCGCGAGTGCTGGACCGCTTCGAAGGTTACAAGTTCGAAATTGGCAAGGCCAAGCAACTGATCGACGGTAAAGACGCCCTGATTATCTCCTCAGGCCTGATGACTATGCGGGCTATCGAGGCTTCCGACGAGCTCAAGGAGAAAGGCAAAGAGGTGGGTGTGCTGCACTGTGCCACCATCAAGCCGCTGGATACCCAGACTATTCTGGAAGAAGTGCGCCGCCACCCGGACCGCCCCGTCTTCGTCGCCGAGAACCACTCGGTAGTAGGCGGCTTGGGTGAAAGCGTGGCCTTGCTTCTAATGAAAGAGGGTGTGGCCGTCAAGTTCTACCAGATCGGCCTGCCGGATGAGTTTTTGGATGCCGGTGCGTTGCCCACCCTACATGACCGCTACGGTATTTCTACCAAGGAGGTAGTCAAAACCATTGAGCAACATGTTGCTGTAAACGTTAATTGATTCAGAAGCTTAATACGCTAGTTACAACTTACAACAAATAATCGAATTGAGAGAAACGTCATGAAAAAAACTGTTCTTGCTACTGCCATCGCCGGCGCTGTTTTCTTTGCAGGCAGTGCCACCGCCCAGCAGACCCTTCAGTTAACGCATAATGCGGCAGAGGGAAACCCCAAATGGGAGGCATCCGAGCTTTTTGCCGAATTGGTTGAGGAGAAAACCGATGGTGAGTTGATAGTTGATGTTGGTGGTAATGCCCAGTACGGCGACGATATGGAAGCCTTGACGCTCATGCGTATGGGGACTCTGGCGTTCAGTACCAATAGCCAAGGCGCAACCTCCAGCGTAGTGCCTCAATTCTCCGTGCTGGGTCTGCCTTTTCTCTTCGACTCGCTGCCCGCCGCTTGGGAGGTCATGGATGGTGAAGTGGGTGCGGAGCTGAAACGCTTGGCCGAAGAGCAGAACCTGGTACTGCTTGGGCTGTGGGATAATGGAATTCGTCACGTCAGCAACAACGTACGCCCGATTGAGACCCCGGAAGACCTGCGAGGCTTGAAGATTCGCACGCCGCCGGATGAAATGACGGTGGATATCTTTGAGGCGTTGGAAGCCAATCCTACCCCCATGAATTTCTCCGAGCTTTACATCGCGCTTGAACAGGGTGTGGTAGACGGCCAGGAAAATCCTTTGATGAATACCTACTCGTCAAGGCTCCACGAAGTTCAGGATTATATCTCGCTGACCGGGCATAAATATGAGTCCACACCACTTCTGATGAGCAAGATGATGTGGGACATGCTCTCTGCTGAGCAGCAGCAGGCGGTCCAGGAAGCGGCTGACGAGGCAGGTGAATTCAATCGCCAGGCTTCTCTTGAAGCGGATGAGCGGCTTCGTAGCTTGATCGAAGATGCCGGTGTGAATATTAATGAGGTTGATAAGGCGCCTTTTGTCGAAGCGACCTCCTCTGTTTACGATCTGTGGCGGGAAGAATATCCAGAGCTTGTGGATATGGTAGTTAACGCCGCTCAAAACGAGCAGCAGTAACGAACCGGAGGGGTTTTTCATGACGCTCTCAGACGAGAGCCGCAACAGCGAAGCCGGCTTACCGGCTTCGCTGTTAATCGGCTCGAAGAACTTGATTTATCAAGTATCCAAGTGGTTGGCGATCATTTCGATCGTGACCATTTTCGTGTCCCTGCTCTCTGGGGTGGTCGTTCGCTATCTTTTCTCGACAAACCTTGGCTGGGCGACGGAAATTCCCAACCTGTTCTTTCCTTGGTTAACGATGGGCGCCATTGTGGCGGCTGCGGCTAGAAACGAGCATATCGGGATTGAGCTGGTGGTGGAGAAGCTACCAAGGCTACCCCGGAAAGTTGTGACACTCACTGTGAATGTGATCGCGCTGGTGGCCTTCAGCACTATGGCTTATCACGGCTTGAATGTGGTGGAGATTGCAGGCGGACAGCGCTTTCCCATTACGCGTCTTGGCATGTCTTGGGCGTATTGGTCGGTGGTTGCTGGGTTTGCAGGGCTCGCACTTGTCTCGCTGATCAATAGTGCATTGGTTCTGGTGGGCGGTGAGGAGCAGTCCGACCCGCAGGTATCGCACGGGGAGGAAGGAATATGACAGTTCAAATGCTAGTGGCGTTTGTTCTTTTCTTGCTGATGGCAATGCCCGTGGGGTATTCGCTAGTCATTAGCGGTTGGGCGGCATTGTCGGTCTTCGGGCCCATGCCTTCCAGTATGGCGCTGATGAAGATTTTTCAACCAACGCAGAGCTTCCCTCTTCTGGCGATTCCTTTCTTCATTCTGTCCGGTAGCCTGATGATGTCGGGCAAACTCGGCCAGAAACTGGTCGGGTTGGCTTCGATGCTGGTGGGCAAGTATCCTGGCGGGCTGGGCCAGGTCAGCGTAGTTGGTTCGACGGTGTTCGGCGGGGTATCCGGCTCGTCCGTAGCGGAAGCTTCGGCGCTGGGTTCAATGCTCATTCCTTGGCAGAAACGCGAAGGCTACCCCGGTGCGTTCGGCGCAGCGGTCACCTCGGCTTCCTCGGTCATCGCCGGGCTAATGCCTCCGTCGATTCCACTGATTCTGTTTGCCACTGTGTCCAACAGCTCGATTGCCTCATTGTTTATTGCCGCTGTGATTCCCGCCCTGATGCTGGCGGCCGGTATGATGCTGGCTTGTTATTTTGTGGGCAAGCGCCGTGGGTTTCCTCGTCTTAAGCTCAAGCACACGCGTGCCGAGATGCGCAGCACGCTGTTTACCGCACTACCTGCACTGTTGATGCCTGTTTTTATTGTCGTACTGCTAAGAGCCGGTATTGCTACGCCCACCGAGGTCAGCATTATCGCTGTGGCTTACGCGCTGATGGTCAGCGGTATCATCTATCGCGACTTGACCGGCGAGCGGGTGATGGCCGCACTGGTCAATACGGTGATCACCACCGGTATCGTGATGCTAATAATCGCGGCGGCCAATATCATCGCCTATATCTTGACCTCGGGTGGTGTGCCGCAAGCCGTGGCCCAGTGGGCCGTCGAGTATCTTCAACACCCGATTCTGATCATTTTGGCGATCAATTTGCTCCTGCTGTTAATCGGCATGTTCTTGGATCTACCCGCTGCGATCCTGCTACTGGGACCCACGCTCGTTTCCATTGCCAACGCGATCGGCCTGGATCTGGTGCAGCTTGGCATCATGATGTGCGTGAATCTGAGTATCGGTCTGTTTACACCTCCCATCGGCACTACGCTGTTCGTCTCAGCGGCGATTGCCCGTGAGCGCATCGGCGCGGTCGTCAAGGAGCTCGCTCCGTTCTATCTGGTGGCCATTATCGTGCTGTTGCTGGTCTCTTATGTACCGGCACTGATCATCTACTGAGGTTTGGCATGCATAACATTGCTTTTGCAGGACTCGGCGCCATGGGGCGCCCCATGGCCACGAACTTGAAAAACGCCGGTTTCAGCGTGTTGGGGGTCGATGCCTTCGAGCAGGTGGAAACCGCCTTCAACGGCCAGGCCACGACAGATGAGACGAAGCACCGCCACTTGAGCGAAAGCGAGGCGCTTTTCATCATGGTGGTAAACGCCGAACAGGTACGCGCCGTGCTGTTCGGTAACCCAACGGATGACGAAGCTTCGAGCGTGATGAGTTCGCTGAAAGAGGGCGCCTGCATCGTGCAGATGTCGACCATCGCGCCGGACGACGCCGCGGGTATCGCCAGCGAAGTGGCGGCGGTGCGTCCAGACCTTCACTACGTCGACGCGCCGGTGTCCGGTGGCGTGGTGGGCGCCCAAGCCGGCCAATTGACCATCATGGCCGCTGGCAGCGAGGAAGCTCTTGGCCGATGCTCGAAAGCGTTTGATGTGCTGGGAAAGGCGGTGTTCGTCGCCGGGCCCACGCCGGGCCAGGGTGCGGCCATGAAAGCCGTCAATCAGCTGCTGTGCGGCGTGCATATCGCCGCGGCCGCCGAGGCGCTGTCGCTTGCTGAAAAGAGCGGCATCGAGGCGTCGGTCATGCTTTCGATGGTGCAGGGCTCGGCCGCTTCGAGCTGGATGCTGGGCGACCGCGGCCCACGCATGATTGCCGAACCCGGCGAGGTCACCAGCGTCGTCGATATCTTCTGTAAGGACATGGGCATTGTCTGCGACTCCGCCAAGGGCGCCAAAGCGTTCACGCCGCTGGCGGAAACCGCCCGGCAGATGTTCGTGGCAAGCTCCGAGCGGGGTGAGGGCAAGCTTGATGATAGCCAGGTCATCCGCACCTACCGACTGCTCAACGGCAAGGGATGAGGCGACCCATGGCAACGAGTTTTATATCCGTCAGTACCGCTGCCTACGATGGCTATGGGTTCGATGTGATCCTGCCTTCGCTTGCGCGGTGCGGGGTGACAAATGTCGAGTTCGCGTTTATCGATGGGTACGTAGAGGCGTTTACTGATAGCGACTTTACCGAGTCATTTGCCAACGATTTGAAAAACGAAATGCGCCGCTATGGTCAGCAGTGTCATTACTTCTCAGGCCATATTGATCTTGGGCTTGAAAACGCGGCTGCCAGGCTCGAAGCGCGCTGCCGTTTTGCGGCTTCGCTAGGCGCGAGTTTTGTCATTACTAACGCGGCCACGTGTGAGCATGAAAGCACGTTCTTTAAGCAGGCCGCTACACTGGCCGCCATAGCGCGTGAGTATGGTGTGCGTATTTTGCTTGAAAACCCCGGTAACGGGGTGCCCAACGTGTTCGATAGCTCGGCGGATGCGTTGGCGTTACTTGAACGGTTGGGTGATGAGGCCTTCGGTATTAACTACGATATGGGGAATTTGCTCTCACACTGCCCTGGGCAGAATGCCCTTGTTGATGCCCGAGCGGCCATGCCTATCGCCGATCACTTTCATCTCAAGCCCTGTGCTCGACGCAGTGATGGGTTTGATTTTGTTTCATTTGGCGAAGGTGATACAGACGACAAAGCACTCGCTGCTGTGCTGCTTGACCAAGACAAGCCGTTCTCTCTGGAGCTTCCATTTCGACTGCATCGCGATGCTGGCGCTCAGCCGTGGCGCGATGAACAACCACTGCCGCTCGATAGAATCGAATCGCAGATTTTACGCTCCCTTGAGGAGCTGGCTTTACTTACCCAATATTAATAAAAGGAAAACGTCATGCTGCTTAAAGGTAAAGTATGTATCGTGACTGGTGCTGCAGGTGAAAAAGGCATTGGCCTTAGAGCGGCGCGTCTCTTCTACGAGCACGGTGCTTCCATTGTTATTTCCGACATCAATGAGGCAGCCTGCGAGAAGGTACGCAGCGAGTTTGATGCTGACCGCTCGATGGTCGTAACAGGTAACGTGGTAAGCCGTGATGACTGCTTCAGCCTAGCGAAAGCCGTGATGGAAAGGTTTGGCAGAATTGATGTGTTGGTCAATAACGCTGGTATCACTCAGCCGGTTAAGTTTGAAGAGATTACGCCAGAAGATTACGACCGTATTTTGGACGTTAACCTGCGTGGCATGATGTATATGTCGCAAGCTGTCGTGCCGCACATGAAACAGAGCGGAGCTGGGTCTATCATCAATACATCATCGGTTTCTGCACAGCGAGGCGGAGGTATCTTCGGTGGCCCACATTATAGTGCGGCCAAAGCCGGTATGCTGGGGCTTGGCAAAGCCATGGCGCGCGAGCTCGGTGCATCTGGCATTCGCGTTAACTCCGTAACGCCTGGCTTGATTGCCACCGACATTACTGCTGGCAAACTTGATGATCAAATGAAGGCTAAAATTCTGGAAGGTATTCCGCTAGCTCGCTTGGGTGGGCCTGCCGATGTTGCCAACGCTTTCCTTTTCCTGGCAAGCGATCTCTCAAGCTACATGACAGGGACAACCCTGGATGTGAACGGCGGTATGCACATTCATTGACTATGATAAGCTACCCTTATGCTTAAAATACGGTATAGGGGTAGCACTTGGATGACGCTATGAGCCAAATGGATCCGAATCTTTTGGATAGGCTTAAGGAGTTTGTTTCTGTCTCCGAACTTTCCCGGGATGGCCGGTTAAAGCTCCCGCCAGAAAGAGCGCTCTGTGAGCACTTTGATATGCATCGCTCATCGGTACGGAATGTACTTTCAGTGCTGCATAGCCTTGGGTTCATTGAACGCAAGCAGGGCAGTGGTACCTTCCTCAAAATGCCGGAGCCGGTGTTTATGCAGCTCTACTTTGAGCTGGCACTAAAGCTTAACTATATCTCTGTTGATCATCTGGAAACTGCCCGGGAAATGTTTGAAAAAGAGATTGTCCAGGCAGCCGCTGTCAACCATCAGGCCCATGAGCTAGAGCAGCTTGAAAGGCTCTGTAGCAAGATCGTTAATTCCACCGATGTACTTGAAGGTATTCAGGCGGATTACGAGTTCCATGAGCTGTTGGCGATTATGGCCAAAAATCCCGCTGTGTTGATTATTTTTCAAGGGCTGTCATCGGTGCTTAAAAAAGTACTCCATCAGCGCAGAGTTCTTGCCAGGCAGTCAAAGGGTGCACAAAAGAAAACCAACGAGACCCATATCGCGCTTGTTGATGCTGTTAAAACCCGTGATCGCGAGTTGGCACGCCAAGCCATGCACGACCATTTTGAGACTTGGAATCAGCAGACATTACGCTCCTTCCCCCAAGAGAAAGCGTCTGCTTTTTCGATAGAGTAAGCACTTATATTCCAAGGCAGCGGAGCTGTTTTGATAGCCAGCGTAGCGTTGCTGCCTGTCTGATACACGTCAGTGTCAGTCTCCACAGCGATGGCACTGGCAATTCTGCAAGCAGCTTCGTTCTCCTGGTTATTGGTGTCCTTGTATAGCCCAGTCAGTGATAAACTATCGATATATTTAGCGGGTTAACAAACCAACCCGCTGGGGTAGGTTGCGGTAGCGAGGGCTGGTGTGAAAGGTGTTGTAAGTACAAGAAGTGCAAAAGGACTGTTAACGTCGCTCATCGTTGGTGCGATAGGCGGCACGATTTTTCAACTTACCGGTTTACCGCTTGCCTGGATGCTTGGCCCTCTGGTTGCCAATCTGCTGGTTTCCTCTCGGGGCGTTAACGTTGTAGTGCCGGAGCGACTGCGCAATGTTTTTCTCGCTGTTATGGGGTTGGTGTTAGGCAGCCAGGTGACACCGGAGCTCGCTCAGCGGGTGGTCGATTGGCCAATATCAGCCGTGCTATTGCTGGCGGGCATTAGCGCCTCTACGGTAGTGGCCTCGGCCTGGTATCGGCGCTGTGGGTTTGATTCTGTCAGCGCCTGGTTTGCCGCCGCTCCTGGCGCCATGACGGCGATGATTATCCTGGGCGACAAATGTGGCGGTGACCCTCAGCGTATTGCTATTGCCCAGTCGCTTCGCGTGATTTTGGTGATTTTAGTGTTACCTCCTCTTTTTTGGGCCTACGAGGGCGGGGAGGGTGGCATGGCGTTGCGGGCCAATGAGTTTGAACATGCCTGGATGCTATTGCTTATTCCTCTGCTACTGCCGCTCGGGCGCTGGCTACGTTTTCCTACCCCCGCCTTATTGGTACCGTTGCTTACCGCTGCACTGCTTTCAGGGTTTGATATTGCCAGTCTTCGCTTGCCTGACTGGGGAATGAACCTGATGCTTTGGGTATTGGGCAGCGCAATCGGTTCTCGTTTTAAAGGCATGACGCGACGGTTGTGGGGGCGCTATTTATGGCAGTCAGGCATTGCCACGCTGTTGGCGCTTATGGTGTTGGCCTTGTTTGCCGAATTGATTCATCAGTTTGTGGGCGTTGGCCGTGATGTCGCTCTGCTGGCGCTAGCACCCGGCGGGGTTGGCGAGATGGCCATTTTGGCGGTGGCGCTTAATATTGACCCGGTATTCGTCGCATTTCATCACCTTCTTCGCATGGTGACGTTGATGGTTTTTGCGCCATTTTGGGCTCGTTGGCTTTTACGGCATCAGGCATCTAACCCTACTAATGATCGATAAGTAACGTAAGGAACGTTCATGTTTTCTCGTATGCTGCAGCCGCTATTTCGTTACTTTGAAACGCGCGTAGATCCTTACCCCATGGAGGATGTGCAAACACCGCCTAAAGGTCTGTTGCCCTTCATCAAGCACTTCTCGCGCCCGGTATTGCCGTTGCTGATTGCCATGACGCTATTTACTGCGCTGGTGTCATCTGCGGAGGTGGTTTTCTTTAACTATATGGGGCAACTGGTTGATTGGCTGGGCAATGTAGAGCGTGAAGGCTTTTGGGCTGCGAATGGGCTTTGGTTGACCGGGGTAGGTGTGTTGATGCTTGTGGGGCTGCCGCTGCTGGTGCTGGCTCAATCGTTGGTTACTCATCAAAGTATCTTCGGCAATTACCCGATGATTGGCCGTTGGCTCTCGCATCGTCATATGCTCAATCAAAGCCTGGCTTTTTATCAGGACGAGTTTGCCGGGCGGGTGTCCCAAAAAGTGATGCAAACCGCCCTGGCGATCCGCGAAACGGTCACCAAGGTGATGGGCCTTTTGGTCTATGCCATTGTGTACTTCACCGGTGCGGCGATTTTGTTGGGGCGGGCCGATTTATGGCTATTGCTTCCTTTGGGGCTTTGGCTTGTTGGGTATCTGGCCATCATGCGCTTTTTTGTTCCTCGGCTGCGTGATGTGTCCATGGCGCAGGCCGATGCCCGCGCGCAGATGACTGGGCGCGTGGTCGACAGCTACAGCAATATTCAAACCATAAAGCTATTTGCGGATACCGAGCGTGAGCAGCGCTATGCACGCGATGCCATGGAGGGGTTCATGGAAACCGTGCACCGACAGATGCGTTTGGTGACCATTATGAGTGTCAGCCTAACGCTACTAAATACCGCGCTGCTGGTAGGCACGGCAGGTATGGCGATTAGCACCTGGTATTACGACGCCATTTCGCTAGGCGTATTAACCATCGCGATTGCGCTGGTGATGCGCATTCGCTTTATGTCTGACTGGATTTTATGGGAAGTGGCGGGCTTGTTTGAAAATATTGGTACGGTACAGGATGGCATGAACACTATTGCCCGCGAACCGACCATCAGTGATGTGCCCAATGCGCCCGCCCTCCATGTACCGGCGGGTAAAATTCATTTTGATGCGCTGCGCTTTGGCTACGAGCAGGCCAAAGGCGAAAGTCGAACCGTGTTTGATGGGTTGAACCTGACAATCGCCCCTGGTGAGAAAATTGGCCTGATTGGTCGTTCAGGCGCGGGTAAATCGACCCTCGCTAACCTGCTGCTGCGTTTTTATGATGTTCAGGGCGGGCGCATTCTTATCGATGAGCAGGACATTGCTCAGGTCACGCAAACCTCGTTGCGTCACCAGATTGGCATGGTGACCCAGGATACCTCGCTTTTGCACCGTTCACTGCGCGATAACATTCGCTACGGCACCCCACAGGCAGATGATGAAGCGGTATGGGCCGCCGTATGCCGTGCCCATGCGGATGCGTTCATTAACGATCTGGTGGACCCTCAGGGGCGTCGTGGGTTAGACGCACATGTGGGCGAGCGCGGCGTTAAGCTCTCGGGCGGCCAGCGCCAACGTATTGCCATCGCGCGCGTGCTGTTGAAAAACGCGCCTATTTTGGTATTGGATGAAGCCACGTCGGCGCTGGACTCTGAAGTGGAAGCCGCCATTCAAGAGCAGTTGGATACGTTAATGGAAGGCAAAACGGTTATTGCTATTGCCCATCGTCTCTCTACCATTGCAATGCTTGATCGACTGATCGTGGTCGAGCAGGGGCGTATTGTAGAAAGCGGCACGCATACCGAATTGCTCGCTCAAGACGGTATTTATGCGGGGCTATGGAAGCGCCAGTCGGGCGGCTTTCTTGGGGTCGATATGTGATGTTTCTGATCCTCTGCTAACGTGTTCCAGATGACAGCTAACCCAGGAGATCGACAATGCAAGTGGTAACGCTACAGGCCCCAGGCGGGCTGGATAAACTTAATGTGCAGGATGCCACGGCACCTGGCGCACCTGCAGCGGGTGAGATTCGCGTACGCATTTATGCAAGCTCGCTGAATTTTCATGATTACGGCGTAGTGGCGGGCAAAATGCCGACCGCTGACGGCCGTATTCCCATGTCGGATGGGGCGGGTATTGTTGAAGAGGTCGGTGAGGGAGTATCCGAGTTTTCAGTGGGTGATCGCGTGGTATCGACGTTCTTCCCCTACTGGTTGGAAGGCCCTGCACGCATTGGGGATTTTACGACGACGCCTGGCGATGGTGTTGATGGCTACGCCTGTGAACAGGTGGTTCGCCCGGCACAGTGGTTTACCCATCAGCCCAAGGGGTATAGCCATGCTGAGTCGGCAACGCTCACTACCGCAGGGTTAACGGCATGGCGTGCACTTGTGGTGGATGGCGGCTTGAAAGCAGGCGATACGGTTTTGGTGCTGGGCTCTGGTGGTGTATCCATATTTGCGTTGCAGTTTGCACGTATGATGGGCGCCCACGTTATCGCAACGTCATCTTCCAACGCGAAACGCGAGCGGTTACGTGAATTGGGTGCTACCCATACGATTAACTACAAGGAAACCCCTGAATGGGGCAAGCAGGTTAATGAGCTGACGGATGGTCAAGGCGTTGATCATATTGTCGAAGTAGGCGGACCTGGCACGCTACCGCAATCTATCGAAGCGATCAAAATTGGTGGGCATATCTCACTGATTGGTGTGCTGACGGGCCGCCAGGGTGACATTCCAACGGTGAAGCTAATGGCGAAGCAGGCGCGTTTGCAGGGCCTGATTGTGGGCAGTCGTCGCCATCAGATAGAGATGATCAAGGCTATTGAGGCTAACGATATGCGCCCCGTGATTGATCGGGAGTTTGCATTAGCCGAGATTGCGGAGGCTTTTCGCTACCAGGAGGCAGGCAAGCATCTAGGAAAAATTTGTTTAACGTTCTAAAAGCGTTGACGTGTGACCTTTACCAGCACTACCCACAAGGAGGTGCTGGTAGAGCAAGGTGGTTATTCTGCTAAACGGCTATACACGACGCCCTTGATTTCAAGCTCCCAGATATGCTCATAAGGCACGGTGATGCTATCCACCTCATCAGGATCATCGTGACTTTTGTGTAGCTGCTGTTCGGGAATGACCGTTGCATCCATTTTGCGGGCGAGCTGAATGCGCGCACTAAACCGGTTGCCAGCCTGGTCAATAAGAACGCGCTCTCCCGACATGCATTTTTCAAGCTTGGCATAGAGCTCTGCCTCGCTAACATGAACAATACTCATGGTCGCCTCCTGCGTAACATGAAATGGTTGCGGATAATGGTTATCTCTGAAGATGTCATTTTAGTCGATAAGTTCGAATAGCTCCGCAGAGATTTATCCTCAAGATACTAACCTTGTTCTTGTGTAATGTATTGACCGTAAACCTCAGATCGTTCGTTGTTTGATGGCGCCTACTTATCAAGCGTCTGTCCATACAGAGCGACAGCGTTTGGCGGTGTACTGCCGAGGCAGTGAGGTGTGGCAGCAGTTTTTGTTTATTACCGACCTAACCGTGCAGGGGAAGCAGGTGCTGAGCGATGCCGGTATTAACCCCGCGCTGTTGTCACCGAATGCTGCGCTGGGTGGTCATGCGGTATTGGCCGTCAGCAATACGCTGACGGCCACTTTAAACGTACCGAGCGTGCTATTTACGCTGTCTCTTCGGGTAGCTCAGCGCTGTGGAAGACGTTTTGTACATCGTCCAGGTCGGTGAGCATGCCCACAAATTTTTCAAATAGCGCCACGTCATCGCCTTCGAGCGGCGTGGTATTTTGCGGCAGAAACTGAATCTCATCAATTTCAAAATCGAGCTCACCGAATGCATTCAGCAGGGCTTGCTTGGCTTTAGCATATTCGGTGTGTGGCGCATAAACTGTAATACGCGCTTCTTCCTGCTCAATGTCGGTCACATCAACATCGGCTTCCATTAGAGCTTCAAGCACCGCCTCTTCTTCCTGGCCGACAAACGCAAAAATCGCGCAGTGATCGAACATGTGGCTAACGCTGCCGGGGGTGCCAATCTTGCTTTTCGTTTTGGTAAAGCAACCGCGTACATCGCCAAAGGTGCGGTTAGGGTTATCGGTTAAACAGTCGACAATCACCATGGCGTTACCGGGGCCAAAGCCTTCGTAGCGTGCTGGCGAGAAGTCTTCTCCACCTGCGCCGCTGGCCTTGTCTAGCGCTTTATCAATAACGTGCGAGGGAACCTGCTCTCTTTTTGCACGCTCTATTAAACCGCGCAGGGCAAGGTTACCGTTCGGGTCGGAGCCGCCTGCTTTTGCAACAACGTAAATTTCACGCCCGTATTTGCTGTAAACCTTGGTTTTTGCGTCGGCCGTTTTAGCCATCGATTCTTTACGGTTTTGAAACGCCCTACCCATATCGGAGTCCTTTATTAGCCGTGCCACGCCTGTCTTGACAGCAGGCGTCATTTTCATCGAAAAAGGGGCAAATTTTACCCAACAGCGTACCATGCTAACAGCGTTATTTAAGAGAGACGACGTTATACAGCAAGCAACTCAGCCGGTAACGGCATTGGCGCATGTAGACGATGATTCATTAACAAGTAAAAAGAGGAAAAAATGCCGTTCTCACTCTGGTTGTCACTCGCGGCTATCTGCGCCATGGGGGCGATGTCGCCCGGGCCCAGTCTCGCTCTGGTTTTAAAACACACGTTGGGCGGTGGGCGGTTGCCAGGCATTACTGCTGCCTTATTTCATGCGGCTGGTGTCGGATTTTATGCGCTTCTGACCGTCTGGGGGCTGGGCGCGTTAGTGACTCGTTCGCCTGACGTTTTTCAACTGGTTACCTGGGCGGGCGCTGCCTATTTAGCCTGGTTAGGCATCAAGGCGTTACGGGCTGGTAGGGCGGGGGCAATGAGTCAACAGGGGGCGGTAACCACTCGCCGTCAGGCGGCCAAAGAGGGAATGCTAGTAGCGCTGGGTAATCCCAAGCTGATTATCTTTTTTGTAGCGTTGCTGAGCCAGTTTGTTACTCCTGATATGAGTAGTGTGGCAAAGATGATCGTCGTACTAACCGCTATGCTTATTGATGGTGGCTGGTACGTGCTGGTGGCGGTCGGCTTGTCGCATTCGCGGGTACTGCCTTGGTTGCAGCGCCATGCGCACTGGGTCAATCGATTAACCGGCGTGCTACTGATTGCGCTGGCGCTGCGCGTTGTCATGGGGCCAATTACCTTGAGTTAATAGGCCGTTGTGCTTGGCAATAATCGATATAAGGCGCTGGTGCCATCCCTGTAGCCGTGGCAAGGTAGTGTTTATATCGCCTGGAAGGTGTAAGGCTTAATAATGACGATTTACGATCAAGACTGTTACACCCACCAAGGGCAGCCGTTTAATTTACGCGCGCTGCGTGGGCAAGTGCTGTTGGTAGTTAATGTGGCCAGCCAATGCGGATTTACGCCGCAATTAAAAGAGCTTGAGGCGCTATACCAGCGCTATCGTGACCGCGGCTTCACCGTGCTGGGGTTTCCCTGCAACCAGTTTGGCCGTCAGTCGCCGGAAAGTGCCGAGGCATTTTGTACTTTTGGTGAGCAAACGTACGGGATAAGCTTCCCATTGATGGAAAAAATCAGTGTTAATGGCAACCACGCACACCCGCTATTTGTCATGCTGAAACAACAGGCGCCCGGGGTCTTGGGCACCCAAGCCATTAAGTGGAATTTTACCAAGTTTCTGGTTGGACGCGATGGCAGGGTCATTGCCCGTTTTGGCCCGCGAGATCATGGGCAACCCTTACGCTTGGCATTGGAAGCGGCGCTGGATCGTGAGTAGGTCATTGACCATCAACGAACCAGAGTGTTGACAGCAACTTAATGCTCTCCACGGGCAACCTTAACGCGGTTCATAAGCTCGACCCAGCGGTGGCGTACCATCATGGTGGTTAGCCCGGAAAAAAGCGCCCAGCCTTTGCGTCGCCACCCCTTTAAGCGCAGGTTATGGCTCACCAACTGTTGCATCAGCTTATGGTCATCAAACTTTCGCCATTCGCTGGCAATCGAAAGTTGATGGCGTGACATCACCGGGGCTAGCTCCAGGCGAAACATCCACTCAAGCTCCATCAGCGGCATGTCGTACTGGTTAATGACCTCGACCATGCGGGCGTAATCCCGTTCGCTGGGTTCGCGGTCTAGCCATAAGGGGGCCAAGGCAAGCCAAAGGTCGCCGCGCTCGTCGACTAGTTGCTGTGCGTTCATGATGGCCTCGCAGGCATTTAAAAGAAGGGGCACTATCCTGCCGTGAAAGGCAAATAAGCTCAAGAGCGGACAGCGCCCGCTTGGCAAGCTAAAATAGCCGCCATGCTTACAGCATTGTCATGCTGATAATGAAATCAATCCGATAGTGAGGTTCGATGTGATTATTAAACCCAAAGTACGCGGCTTTATCTGCACGACTACTCACCCTAAAGGCTGCGAGCAAAACGTGCTCGAGCAGATTGAAGCAACCCGCGCGCGTGGTTTGGATAAAAGCGCCGGCCCCAAAAAAGTGTTGGTGATCGGGGCTTCCAGCGGCTACGGTTTGGCTGCTCGGATTACCGCTGCCTTTGGTTACGGCGCCGATACGCTGGGCGTGTTTTTTGAAAAGCCCAGCAGTGACACCAAAACCGGTACGGCGGGTTGGTACAATAGCGCAGCGTTTGACAAGTTTGCCAAGCAGGAAGGTCTTTACAGCAAGTCGATCAATGGCGACGCCTTCTCTAACGAAGCGCGTGAAAAAGCCATTGAGCTGATCAAGCAAGATATGGGCGAAATCGACCTGGTGGTGTACTCACTGGCATCGCCTGTGCGCAAGCTGCCGGATAGCGGTGAACTCAAGCGCTCAAGCCTAAAGCCGATCGGTGAGACCTACCGCGCCACGGCCATTGATACCAATAAAGACCGGATTATCGAGGCAGAAGTGGAGCCTGCCACCCAGCAGGAAATCGACGATACCATCACCGTGATGGGTGGCGAAGATTGGGAGCTGTGGATGGACGCGCTGGATCAAGCGGGTGTGCTGGCCAAAGGCGCACGTAGCGTGGCGTTTAGCTATATCGGTACGGAAATTACCTGGCCGATTTACTGGCACGGCGCCTTGGGTAAAGCCAAGGAAGACCTGGACCGTGCGGCCACGGCGATTGATGACAAGCTTAAAACTAGCGGCGGCGGCGCTAATGTCGCGGTACTCAAATCTGTTGTTACCCAGGCCAGTGCAGCTATTCCGGTGATGCCGCTGTATATCGCCATGGTGTATCGCATCATGAAGGAGCAGGGCGTACACGAAGGCACCATCGATCAGCTCAATCGACTCTTCGGCGAACGGCTTTATGCAGCAGAGCAGAGCGGTGATATGGCCACGGATGATAAAGGCCGTCTGCGTCTGGATGATTGGGAGCTGCGCGATGATATCCAACAGGCTTGCCAGGATCTGTGGCCGGAAGTGACTACCGAGAATCTGTTTGATATCACCGATTACGCTGGCTATAAGCATGAATTCTTAAAACTGTTCGGCTTTGAGCGTGATGATGTCGATTACGACGCCGACGTGAACCCTAACGTTGAGTTCGATGTGGTTAATTTATAAACCGTTAAATCGGTAAGCGACTTGCTTACCGCTTTAATGAATTGCCGGGCCTTTGTGCCCGGCAATTTGCGTTTGACGCGTAAAGTCCGCTAGCGGCAGGCGCAAAATCAATCACTGTTAAATGTTTACTGCTGGATACGCAAGTCCTTGAAGGTTCTGCCATGGTTAAAAGCAGAGTGTTACTCGCTTTTAACCATGGAGGAAATATGACCCGTACCGCACGAGTGGAGCCAGTTAGCGAAGACCAGGGCGACGCGATCATCGTATCGGGTTGGCGCGTTGTCGATGTTACCGAGCCCGATGCCCCTCAAGAAATATCCCGCTACGACACTGAGCCGCAAGCAATTGAGGCAGCGCGCCGCTTTGAAGCCGAAACCGCCCACGAACCTGGTTCAGCGTCTGATGATACTCAGGATTACGATGCGTCTGATCCCAACGCAGGCAAAGACGTTTCGTAATAGAGTCGTTTCAGCTGCGGGCCAGAAGATGCCATGCACAAACGATGTCATGAAACTGATTGGATAAACAGGCAGCGATTATCCCGCAACTGGCGGGTATTGGTGATTTTCAATTCGGTCAACTAACTTGTAAGAGTATGGCACTCAAGGAGAGACAGCATGAAACGGACTACATTAGCGATTGCAATTGCAGCTCTTTGCACTGGAATGTCCAGTGGCGTGTTTGCTGAGGATAACCAGCAAGAAAATGGTCAATCAGAAGGTGCGCTGGAACAACAGGAAGAGGCGGTCGATGAACAGGACGACGTTCAGGATGAGCAGCCCGCCGCTATGACAGGCGGCAACGCGGCGTCTTCTTCGGATGTTGACCAGGAGGGGAGTGATGATCCGAACGACCTGATGTCTCGCCAAATAAGTGATATCGAAGGCATGACAGTGGTCAATATGCAGGATGAAGACATTGGCGATATTGACCGGATCGTTGAGCATAAAGAGTCTGGCGAACTGTATGCGGTTATTTCCATTGGTGGCGTATGGGGAATCGGTGCCGATGAAGTGGCGCTGCCATTAGATGAAATTGAGATGAAGGACGACCAACTGGTTACCAACACCACCTATGGTAGTGAAGAGATAGAAGCGACGGCAGAGCAGTATGACGAAGACAATTTCAGCCAGATAGATAACAGTATGACCGTAACGCAGGCCCAGCAGCATCCTAATTAAGATACTGTCATGAGCATGGCCATCTAATGCCTGAAAGGCCATAACACTTTGTTCATGAGTTCGCCTTGCCTTGTATAATGAGGCAAGGCGTTTTTTTGTCGTTAAACGATTATCAAGATCGTTATTAACTTTCATACAAGTTTTAAGAAAGATGGTTTTTTATTGTTACTTTTTTCCTCCGTTGGCTAACGTTTGAAGAGTGACTCATCCAAGGAGGACATCATATGAACCGGACAATAGTAGCCATTGCTATCGGTGCTATCTTTACGAGCATTTCAACAGCCGTGTTGGCCAATGAAAATGATGCATCACAGAGCGACGGTCAGATGACCCAGCAGCAGGACAGCTCAACAGCCGGACAGCAGCAAAGTACGGACACTCCCCGTAATCAGGAACAGGGTGATACCGAGCGTGAAACTGGCACTCAAGGGCCTCAACAGAGTTCCGAAAGTGACGACTTGGATATGCCTGACCAGGCCGATATAGACAGCGACGATACGCAGAATGAACAAGGTGGTAACCGCTTGGAAGTTTTGAAAGATGAGGATGCCGACCAGACCACTGTTGAATAATGTAAAACCTCACCATTGTTTCTTGACGAGTCTTACTAAGTAAGCGGTGATAATATACGTGTTAATTTTTATTATAATTCATCGTTAGCTTTGCTCTTAGGCGCTTAGGTCTACTAGCTTTTTAAGTGCAAGCCAACACAAGGAGCAATATTATGAAACGGACAACACTAGCCATTGCTATTGGTGCGATTTGTGCAGGACTTTCAGGCGGCGCTCTGGCTCAAGACGCTAACCAGAACGACACTGACAATGCCGATCAAATGACGCAGCAGCAAGATGCTACGGCGCAAACGCAGCCACAAGGCACAGCAACTGACAGCCGTGCTCAGTCTCAGCCTAATGGCGACGAAACGATGGACGTTGAAGTCGACCAGGAGCCTGCTGAGGTAAAAGTTGAACAAGACTCTCCCAACATTCGAGTAGAGCAGTCAGAGCCGGACGTGACGGTCGAGCAGCCTGAACCCAACGTGACGATTGAACAGCCCGAGCCCAACGTTACCGTTGAAGACGCTGAGCCTAACGTTACTGTTGAGCAGGGTGGCGAGCCTGACGTTAACGTCGAGCAAGCCGATGATGCACAGGTCGACGTTAATAGCGATGACGATCAAGAACGCCAGCAGGCTGCCCAGGATAATCGTAACGACCAGGATGGCAATAATTCATTGATGTCTCACCCGGTTAGCGAGCTGGAAGGTATGGCCGTCATTAACCAGGATGGCGAAGAGATCGGTGATATTCAACATATCGCTCAACACAACGACTCTGGTGACCTGTTTGCCATTATCTCCGTCGGTGGTATCTGGGGCTTCGGCGCGACAGAAATCGCTTTGCCGATGGATGAAGTGGAGTTCCAGGATGAACAGCTCATCATGAATACCACGTATGGCAGTGACGAGATTGAAGCGTCCTCAGAGGATTATGTCGAGGATAATTATACGCAGGTCGATAGCGATATGACGCTATCCGAAGCGAAGCAGAATCAAAACCAATAAGCGATTTGATCGATAAGCGGCTTAGATGCTGACAGGAAGGGCAGGGCGTTCGCGCCTTGCCCTTTTTCTATTGATGGCTCTGTTATCAATACGATGTATCGCTATGCCCATCACTTCGGCCCTCAGCTGCGGCCCTCAACTACGGTCCTCAAATACGATCAGCGCTAGCTAGGTGCGATTGTGCGTTTCGATACTTAGGCTTTTACCTCTTCCTGCTCTGCAAGGCTGGTTTCTTTGTCAGCAGATGACTCTTTGGTGGTCGCTCGCGTACTAACACCTGATGCATTGCCTTTCGCCGGTAACGTTTTGGTATGGGTGGGCGCGTCATTAAAGCTGTTTTTTAGCATTTCATTGTCGGCGCTCATATCAATGCTGCCGTGGAAAACGCTGCCATCTTCAAGCACAAGGCAGGGCGATACGATGGTGCCAGTCACTTGGGCGCCCTTGTGGATCGTTGCGCGGTGTAAAGCGATTAAATTACCTTCTACTTCGCCGGATACGTGCAAAGTATGAGCAAACACATCGCCTTTAAAATAGCTATTTGCGCCTAATGTGACGGTGTGCTGTTTGCAGGTGATAGTGCCGCTAACACGCCCTTTTACGGTCAAATCCTCATCACTATTGATGTCGCCTTCTACTTGCGTATGGCTACCGATAATGGAGGTGCTGGGGCGCGCATTGCTGCTGGTTGGCGTGCTCGATAGAAGCGTGTCACTTGAGTCTGGAGAGCTGGGCGGCGTCGTTTTTTGCTCGGCAGTTGCATTCTTGGCTTTATTAAACATCGTTAACTCCTGGTAAATGTCGGCCTGGCGCTTTTAAGACGCACGCGTTGAGCATAAAAAGTCATTGAATACTTTAATCTGCTTAACGGCTGGATAAAGCTCAGAATTAAGCCGAGTGGGGGAGGTTATTCGCGCCGCCATAAAAATAAATCGCGTATAACCTTAGTCTGGGCAAAATATTGACAGTGGCGGGACCGGTGTATGGGTATTCAAGCATGGTTTATTCTTATTGGTGTTAGCGCAATGACACTGATTGTATGGGATGGCAGGCGCCGTAAGGCAAGGCAGCGCGCTGAAGGCTCGTACTCTTCAGGTGACGTGCCTCAACCGTCGCCTGCTGTCTCTCTCGTTTCTGACATCGCTGTTGAACAGTCACCACCTAAAGCCACCGTTACACCACTGGTGGCCCCGTTAAAAGAGGGCAGCCGAATTGGGGCGGCCACATCGATTACGGGGAATATCACCGCCAACGAGCCCGTGCTGGTTAAAGGGAACGTGCAGGGCAGGGTCGTCGCGTCGCAGCATTCTTTAACCGTGAATGCATCAGGGCAGGTAGCACCCTATATAGAAGGTGGTTTTGTCACCGTTGATGGCCATGTTTCAGGCACGCTGAAAGCGCATGCCAGGGCCACGCTACTGCCACAAGCAACTGTACAGGGTGTGATTGATACGCCATGTTTAGAGTGTGAGGCGGGTGCCTGGCTTCAAGCAAATGTTAGGCATCGCGCCGTTCAGCAGAACGTTACTGCGATGGTTTCCTAAGACGTTTTCCCAGAACGGGCCTCAAGACCGTTTTAAAGAGTAGGCTATTGATCGCTACGGCCTCCCGGGCCTCAGCTCTTTATCTTCATAGCCTAAGCCCAGCGTACGGCGACACCTTTTTCTATTGGGAGCTATCAGGCACTGCCCAAAACGTCACAATTGGGTAAGATGACGTTTCATTTACTGATGGCGTTTTGGCATGCAGCTCAGCTCTTTGTCTCCCCCGTTAACACTTGCGCGCCAGCGCATTGGGGTATTACTGCTGCCTGGCTTTTCCATGCTCTCACATGCCAGTGCCGTCGAGCCGTTGCTGATGGCTAATCAGCTTAGCGGCCAGGTGCTCTATCAGGTGTTTACGCTCAGTACCGATGAGCAGCCGGTGCGAAGCAGCGCTCAATTATCCTGTCATGCTGACTACACCCTGGAAGGGGCGCCGCCTCATCTGGACATGGTGCTTATCTGCGCGCCTTCGCCTCTGCCCTATGCGTTACCGGCCAAACTAATGGAGTGGCTGCGCCACCAGCCAAGCCGAACGATGCTGGGCGGATTAGCGGGAGGGGCTGAAGTATTGGCCCGCACGGGATTGCTGGAAGGCTATCGAGCGACCTTACCCTGGCAACGTTTTGCGGCCTTTTCCCAAGCGTATCCTCAGGTGGCGTTGTCGCAACAGCTGTTTGAGATCGACCGCAACCGGATCACCTGTGCCAGTGGTACGGCGGCCATGGACATGATGCTGACGCTGGTGCGCCAACAGCAGAGCAGTCATCTGGTTGAGCAGGTGTCAGAACACTTTATGTGTGAGCGAATCCGCATGGCCGATGAGCGCCAACATGTGCCGCTGCGCCACCGCTTGGGCCACGCCCCGCAGAGCTTGGTAGACGCTGTGACGCTGATGGAAGCCAACATAGAAGAGCCGCTTTCGACCCTGGAGCTGGCTGAGCATTTAGGCATTTCCCGCCGCCAGTTGGAGCGCCTGTTTAAAAAATATCTTCAGGCGGTGCCTAGCCGCTATTACCTCAATTTGCGTTTGCAGGATGCCCGTAAACAGTTGCGTGAAAGTGATCGCTCGGTAGGCGATATCGCGTTTGCGACGGGGTTTTCCTCGGCGGCTCATTTCTCAACGGCTTACCGCAATCATTTTGGATTAACCCCACGGGAAGAGCGTTTGAGCTGATGCACGCCCACGTCGCAAAACCTGCAGTAACGCATTAGCACCAGAGACCTCCCTTCAGAAATAATCTGAAATATGGGCAGCATTACATAATTTACCGTCACATTACTGAAAGCGGGTGAGCTTGCTCGCCCCGTATACTGATATAACTGATTGACTCAACGAGAGGGACTGACCCATGAGCACGACCCCAACCCGGCAGGATTTTGATCACTACATGACTCCCAACTATGCGCCGCAGCAGATTATTCCGGTGCGCGGAGAAGGCAGCCGCTTGTGGGATCAGCAGGGGCGTGAATATATTGATTTTGCGGGCGGTATCGCGGTGAACTCGCTGGGTCATTGCCATCCCGTGTTGGTGAATGCCTTAAAAGAGCAGGGGGAAAAACTCTGGCATCTCTCCAATATCTATACCAATGAACCCGCGCTTAAGTTGGCTAAAAAGCTGGTTGAACGGACCTTTGCTGACAAGGTGTACCTGTGCTCTTCCGGCGGTGAAGCCAACGAGGCCGCACTGAAGCTGGCGCGCCGCTACGCGGTAGACCATTACGGCGAAAAGAAAGACAAGATCATCTCCTTCAGCCAATCCTTTCATGGCCGCACGCTGTTTACAGTGAGCGTAGGTGGTCAGCCCAAGTACTCCCAGGGGTTTGGTCCAGTGCCTGGCGGTATTTTACACGCTGAGTTTAATGATCTTGACAGTGCGCGCGCCTTAATGGGCGATGACACGTGCGCGGTGATGGTCGAACCCATGCAGGGTGAAGGCGGCATTTTGCCCGCCACCCCCGAGTTTCTAGAAGGCCTGCGCGAGCTTTGCGATCAGCACAATGCGCTGCTGGTATTTGATGAAGTGCAAACCGGGGTTGGCCGTTGCGGTACGTTGTATGCCTATGAGCGTTATGGCGTAACGCCCGATATTCTCACCAGTGCCAAGTCGCTGGGTGGCGGCTTCCCGGTTGGCGCGATGCTGGCAACCGACAGCGTCGCCAAATCCCTCGCGTTTGGAACCCATGGTTCTACCTACGGCGGTAATGCCTTGGGCTCCGCGATTGCGTTGGCTGCGCTGGAATTTATCGATACGCCAGACGTACTGGAAGGCATTCAAAAGCGCCACGACCTGTTCCGTGAGCAGTTGGAAACCATTAATCGCAAGCATGGCGTGTTTAAAGAAATTCGCGGCATGGGGCTGTTGATAGGTGCCCAGATGTCGGACGCCTATGAAGGCCGCGCCAAGGATATTCTGCCGCTGGCCATCGAAGAAGGCGTGATGGCACTGATTGCAGGCCCTAACGTGCTTCGCTTGGCGCCTTCACTGGTAGTGCCGGAGGTAGACATTACTGAAGGTATGGCCCGTTTGGAGCGTGCGATTGAGCGCCTTGTTGCCAACGCATGAATTCGCCCACGGCGACATTGAGAGAGGGGCGTTAAGAATGCTGGTCATTCGTCCGGTAAAAATGGCGGATCTCGAAGCGCTGGTCGTGTTGGCAGAGCATGCGACGCCCAAGCTTACCAACCTGCCCGCTAACCGCGAACGTTTAGAGGAGCGCATTGAGCGCTCCCTGGCGGCGTTTAATGATGAGATCGAGTTTCCGGGTAACGAGCACTACACCTTTGTGCTTGAAAATAGCGCGCTGGTGGATGAGGCGGGGCATGGTGAAATACTGGGAACGGCCACTATTCGTGCCCAGGCGGGCGCCAATGAGGCCTACTACACCTACCGCCAGGAAACGTTGATTCATGCGTCTCAACAGCTCAACGTACGTCGCGAAGTACAAACCCTGGCGCTCTCTCATGAAGTTTCTGACGCTACGCTGCTGTGCGCGTATTCACTAAATCCGCGTTACAAGGGGACCAGCGCCGAAAGCCTGTTGCGGCGTGCTCGGCTGATGTTTATTGCCCAGTACCCCGAGCGCTTTTCGCGCATATTGGCCGTGGCGTTTCCCGGTTACCTGGATGCGCAGAACGAATCGCCCTTTTGGGAAAGTGTGGGCCACCACTTTTTTGCGCGCAGTTTTCACGATATCAACCACATCGCAGGTGTGCGCTCTAAAAGCTTTATTGCTGAGGTGATGCCTCAGTTCCCGCTCTATTTGCCGCTGTTGACGCCACCGGCTCGGGCGGCGATTGGCCGGGAGCATCCTGCGCATGAAGAAGCTTTGCAGGAGATGCTTGCCGAAGGCTTCGTGCGCTCGCGCCATGTGGACATCTTCGACGCGGGGCCGCTTGTGAAAGCCGAACGCGAGCGTTTGGCGACATTCAACCGTGCCGCTTGGCATCCGGTACGTCTTCGTCCGGACGAAACGCTTCCCGATGCCGAACCTGCCTTGATCGCTAATCAGGCGCTGGGTGATTTTCGCTGCATTGTCGCCCGTTACGCGCTTTCAGCCACTGGGCAACTGATGCTTTCAGAGGCGGATGCCAAACGCTTGGGAGTAGAGGAGGGGCGAGCTGTATTTGCCGCACCACTTACTCTGCCCAGCGCGGTGGATGCCTTTGATGAAGGAGAAATATGATGCGCATTCGTCCTATCGCCCGTGCAGATGTTGATGGGTTGCTGGCGCTTGCGCAGCAGGCGGGCGTGGGCTTTACCTCGCTGCCCAATAACCGAGAATTTCTGGCAGAAAAAATTGAAACGTCTGTCCGCGCGTTTGAAGAGCGTACCCCGGTTAACAATCGGCTCTACTTCTTTGTGCTGGAAGATGAGGCCAATGGCGAGCTGGCTGGCTGCTGTGCCATTGAAGGCCAGGTAGGGCACGAAGTGCCTTTTTATAACTATCGGTTGGGCACGTTGGCGCACTCGTCGGTACAGCTGGATTTACACCGCACCATCGATACGCTGTTTTTAAGCTCTGACCATACCGGCGATGCCGAAGTATGCTCACTGTTTTTGCGCCCGGAATACCGCGGCGAGGCCAATAAACACCTGCGCAACGGTGCGCTGCTCTCCAAGGCACGTTGGCTGTTTATTGCACAGTTTCGTGATCGTTTTCCTGAGAAAGTGCTCGCTGAAATGCGCGGCGTGTTCGATGAGCAGAACCGCAGCCCCTTCTGGGAGAGCCTGGGAAAACACTTTTTTCCCATGGATTTCAGCGAAGCCGACCGCTTGACCGGTCTTGGGCAGAAAAGCTTTATCGGTGAATTAATGCCGCGCTTTCCCATTTACACCACGTTTATGGCCGAGGAGGCGCGCGCGTGTATTGGTCAAGTGCATCGGCATACTCGGCCCGCCCTTGAAATGCTCAAAAAAGAGGGGCTGCGCTGGGAAGGCTATATCGATATTTTTGATGGTGGCCCGACGGTTGAAGCCTATATCGACGATGTGCGGGCTGTGCGCAATTCGCAGCTATATCACGTTGAAGTATCGACCAAGGCGCCTGATGAGAGCGTTAGCCGCTGGTTGGCCGCGACCACCACCATGCAGGCCTTTACCGCCGCGTGGATAGGCCGTGCACCCACCCGCGATACGATTGTTTTAACCCACACAGAAGCCGAGCGCCTAGGGGTGACCACAGGTGATGCCGTGCGGCTTCTGGAAACCTGAACAGGTAGGAGAGCATGATGCACGCCCAACAACAGCAGCTTATCAACGGCGCCTGGGTGAATGGCGCTGCAGCATCGTTTAGTAAGTTTGACCCCGTCTCAGGAGGGCTGCTCTGGCAAGGGGCATCAGCCAGTGATTCGCAGGTTGAAGAAGCAGTAGCCGCTGCGCGTAAGGCGTTTCCCGAATGGGCAAAAACGCCCTTTAGCGAACGCCAGGCGTTGGTCGAGCGTTTTGCTGAGGTACTTAAATCGCGCAGTGAAGCGCTGGCTGTCGCTATTGCCTCTGAAACCGGCAAGCCGCTTTGGGAAGCGCGTACGGAAGCGGGCGCTATGGTGGGGAAAATAGCGCTCTCACTCAAGGCGTACAAGGAGCGCACCGGCGAGCGCGAAAAAGCTGTAGGCAGTGCCAAAGCGGTGCTGCGCCACCGTCCGCATGGCGTGATGGCGGTGTTTGGCCCCTATAACTTCCCGGGCCACTTGCCTAATGGCCACATGGTGCCGGCTCTCTTGGCAGGTAACACCGTTGTCTTCAAACCGAGCGATCAAACACCGCTAACCGCGGACTTGGCGCTGCAGTGCTGGCAAGAAGCCGGGCTGCCTGCTGGCGTCATCAATCTTGTTCAAGGCGGTGTACCGGTGGGGCAGGCGCTCTCTGCACACCCTGGGATCGATGGCCTGCTGTTTACCGGCAGTGCAAAGGTTGGCGGCATGCTGCAACAGCAGTTTGCCGGGCAGTTGGATAAAATCCTCGCACTGGAGCTTGGGGGCAACAATCCGCTGGTGGTCAAGGACGTGGACGATGAGCGCGCCGCCGTGCTGGCCATTTTGCAATCCGCCTTTCTGTCCGGCGGCCAGCGCTGCACGTGTGCTCGCCGTTTAATCGTACCCCAGGGCGAGGTTGGCGACCGGCTAATTGACGCGCTTTCCGAAGCGATTGCCAGGCTTCATGTGGCCGGGCAGTTTGATGAGTCGCCCACACCGTTTTACGGCGGCCTGGTCAGTGTGGCGGCGGCTGATGGCCTGCTAAAAGCACAGGATGCGCTGGAGGCGTTGGGTGGCACGGTGATTAACCGTATGCAGCGTGTTAAAGACAATACCAGTCTGCTCACGCCTGCGTTAATCGATGTGACGGGCCTGGAAGTGCCTGACGAGGAGTACTTTGGCCCGTTATTGAAGGTGCACCGTTACCACGATTGGGACGAGGCGTTAACGCTTGCCAATAACACGCGCTATGGCCTCTCGGCGGGTTTGATTGGCGGCGAAAAGGCCGACTGGGACGATTTTCTGCTGCGCATCCGTGCGGGTATTGTGAACTGGAATCGCCAGACTACCGGGGCTTCGGGTGATGCGCCGTTCGGCGGCGTCGGCGACAGCGGCAACCATCGCCCCAGCGCGTACTATGCGGCGGACTACTGCGCCTATCCGGTGGCTTCCATGGAAGCCGAGGCGTTGGAGATGCCCGATACTCTGCCGCCGGGGATCAGCCTGTGAGCACCTCTGCCATCAATAACGTTAGGGAAGTCAATTTCGACGGCCTGGTAGGCCCGACGCATAACTACTCAGGACTCGCCGTAGGCAATGTGGCTTCCATGAGCCACGGCGGCCTTGAGTCCAATCCTAAAGAGGGGGCGCTACAAGGGCTTTTAAAAATGAAATCCTTGATGGAGGCAGGCTACGCCCAAGGCGTTCTGCCGCCTCAGCAGCGCCCGGATATCGGCGCGCTGCACGACTTGGGTTTTAGCGGCAGCAATCATGATGTGCTGGCCCGTGCTGCCGCCGATGCACCGCAGCTGTTGCGGGCCGTTTGCTCGGCTTCCAGCATGTGGACAGCCAATGCGGGCACCGTTACTCCCAGCATCGACGCGCCGGACCGCCGGGTGCACTTCACTCCGGCCAACCTGCAATCAAGCTTTCATCGCTTTCTTGAGCCGCAAACCACGGGCCGTGTGCTGCAGGCCATTTTTCACAGCGAACAGCACTTCGCCCACCACCCAGTGCTGCCCGCCACGCCTGCATTTTCCGATGAGGGGGCAGCCAATCATACTCGTCTGTGTGGTGAGTACGGTGAGCCGGGCGTTCATCTGTTTGTGTATGGCCGCCAAGCGTTTGGTGACGTGCGTAGCGGTGAGCGCGAACCTGTTCGTTACCCCGCCCGCCAAACGCTGGAAGCCAGCCAAGCGGTAGCCCGTCAGCATGGGCTTGTTGAGTCGCAAACGGTATTTGCTCAGCAGCATCCGGACGCTATTGATGCGGGCGTATTTCATAACGACGTCATCGCCGTGGGTAACGGAGCCGTGCTGCTGTATCACGAAATGGCTTTCCTGGACGAAGAGGGCACGCTCGACGAGCTGCGCCGCAAAATGACCACGCCCTTGATTCCTGTCCGCGTACCCATTGAAGCAGTGAGCCTGGAAGATGCAGTGGCGTCGTACCTGTTTAACTCGCAGCTGCTTTCCAACCCCGATGGCACCATGACGCTAGTCGTGCCCAGCGAATGTCAGGAGCGTGAAGCCGTCTGGCGCACCGTTCAAGACTACCTGTTGGCAGGCAATAACCCCATCAGTGACGTGGTGGTGAAAGACGTCAAGCAAAGCATGCGCAACGGCGGCGGCCCCGCTTGCCTGCGTCTGCGCGTTGCTCTTTCAGAAGCCGAGCGCGCAGCACTGACCGGCCGCGTATTGCTCACCAATGATCTTTACGAAGACCTTACTGCTTGGGTCAACCGCCACTACCGGGATCGTTTGGCACCTGACGACCTCGCCGATCCGCAGTTGGCAGAAGAGTCGCTCAGCGCACTGGATGAGTTAACGCAGCTTCTGCAAATAGGGTCGGTTTACCCGTTTCAGTTGGGGTAGAAGAAATCAGCTTTGAGCTAAAATCAGGTGTTATGTAACCTGGGGAGTTTCAATAAATATGTCATTCAGTGAAGCAGAAAAAGCTGCGCTACTGAAGGTGAAGGGTGTTGGGCCTATGGTAGTTAAGCGCTTTGAGGAAATAGGTATCGGTTCGTTTTCTGAGTTGGCGAATTACGAACCAAAAGAAATAGCCGAAATGGTCGCTTCGATGCTTAGGTCCACGTGTTGGAAGAATAGTCCTCAAGCGCTGTCAGCGGTTGAGTCTGCTATAAAAAGGGCTCGACAAGGTTTGTAGTGGCTACGCTCACATAATAGTGTTGGGTGGCACTGACGTGATGTGCATAGTTTTGTAAAAGCAAAATGCGTATATCGGATGTTTCAGCACGAGATAATAACCTAACCAGTAGGGACTCAAAATGACGGTTGAAACATGGGTTCTATATGTCGGTACGGTGCTGCTGTTCATGAGTACACCGGGGCCGAGTCATTTGCTCATGCTTTCTGTCAGTGCGTCGAATGGGTTCCAAAGGTCGCTTGCCACGGCCGCCGGCGATTTAACCGCCAATACCTTTCAAATTATTTTGGCAGGGCTAGGGTTGGCAGCAGCTTTACATGCTTCCAAGTATGGGTTCTCCGTTGTCAAATGGCTCGGCGTGGGCTATCTGATTTGGCTAGGCATCCGTCAGATTATCCGATCATTCAGCCCCCATGGCGTAGCCGCGCCTGCCCGCAAGGCATCGCTGAAAACGCTCTGGGCTCGTGGATTCATCACATCAGCTGCTAACCCCAAAGCAGTTATATTCTTTGCCGCTCTGTTCCCGCAGTTTTTAAGTTCTACTCATAGTTTGCTCCCGCAAATACTCGTGCTGGGCTTTTCGTATATCGTGATCGACGGCCTGTTTCTCAGCACCTACGGTAAGTTCGGAAACTGGATAGCAACGAAATTAAGCGGTAGAAAACAGGTATGGGTTGAGCGATTTTCAGGAACGGGATTAATTGGTGCAGCCCTCTTGCTTGGGCTCAAGTCTCAGCACTCATGGGTCAATTAATGTGTTTTCTCAATGAGAGCGGGAGGGCGCCAGCAGTCAATGTGGCGCCACTCATTCAGCCGACTAACGATAAGGATTATGCAGAGCAGCTGATCCGCCAGAATATGTCCGGCTACTATGAACAGCTGGATATGCACTGGGACAGCGCTTTGTTTGAAAGCGAGTGGCGTACCCTGGAAAGCTATCAGTTGGTCATCAACACGCACCCGGTGGGCTTGCTGTGTATCAACCAGGCTACCGAGGCTTGCTATATTCGCGAGCTGCAAATCGCGCCGCAGTGGCAGCGTCAGGGTTTTGGTACGGCAGCCATCCACCATATGGTAAACAGGGCGCGGCAATCGAATATCGATACGCTGCGCCTTCGGGTGTTCTGCATTAATCCTGCCGTCGCGCTCTACGAACGCATGGGCTTTCACATTCGTAAAACGGAAGGCAATACTCACTACATGGAACGGCGTGTTTTCTAAGTGATGTCTGCCTGACATGATTTGCTTTGTTTAGGCAAGTTGCTTGGCTTTGCCAATGTTAAGCAGAGCGATACCTGTGCCTATCAGCAGGGCGCCGGGTAGTAAGCCCTCCGGCGCGGCTTCTCCTTGGAGCATTATCGCCACCGGAACGCCAACCACGGCGCCGACGGAACCCAGCAGACTGAGAAGCACTGGCCCGCCGGTTTTCTGAAGCAGAAATAGCAGTAAAAACTGGCCTGCAAATACCATTGATTGAAGGGTAATTAGGAGAAGTGGAAGGCGTTGCCCGCTTGGAATACCAAGCGAAAATTCAGGCAGCAGGCCGACGCTGAACAGAAAAGCCGCCGCAGCGACTAGCATACCGGGCGCAAGAGCGTCGCCTGAGACACCCGCTGGCCAGCGCAACGTTCGGTAAAGATTGCCGATGGCCAACAGTACCGGCCCTGCCAACGCCAGCAAAATCCACATATAGTCGGCATCAGGCGCGGAAAGCTTGTGAGCTGCCAAGGTGACGGCGCCCGCGAGCGCTGACATAACGCCCATCGCCCGCATCATCTGAAAGCGTTCCAGCTTTACTATCAGCGCACCAACGTAGGTAAGCAACGGCGGCAATGTAATCACAAGGGCGACAAAACCTGCACCAATATGCGGAATGGCCGAGAAGAAAATCAGGTTAGAACCCGCCACGCCGACAAAGGCCGAAACCAGGTAATACTCAAGCGTACGGCCTGTGACAGGCGGCAAATTGCTGCGTAGTGCTGCTACGACCAGCAGAATTAAAGCCGCGCCAGTAATCGACCAAAATAGAAAGGCGAGTGGCGACAGCTGCACATCACCGGCTAGTTTGGCCACGTTGGTCGAAAGTCCCAGCAGCGCGCCACCTGCCACAAGATAGATAAATGCGGCAAGTCGTTTCTGTTTGGGAAGTGCCCCTGATCTTGCCTTGGGTGGTTGCATAGTGTGGCTCTTGTGGTTGCTCTTTAACATGCTTCTTAAGATATCTTGATGCCAAGGTATATGGCTTTTTATCTTGACGTCAAGCTAAAAAGCGGTAAGCATGAACCCCATGGATCATGTCGATAAAATACTCACACAGTGGCAGCAACAGCGCCCCGACCTGAACGTGGCCCCAATGGGCACGCTGGGCCGACTCAAACGATTGAATCAGAGCTTAATGCGGCGCATGGAGCAGACGTGGGCGGCGTACGGCCTTAACGACTCAAGCTTTGACGTACTGGCCACGCTGCGCCGTGAAGGCCCACCTTACGCGCTTTCTCCCAGCGACTTAATGGCCTCCACCATGGTGACGTCCGGCACCATGACACATCGGCTTCAGCAGTTGGAAAAAGCGGAGTTGATTGAGCGTGTCAAAAACCCTGCCGACGGGAGAGGCTTTCTGATTTCGCTATCTGAGAAAGGGTTTGCGTTAATTGATGAAGCTGTTGCCGCCCATGTAGAGACCCAAGCAGAGCTGGTTAGTGGTTTGAGTGACAAGCAGCGGGCGCAGCTTGACGCGCTACTTAAGCAGTTTTTGAACAGTGTTGAGAAGCAGTGAGGCGCTGAACGTGGGCACTCTGTGAGATATCTTTGTCGCAGGCTGTGTTGGCTGCAGAGGTTAGTGACTATTTGGCGAGATGGCCGTATGTCGGACCATGTATAATCGGCGTTTTATACTGTTTGAATTCTTAATGCCCGATGGAGATTGTACCGCGATGTCTTTACGTTTTAGCTGGTCGCGACTGGACGAATTAAGCACGCGCGAATTCTATGAAATCGTAAAGGCACGCATAGCGGTGTTTGTGGTGGAACAGCGGTGTGCCTACCAGGAAATTGATGAGCTGGACCCGCTTGCCTGGCATCTTTCCGCCACGGTTGATGGTCAGCTCGCGGCGTATATCCGAGTAGTGGGGCCGGGCGATAAGTTTTCTGAGCCCTCGATTGGCCGGGTGATGACCCTTAAGGCTTTTCGAGGCCATCAGTATGGCCGAGCGCTTATGGGCGAGGCGATCCGTTTTACCGAGCAAACCTATCCGGGCCTGGGCATTAAAATTGGTGCGCAAATCTACTTGAATGCTTTCTATGAGGCGTTTGGGTTCGAGCGCGTCAGTGAGCCCTACGATGAAGACGGCATACCGCATATTGATATGGTCAAACCCGCCTCCCACGCATAAACGATCATGGAACAGGAGTTTAATCCCGTGACCGCTTCAGATGCCTGCTTTTCAGAGAGTGAACGCCACGGGCTTTATCGTGCCATTTATGAGCGCCGTGATGTGCGTTCACAGTTTCTTCCTGACCCGATTCCGGCTGACGTGCTGGCGCGTCTATTGCAGGCTGCCCACCATGCGCCTTCGGTAGGGTTCATGCAGCCCTGGGATTTTATTGTCATTGAAGGTGACGAGGTCAGGGCGTCTATCCTTGCGTTATTTGAGCAGGAAAACCAGAAAGCCGCTGAGCGTTTTGAGGGGGAGCGTAATGATCTTTACCGTAGCCTCAAGCTTCAAGGGATTGTCGAAAGCCCGCTGAATCTATGCATCACCTGTGACCGCAGCCGAGGTGGACCACACGTGCTAGGCCGCAACAGTATTGTCGAAACTGACTTGTTCAGCACGTGCCTGGCGGTACAAAACCTGTGGTTGGCTGCGCGGGCCGAAGGGGTTGGCGTTGGCTGGGTAAGTATTATTGATCAGGCTCAGTTAAGTGACGCCTTGAACCTGCCTGATCACGTATATCCCGTGGCCTATCTATGCCTTGGTTATGTCAGCGAGTTTCTGGATCAGCCGGAGCTTGAAGCCAAAGGCTGGCGCTCCAGGCTACCGTTAAGTGAGTTGGTACATGGCGATAGTTGGGGGCAGCCGCTTGAGAATGGTCCTCTTGATGCGCTGCTGCGCGATCAGTCACGCTAATCGCCGCAGGTGCGCGCTTTTGCATGATGGTACGACGGCTAACAAAATTTTAGGGAATCACCATGCGGCGTTTACTGGTACTGCCCACCTCGCGTGCGGGTTGGGGTTTATTAATTGCGTTTTTAACACTCATCGCTATGGGAACGTGGCCGATGATTGGTTGGGTAAACCGGGCAACGTTAGTGCTAGGCCTGCCCCTGATGGTGGTATGGAGCTATTTGGTTATTTTTTCTTGCGTGGTGGTCATGCTGATAGGCAACCGTATCGTAGAGCGAGATAACCATGAATAGCCTCTGGCCTCTGCTGATTACGCTTATCTATGTGGCCATTGCCATGATGATTGGCTTACGCGCCCGCGGTGGTCAGGCCACCCGTGCCAATATGAACAGCCTGGAAGAGTGGGGGGTTGCTGGGCGTAGCATGGGGCCGGTCACGCTGTATCTGCTGATTGCCGCAGGGAGCGTCAGTGCTTATACCTTTATGGGCGCACCGGGCTGGGCTTATTCGAAAGGGGTTGCGGTCTTTTACGTCGCTATCTATTTGGCATATCTGGCCCTGATCGCCTGGTACTTTGGCCCAAAGGTATGGCAGTTTGGCGCTGAATTTGGCCACGTTACTCAGGCAAGCGCGATTGCTGACCGTTATCAAAGCCCTGCCTTGGGGGCGCTGGCATCGCTGGTAATGGCGGTTGGCTCAATTGCTTACGCGGTGCTTCAAACGGTTGGTTCGGCCTATATTCTGTTTGTGATGAGCGGCGGTATCATTCCTGTTTGGTTAGGCGTTGTGCTAGTGCTTGCCTCTATTGCTGTCTATTTATACGCCAGCGGTCAGCGGGCGATTGGGCGTACCAACGCCTTTCAGGGCGTATTAATGTTGGTCGTTGCCTGGGCTGTAGGCTTGTGGGCAGTGCATAGCGCCACCGGCGGTTTAAGTTTTGCAGCGGTATTTGAGCGTATTCAGGCTGAGCATGTGGCGTTTTTAACCCTACCAGGGGCTGGCGGGGATATGAGTTTTAGCTTCTGGACCACCTCGATTATTGTCTCGATGCTCTCGTTTATGCCCCCGGTATGGACCCAGTGGATGAGTGCGTCTTCCGCACGCACCATCCGGCGCAGCGCTACCTGGCTGCCAACGTACTATGTGGTGATTTTACCCATGGTGATTGTGGGCTTTATCGGTATTTACTCGCTACCTGACCTGGCCCGAGCAGACACGGTGGCGCTTGAATATGCCATGCAGCATTTGCCCGTTGTGCTGGTCGGGCTACTGGGGGCGGGAACCCTGGCGGCTTCCATGTCATCAAGTGAGCCGTTTATTCATTCGGTGTCGCTGTCATTAAGTAAGGATGTACTGCAACCGCTGTTAAAGCTTTCAAATGCTACTACTGGTCGACTTGCCAGGCGTATGATCTTACCCATCATGGCCTTGGTGATTGCACCGCTCGCGATTGCTGAACCGGGCAGTCTGGTGATGATTTTGCTGGTAGGGCTGGGGTTTGCCTCGCAAGTCTTGCCTGCTTTTGTTGGCATGTTCTTCTGGCCGCGCGCGTCACGCTTGGGCGTTATGGCGGGCATTGTGGCAGGGTTTTTGGTTACCGTGGCGTTTACTACGCTATGGCCACACCCGCTGGGAATCCACGCGGGGTTCTGGGGGCTAATCATCAACTTGCCGATATTTGTGGGGGTGTCGTTAGTGACTCCGGCCACACAAGCGGATGTCGTGGAGCGTTTTTTTCGTATTGCGGCGCCGCGTGGTTTAACCCGGCTTGGGAAAAAGTCAGCACTGTAGCGTCTCAGGTCATATCAACCTGTAGCATGGCGTGTTTACTGATTGCCTTTTGGCAATCAGCTTATCGCTGGACAGCGAGAGGGGGATTTTATGCTGGGCTACGACTGCCCCAGCATAAAATCGCGCGTTTTAGGCGTTTCAGGCCACACAATGCAGCGATTGCGGCCGCCGTTTTTAGCTTGATATAGCATCTCATCAGCCATTTTTAGCAGTTTGAATGGGTCCTGGGTATGGTCTGGATAAGTCGCTACTCCGCAAGAAAGCGTCACTTTTGTTAGTGGCGCTCCCTGGTATGCTAGAGAGAGTTCTGATGCCAGTGTCAATAGCGCGTTAGCACGAGACTCGGCAGCATGAACTGATGTCCCAGGTAGTAGAGCAACGAACTCTTCGCCTCCAAACCGACAAACGATATCAAGGCCACGAAAGTGATGCTTTAGCAGTTCCGCCATTTCCACCAGCACGCTATCGCCTGCATCATGGCCAAAGTGATCGTTGATCTGCTTAAAGTGGTCAATATCCAGCATGAGTAGCGATAGTTGGCTGGCGTTTTGCTGCGCGCGGAGGCATTCATGCTCGAGCACTCTATCAAAATGACGTCGGTTATATAGGTTAGTGAGAGGGTCTTTAAAAGAGAGGTTTTCTAGCTCCTGGACGAGGCGGCCAAGCTTCTTGGTCCTTGATGCCACTTGATATTCCAGAGTTTCATTCGCAAGTGACATCTGCTGCTGAGTATGCCGGTAGTGCCAAAGAAAGATCGCCGCGTTAGCCAGTGAAAAGATCAGCGTGCCGTAGCTTAACGGTATGGTGCGCCAGGCAATAAAGCCGTGGGCTACCAGCATGTCAGTCAATAAGAGTGGTATGAACAAAGTGAAGCAAAGTGCTAATAATCGCTGCTCAGTACTTAGTTCTCGGAACCTAAACAGGGCGAGTATTAGCATGGTGGGCAGCGTGACGGTGAGTAATGCATCAAATACGGGAAAAGTGATAGAAAGGCTAACAAGCCCTAATTGAACCAGGCTGATCGCTATGGCGAGATAGGCTAAGTGTAGCGCCCAAATACTGGTCAGCCAGCGATTTGTTTTTCCGTTAAACCAATGGCTTAGTAGTAGCCCAAGAGCAATGGGTAGCGTGTAGTAACTGCCCGCGCGCAATGTGTCCCAAGCCAGAGCATTATCAACGATCAACTGGCGAGCTGGCGCTTCAGCCAACAACATTAGGCCAGAGGCATAGGCAAACAGAGCAATAGCTGAAAAGCCGCGCCTTTCAGGGCCAATAACGGCGAATATAGTCGCTATAAACGCTAAAACAAATACCAGGGTACTGACTGCAAGGTCTTGGACGGACATGTGGATGATACTTTCCAATACCTCAAGACGCTCTATGACCTTTACTTCGCCCCACAGGCCGATATTGGTGTAATAGGAAAATACTCGGATGTTGAGCGGTTTGCCGGAAAAATTCTCAGGCAGTTCAACCATGTGCCACGGCCAGCCTGCAAAATCTCCCCGCCCTTGGGCATCGAATTCGCCGTACTGGTAGATCAGTGCATCATCCAGATAGATCTGGCCAATCAGGTTAATACTGGTGATGTAGAGTACGGGGTCATTCCAGTTACCGTCTGGCAATACACCGCGGAACCATACCTGTTCCTGGCCGTTTCTTTCCGGTGGATCGGCAGGAAAGTTGATGGGGTTCCAGGTGAGTGATGTATCGGGCGGCTGGGAAAGAGTGCCTTGAGTTCCCGCAGGAAGGTCTCCCCAGTGGTACTCCCAGCTATGCAGAGGTTGAGGGGCTGAGTCAGCCTGTAAAACACCCGAATACAGCACCCACACGCAAAGTGTAATGCTCCACAGAATAGCCTTATATTTGCCATCCCCAAGCGGCAACAAAATTCTGTCCTGGTCGCTGTTATGCGGCTGTTAAACGCATCATCACTGATGATAAGTCAATGAAGTGATGCTAAAACCCGCTCGGCCAGCCAGTGTATACATAGTGAAAGCGGCTGATGATGCTCGGCTTGGCAGGGGGAGGAGCCCCTGTTAGCTTAAAAACCGGCTGATAAACCTCATTTCCTCGTGGTGAAATGAAGTTTGTCATTCTGCGGGCTGTATAAAAAGGCGCGTATCGAAGTTTTGTTATTGCGCAAATTAAAGCAACTTTATGTCATGTTGGCTACGAAAAAAAGTCGGGTGTATTGTTACCCGACTTGGCCTGGGCTTTTTTAATGAGTGTTATCAGCTAATCGTTATTAACTGCTAATACTTCCGCCTACCACGCCGCTGCGAAAGCTGTTGGATGGGTTAGTATTGCCGGTGCGGTGTTTTAGATGTTCTCCTACCGCATCCTCAGGTGAGCCTGCCAGTTCGCGGAACATGCCCATGGAACCCAGCAGAGCAGAAGATTCATAAGGCACAAAGACGCGCTCGCCGTCTTTCGCCATGTTGGGCAAACCCTTGATATAGCTCTGGCCGAGTAAATAACCCACCACGGTGCGTTTGTTTTCCTCGCTGTCGCCAATAGCATTCAATACCAGTTTGATGGACTCCTGCTCGCCCTGGGCGCGCAGAATGGCCGATTCCTTATCACCCTGGGCGTTAAGAATGGACGATTCACGCTGGCCCTGAGCCATGGCGATAGCGGCAGATTTTTCACCTTCGGCTTCGGTAACGGTGGCGCGGCGTTTACGCTCGGCAGCCATTTGTAGGCGCATGGCCGTTTCTACTTCTTCAGGCATGGCGATGTCCTGTACCTCGACGCGAGATATTTTGACCCCCCATTTGGATGCAGGCTCTTCCATGGCAGCCTGAATCTCATTGTTCACTTCCGCGCGGGATTCAAATAGTTTATCCAGCTCCATTTTGCCGACCACCGAGCGTAGCGTGGTTTTCGCCAGAACCTCGACGGCCTGGCTCATGTTGACGACTTCGTAAACTGCGCGCTTAGGATCAATAATTTGGTAATAAAGCGCGCCATTGATACGAACCGTTACGTTATCGGTGGTCACGACCGGCTGGCCGGGGAAATCCATCACCGTTTCACGGCGGTCAATGCGAATCTCATCCGTGGTAATTGCCTGGTACTCTTCGCCCATTTTGCGATAGCGCAGCATGGTGATCGCGCGAGGCTGCTCAATAAAGGGAACGATGATATTGATGCCACTTTCGAGCACACGATTAAATGAGCCGAGGCGCTCAACTACCATTACTTCCGACTGACGTACAATCACCAGTCCTTTGGAAATAATCACAATGCCGATAACGACAATAATCAGGCTTATTAATAAACCGGGGCTAATAGGTAAATCCATTATTAAGGCTCCTTGCGTAGGGTGGTATCGTCTTGCAAAGGGTTAGGGGCTGACGAGGGGAGGGCAACCAGCGCTGTGGTACCTTCAAAGCGCTGGAAGATAACGGACGTATCGGGTGGAAGCTCTGTGGCACCTGTGTCCATAACGCGCAAGCGGTAAAAGTCGCCGTTGATTTTGATACCGGTCGCATCGTCATAATCGCGGCGCAACGTGTGGTAATGATTGCCTTTTTCGACCCCAGTGCCGGTGGTGCCGTAGGCAACGCCGCGAGGAGAAAAGCGCGGACGAATCACCATCACACCCAAGGGAACTAATAGGCCAGAAAAAATGCCCATGCTCAGCAATTGCCAAGGTAGAGAGAGCCCAAGGGCAGTGACCGCCGCGGTAAGCGCGGCAGCAATACCCAGTGCCAGTAGTACCATTGCACCAGAGGTTAACTCCCCTAAACTGAGAAGTAGCGCCAGTACTAACCATGTATAAGCAGGGTTCCAATCCATAGCACCTCCTTTTAAAAAGTTCTCACAAGCGTACCCTAAGCCACGGCGTTAAGTCGGGTTAATTAGCGAATGAGCAAGCGATAGGCGAAAAACGCATTAGTGGTATTCTGCCTGCTTTAAGAAACCGCTTTAAAAAACATAGCGCACAAAGGGGAATCACGTGACGGGTGTGGTGTATTGGTTGGACATGATGGGTGTGATTGTTTTTGCGCTATCGGGCGTTATTCTTGCGTGTCGGTCAAAAATGGACCCGTTTGGCATGCTGGTGTTGGCCGCTGTGACCGGTATTGGTGGCGGTACACTGCGTGATTTAGTGCTGGGCTTGCGGCCTGTCTTTTGGGTCGCTGATCCCACTTACTTATGGGTTATCCTGGCAACGGTGGGCATTTCGCTGGTGGGGTTCCACTATATTCATCGCTTGTCGCGAAGGTTTTTGCCGATTGCGGATGCCTTTGGCCTTGCCTTGTTTACGGTCATCGGCACCCATAAAGCACTGTTGCTGGGAACCTCCGGTGTAGTGGCGGTATTGATGGGGATGATGACCGGTGTCGCCGGCGGAATGATCCGCGACATGCTGGCTCAGCGCGTACCGATGGTGTTGCGTGAAGAGATCTACGCTACCGCTGCCATGGCTGGCGGCACTGTATATGTCGCGCTGAACACCTTGAATACGCCGCTGAGCGTTAGTATCGCAATGGCCTTGGCGATTACGCTGGGGCTGCGGTTAGCCGCGATTCGCTGGCACTTGGCATTGCCGGTGTTTGCTTGGGTCACTTTGCCGCCCAAAGAGACGGATTCAGCAGCGCCGCTTTCGACGCCGGCTAAAGCCAAAGAGCGGGTCAGGATGATTCGGCGCCAGCGCAAAAAGCGCTAATCAGGACGAGGGTAGCGAACCGCTTGCCGCCAGCGGTCAAACCAGCGCTTGGGTTGCAGTACGTGTAGCCTGGGTTCGCTGTTAACAAGCTCCACGCCTATGCCAAGTGCGCCAAGGCGGGCATAGAGCGCGCCATTGGCGCTCTGCTCTTCAAGCGTGACATCGGAAAGCAGCAGTAGAGGGCCGCCGGTGAGTACCAGGTTGCTCAGCTGGATACGTTCGCCATTAAGTGCAAGTTCAGCGGTGCCATTAACATTGCGCACGTTGAGTAGCCTGCCGAGCCAGTCGCTTTCTCGGGCTCGGGCTAAAAACAGCCTAGCGACCAAACCGGTGTCGCGCATGGCCAGACGCAGCTGTGTGGACAGGCGAATGGGGTCATCCCAGGTAAGCTGTGCGTCATCCATGGAGAGCTGCACCCACCAGCCAGCGTCCTGAGCGCCTTGCTCGCTGATACGGAACACATTTTCCAAGCGCAGAAATGAGTCATTAGCCGTAAAACGCCGTGCCTGTAAATCGCCTTCAGTAAGTTGTAAGTAGAGTTCGATATCGCCACGTAGCCGCTGATCAAGAAGGGCGAGGTCGGCGCCAAACGCACGCAGGGTCATGTTGCCTTGGGCGCTCATCCCCTCCAGTAGCCACTCGCTGCCCAGGTTTGCCTGACCGCCAAGCAGGCGAAGGCCTGTATCTTCAGGCAGGTAGCGGTTATAGCGAGTAAAGTCCGGCACTTCGGTAATCGGCAAGGCTATTCGGGTAACAAAGTATTCTGCTTCTGGCGATATGAGCACGTTGCTGAGCTGGTCTGTCTGGGTGGTTAAGGCAAAGTGACGCCCCTCTACATGAGGCCTGTCATCATCGTTACGCTGTAGCGAAAAGCGCGGAATGCCCAGCGAAAGTTGTGCCTGTTCGGGGCTGTCGATTTGCGCGGTTAGCTCGCCGCGCCCGCTGGCTTGGTAGTCTAAAAATGCGACTTCAAGCTGGTTGGCATCGATACGCAGCCGAGTAGGTGCCAACAGGCGCTTACCACTAAAAGAGCCTTGGGCGAACAGTTGCCCATTGCCAGACAACGAAACGCCGTGATCTGTGGGTAAAAAGGCGTTCAGAAAACTCAAGCGCTGCACGCTGCCCTCTAGCTGAAACTGCCCACTGGGAATCTCGCCACGCCGCTGAAAGCGGCCTTCGCGAACCACTAAGATACTTTCCAGGCGCTCTTCGGGCTGTGTGTCATCAGCGACCTGCCAGCGTAAACGGCTACCACTGATATCAACGCTTGTGCCATCGGTAGCGGCCTCGCGTAGTTGCAGTGAAAGCTGCATATCGCTAGTGAGCAGGGTGCTCTGCTCATCACGTTGCCAGCGGGTAGTGAGCGAATCGCCGGTTAAGGTGAGCGCTCCGCTAAGCTGTTCAGGGGTAATATGGAGCGTTCCATTACTTTGCGCTTGGCCGCTGACCAGGCTAAACGGAGCCGGGTCCGGCAGGTAGGTGGCAATATACGGTTGCAGGGCGCTAATGCTGGCCATACGGGCGTCCTGCCAGTGAAGTGTCGCGGTGGCGTGGCTGCGGGCTAATACGGGTTCGATAGGACTTTGTGCTACCAGGTCAAGTGTCGCGTCGTTAAGCAGTGTTTGGTCAGCGTGGGAGAGTGTTGCCTGGGAGAAACCAAGTGTCGCGTCCACCATCGAGGCGTCCTTTAGCTCAGCGTTAAGTATGCCTTGCCCTTGAGCGGTCATATCCAGTGCGTTGACCGCGATTGCGTCTGCCTCGACCCGCAAATGGGCGCTATGGGCGTGAGTGTCGCGAACGCTAACCCCGGCCTCTAAACGGCCATTGCCGGATAAGCGAATGCCCTGACCCTCCAGCGTATTGGCGAGGTAGCGGTCCATCATGTCCAGCCGGGTAATGGTGCCTTCAAGCGCTAGTTCAGCATCCGTGGGTGGTGTTAGGTGGTCCAGGCGCTGGTTGGCCATATCGCTTTTAAGGCTTAAGGCGGTATTTACTGCATAGGGCTGTGTATCTGCCAGCGTGACATCCTGCAGGCGAGTCTCAAAATCAATGTGGTGATCGGCTACGCGTAGCTGGACGCTTCCTCTACCGGTTGCTGTGTGGCGTGGGGGTGGTGCATCTGCCTCTCTCCAGGTCGTTGGTTGATCGTGCTCTAAAAGCGTTCGCTCATCCAGCGTTAAACGTAATTCAGGTGCCTTCAAAGTAAGCAGGCTACCTGGTTTAAGTGTGCCTGAGGCAAGTTCAATATGGCCCTCCAGTGCGCCGCGGCCGTCCAGGAAAAGCCACGGAATGGCCTCCAGGTAGGGCATGAATACATTCCAGGCATCTGCCTGCGCCTTAATATCAAGTGTTGCGGAAAGTGCCGCTAGCAGTTCAGGGTTAAGTGCACCCGTGGCCGGGTCCGTGGGCGTGATCTCATCAAGCGTTGCGGTGGCTTCAAGGGTTATGGCGTTAACCAGTGTGGCGTGGTCACTTGGGCGTATCAGGCGGCCTTCTGTGATTGCCAAGTTCACATGGGGTATGGCCAGGTTTTCACGGCTAAGGGTTGTATCAGCCACTTCTAGCGTGCCCTGCGCTTCAAGGGCGATATCACCCACCGTTAAGCGGCGGATTCCTTCGGCCTCTAATACCTTGATATGTAACTCGCCGCGCAGCAGCGACCATAACGAGAGTGTGAGCGTGGCATGCTCGGCCTCAATTGCCATCGGTAGCGCATCGTCTTCACGGGCAAGATAAAGGTTGTCTACTTCCCAGCGTCCAGGGTGGCGGCTAGTTCCTTGGCTCCAGCGAACCTCAATACCTTCAAACTGAGAAATTCTTTCCGGTAACCACTGACTATTCAGCAACCAGTAGCTGCCCACCAGCCAAACCGTTATGATAAACAGGCTACTGATCAAGGTAGCCAATACAACGCGGGATAAGCGCTTTTTAGTAATGTTCGTGTTTGACATACTCGCTTCCTGGCAGGTGACTCCTGTTGGCGCGTGTTTTATGGCATTATGCGCGACGCTGGATAGTTATGGGTTTTCGATTTCAACGCTAGGCAGGCAGCAAACGCCATGTTCAAGGATTTTTACGCGCAACACGGAGAGTATGTAGTGGTCTCCGCCGAGCAGGCCAGCCGTTTCGCTAAAGGCGTGGCAGGTGATTACAACCCGATCCATAATCCGGGTGCGCGACGTTTCTGCGTGCCTGGTGACCTGTTGTTTACGCTAATACTGGTAAAGTTCGGGCTGTCGCGGCAAATGGAATTTCGCTTCACCAATATGGTAAGTGCTGATACGCCACTGCTCTTTAGTGAAGCAGAAAATGGTGAGCTTCACGTAAGTGATGAGAGTGGAAAATGTTATTTACAGGTGGTTCGTGATGGCGAGACGACCCACGATAGTGCTGCTATTGAAGCCTTTGCTCGCTGCTATGTGGCGTTCTCAGGCAAAAATTTCCCGCATTATTTAAAGCCGCTAATGGAAAAGCATGGGGTAATGTTTAACCCTAAACGCCCTTTGGTTATCTACGATAGCATGGGGTTTTCATTAGAGCGTTTGGATGGGTTTACACCAGGCCTTGCCTTAACGCGCTCATCGCTTGATGTGCAGGGGAAGCGAGCAGACGCATTGCTTGAGTTTTCCATTGAATCGAAGGGCGTTGCAATCGGTGTCGGCTCTAAAAAGCTGGTGGTCAGTGGCCTTTGTCATTATGACGCCGCTGAAATGGCCGCCATTGTTGATGAGTTTTACCGGCTTAAAGCTGCCTACGAAGCTGCCTGAGTTGTTTCTGCAGTGCTGGTCCAGCAGGACTGGTTGAAATACGATTCTTGCAGGACATTTTTGCAGCACGTTGAAGTATTTCAAAAGGCCACCCGTTAATAGCGGGTGGCCTTTACGTATGGGTATCAGGCGGGGTGTTGCTCTACAGTGAGTTCTGGCTGACTGATGGTCAAACCTACCGTGGTAATGCGCCCATCAAGTACGCCTTGAACGGAGAGGGTCACGTTTTCCAACGCTATTGAGTCACCTATGCGTGGTTCGTCCGTCAATCGCTCACGCAGAAGCGCGTCTAATGTGCAGTGCATATCACGGTCTAGCGTAATGCCATAGGAGTTAAATACTTCGTCGACGTTGGTGTTGCCTTTCAGATGCAATATTTGATTGGGGAGTTGGTAGTGGTCGACCGTGGCTCCCTCCGCAAAAATACAGTCAACAAACGGCAGAACCTGTGGACGCAGCACGACAAACAAGTGATCGCCTGGCTGTAATTGGGTGGACCCACGCGGTGGGATAACGTCTTTGCCACGGGTGATCATGGCCACCACTGTGCCGTCAGGCAGTGCGAGTTGCGATAAACGACGGTTGGCTGCACGAGTAAAGTCACCTAGCCGATATTCCACAATGTCGGCGTCAACGTCCTCCAATGAGGTAATCTCCAGGCTGGCGGCAGGCACAACAGGCGGTGCTTCGGTAAGTTTCAGTTTACGCGCCAAGTAGGGCAGCGTAGTGCCTTGAATAGTGGCAGAAATTAATACCACGAAGAACACCACGTTGAAGATAAGTTCAGCGCCTTCCAGGCCGAAAATCAGTGGGAAAATAGCCAAAATAATGGGCACTGATCCACGCAGGCCTACCCAGGCAACCAGCCCGGTTTCGCGGTTCGTAAAACCGAACAGTTTAAGAATGGGAGTGACGGCGAGAGGGCGAGCCACCAAGGTTAATATAGCCGCAATCATCAGGCCTTCCAGCCATACATCCAGTAGGGAAACAGGATTAATCAGCAGCCCAAGCACCACGAACATGACGATCTGACTCATCCACGCTAATCCGTCATGAAACAAAAACGTGCTGCGCTGAAAGGCAATCGGGCGATTGCCGATCATGACGCCTGCAATAAAAATCGCCAGGAAGCCACTGCCTCCAAGGTTCGCAGCAACGCCAAAGGCGAAGAGCCCGCATGCCGCAACCAGAACGGGATAAAGGCCCGATGTGACCAGATGAATACGGTTAATAAGTTGAACGGCTGCCCAGCCGACCAGCAAGCCGACGGCGCCACCTACCCCGATTTGCAGGATAAAGAGTTTTAACAGGCCCACTCCAAGGGGCATATCGTTAACCAGTACTTCAAGTAATCCGATGGTTAAGAAAATCGCCATCGGGTCGTTGGATGCGCTTTCAATTTCAAGCGTAGACTTGAGCCGCTGATTAATATGGATGCCAGCATTACGCAGTAATGAGAAAACCGCAGCGGCGTCGGTGGAGCCGACGATGGCGCCGAGTAATAAACCATCCAACAAGGGGAGCTTTAGAATATAAGCAGCAGCGACCCCGGTAATCATTGATGTGATCAAAACGCCGAGCGTGGCCAATAGCGAGGCTGGCTTCCACACCAGGCGGATTGAGGCGAGGGGCGTTTGTAAGCCGCCATCGAACAAAATCATTGCCAGTGCCAACGTGCCCAGCGCGTGTGCCAAACCAGGATTATTAAAGTCGATACCGCCAATGCCTGCTTCCCCCGCAAGCATACCGGTTCCTAAAAACAGTACGAGTACCGGCATACCCAAGCGAGCTGACAGCTTGCTTGAAATAATGCCGACCAGTAGCAGGATGGCTGCTAGTAAAATAAGTTGGTCCACCAGAAACATACGCACGATTCCTGAAATAACTTGATATGGCCAGACCTTTTAATAATAAATGCCTGGTGTCATGTACGTGGCAAAGAGGCGTTATGCACCTCTGTTAACTGTCGTTATTTGTTAAGCGTAGGGTGGTGCTCTGCAGGGAGGAAGGCCGCCTGGTAAGCCTGGGTTCGATGAGCCAAGGGTATTCAATACGCAGTGATAAACGGCAGGCGCAATACCAGGCCATCTTTCATGGGCGGGCAGAGCCACCCCGGTATCATTTTGAATTACTACCGGGTTTTGGCGTCGCTTGTCATGGTCCAGGCTAAGGCGATTAAGTGGGTTAGCCAGTACGATCAGCGGCTTGGCGTGGTCTTCCAGGGCTGAGTGATGAACTGGCTCAGCAGCCCGCGGCATCGCCTCGTGAGGAGCGGCGCACCACAGCAATAGCGCCAAGCTCCAGAGGCCCACTTGGCCGAGCCGGAGAGACGTCATAGCGGTGGGCATGTATTGCTGAGGCAAAGAGACATCTCCTGGGTGCGCCGTATTATCATCCCTTATTGGGAGGGGAGGTCAAGCGGTTAAACATGCGTTTGCACTGTCTTTGGCGTCTTGTCATCGCTAATCGGGATTGTCACTAACCGTTAGTTGACGTTTACGTTAACTTGCTGATATACCCTATTCTTGGCCCTGGGGCAGCTATAGAGACTGCCTCTGTTACAAACACAATCATAATCAGGAGCAAGCGTAATGGCCGTTCGCGAAATTCCCATGATCATTGATGGTCAAGCCGTCCTGTCTCAAAGCCAGGAGTGGCGTGATGTGGTTAATCCGGCGACCCAAAAGGTGGTTGCCCGGGTGCCTTTTTGCACGGCAGAAGAAGTAGAGCATGCGATTGCAAGCGCCCATCATGCGTTTAGAGAGTGGCGCAAGGTACCGCTTGGAAAGCGCATGCGTATTATGCTGGCGTTGCAGGCACTGATTCGTGACAACACCGATGAACTAGCCGCCTTAATCACCGAAGAGCATGGCAAAACGTTGCCAGATGCCAAAGGTGAAGTAGGGCGAGGTCTGGAGGTGGTCGAACACGCCTGCTCGATTACCTCGCTCCAGCTAGGAGAGGTGGCCGAGAACGCGGCAAGCGACGTCGATGTTTATACGCTACATCAGCCGCTAGGCGTAGGGGCCGGTATTACGGCCTTTAACTTCCCGATCATGCTGCCCTGTTTCATGTTTCCGCTGGCCATCGCGACAGGCAACACCTTTGTGTTGAAGCCTTCTGAGCAGGATCCCAGCTCGACCATGCGCTTGGTGGAGCTTGCCCATGAAGCCGGTGTGCCAGCTGGGGTGCTGAACGTGGTGCACGGCGGTCCTGAGGTTGCCAACCAGATTGTCGATCACCCAACGGTTAAAGCGCTATCGTTTATTGGCTCAACCCACGTCGGCTCATTGCTTTACAAGCGGGCGGCAGATGCGGGTAAGCGTATGCAGGCGATGATGGGGGCGAAGAACCACTGTGTGGTTATGCCCGACGCAAATCGCAGCCAAGCCATCAACAATCTGCTGGGCTCAGCATTTGGCGCCGCAGGCCAGCGCTGTATGGCTAATTCGGTCGTGGTGCTGGTCGGTGAGGCGCGACAATGGATTGATGATATTGTGGATGCTGCAGGCCAGATGAAAGTGGGGCCTGGCACCCAACAGGATGCCGATTTAGGGCCGCTGGTATCGCCTGCCGCCAAGGAGCGTGTGTTAGGTCTTATCGAGACCGGTGAAAAGGAGGGCGCAACGTTATTGATTGATGGGCGTAACTGCCAGGTACACGGTTATCCGAAGGGCAATTTTGTGGGACCGACGTTATTTACCGATGTGACTGCGGAGATGACCATTTACCGTGAAGAGATATTTGGGCCGGTACTCTGCGTTGTCAACGTGGAAACACTCGACGAAGCGATTGCGTTTATTAATGCTAATCCTAACGGCAACGGCACGTCTATCTTCACGAATTCTGGCTGGGTGGCGCGGCGCTTTGAAACTGATATAGACGTGGGGCAGGTGGGTATCAACGTGCCAATCCCGGTGCCGGTTGCCTATTTCAGCTTCACTGGCTCACGTGCTTCAAAGCTCGGCGATTTAGGGCCAAATGGAAAACAGGCGATCGCCTTCTGGACGCAAACCAAAACGGTAACGGCACGCTGGTTTGAGCCTGAAAACGTTTCAAGCGGTATCAATAGTACTATTGCATTAAGCTGACGCTTACTTACTAAGCAGTCACTGGCTCTTGCGGGGGGCCAGTGACGTTGTTGTACTCAAGGCTTAAAAATCATTCAGCAGGCTCAAGCTTTCTTCCAGTAGCTTTTCAATCGGCTTAAGTTGGCTTTCATGCAATACGAGTAGAGACGGCGCCTCTTTTGGCTGTCCGACAAGGGGCACTAAAAGGGCGAACTCACTCTCCTCTAGATGAAATTCATGAATTTCACGCGGGCCTAAGGCCGTTTGGCATTGGGAGCAGCGGTAGACATCGTCCTCGCCATACACCAACCGGTGATACATTTTAAAAAGCGTATAAAGTGCCAAGCCGCCTTCAAGCGCAGACCAGCGTTCGGGCGTTTTGGGTATATCGTCGGTGACCTCTTGCCCTTCGGCTTTGGCATCGGCGATCACATTTGCTAAAGGCATCGCCAAAATGGCAGGGTCTTCAGAGGGGAGCGGAGCGTTTTGCTTCGTGGCCTGGTCGAAGTCTTTCACCGCGCGCTTTACATCATCTAGCGTATTTAAAACGTAGTCAGCATGCTGTAAGTCGCCAGGCTCGCAGCTACCGTTCTCCCAGCCATGGATCACGCGTAGCGTCATGTCTCCTCGTGACATGGGGCGGGCCAGCAGCATATAAAGCATTACGCGAACGTGAAGCTGGCGCTCATCGGTATTGTTTTCAAACGCACGGTAGGGGTCAGCAAACAGAGTATTGAGCCGCCCTTGCGTATGCTCCTTGGCTTCGGTGTATGACATATTGGTTTCCTGTAAGCGCGTCGCTTATTCTCCTGTGCGACGCTTGTAACATTAATGTTTTATAACACTAATGGCAGTAAGCTACTTTTATTTTGTAATGCTTTGACTCAGTTTACAGCAGCTTTTGTTAGTCTAGACAACGTTGTAGCGAATGAATAGCAGAAGTAAACCGTTTTCCTGTTAGCTATTTAGCGGCTAGGATACGGCGCGAGTAGCTGCTCATTTTGACGGTTAGCTCGCTTTACATCAGGATACGCTCTCAATTCACTGTCGCCAGGGGAGCCACGTTGCGTGGCTGAGAATGCTATGACGCAGACCCTGGAACCTGAACCGGTTAGTACCGGCGGAGGAAGTGCGACATGCCATACCTAACGTCAGCCGTGCTGGGCGCGGCGCTCTGTTGCTTTGCATTTTTAGGCCTTAAAGCCCGTGGGCGTAAAGGCTCATTGGATGACTTTGTAACCGCTCGTAATTCACAAACCAGCACCACGCTAGGGCTCTCTTTTGTTGCATCTGGTATGGGCGCCTGGATTTTGTTTGCACCGCCAGAAATTGGCGCTTTTATTGGCCCACTGGCCTTGGCAGGCTATGCCCTTGGCTCCTCACTGCCTTTTATCGTCCTTGGCTTTTATGGTCCGTCTATACGCCGGGCTCTCCCTGAAGGGCGGAGCATCGCTGAGTTTGCTGAGGCGTGCTATGGGCGCGGAGTGCGCCACTGGGTAACGCTGGTTTCCGTGGTGTATATGGCCTGCTTTTTAGCCGCTGAATTAACCGCCATTGGAGCGATCACCTCGCTGCTTTCTGATGTTCCGTCGAGCTGGGTGATTATTGGAGTAACGCTCACTACGTTGCTTTACACGGTAAGCGGTGGGCTGCGCGCAAGCCTGGCCACTGACCGTTGGCAGGCATGGTTGCTGCTTGCACTGTTAGTGGTGGTTTCCAGTGTCACCCTTTGGCACTTGCCTGCCATGCCGAGCAGTGCGGCATGGCCCTTTATCGCCACTTCTGATGCGCTTAGTGTGGCACTAACGCTTGTCATCGCGGTTACCGCAGCGAACTTGTTTCACCAGGGCTACTGGCAGCGGGTATGGGCGGCACGTGATGACCACAGTTTGGCCCGCGGGGCTTGGGTAGGAGGGGGCGCCACGGTCATGATCGTTATGGTGATTGGCGGTTTGGGTATGCTTGCTGCCATGAACGGTGTTCCGCTGGGCGAACCGCCCATGCCTTTTTTTGCACTGCTCAATAACGCGCCACCCTGGCTAGCTATAACGGCACTAGTACTTGCCGTTACATTGGTGGCGTCCAGCGTAGATACGCTACAAAGCGGTATTGCCTCACTGATCGTGTCGCGCAGTGAACAGCCAAGCGTTTCTATCGCGCTCACACGCTGGATGACCGTTTTGCTTATGGTGCCTGTCGTGGTTGTCGCACTTCAAGGTGTGTCTGTTTTACGTCTTTTTTTAATCGCTGATTTAGTCTGCGCTGCAACTGTGGTGCCCGTGCTGCTGGGCTTATGGCGGCGCATGACGCCCCTTGCGGCTATCGGTGGCGGCATGGCGGGTCTATTGGGTGCGATCTTGCCTGGGTGGATGAGTCACGCCAGCATAAGCGAAGGGATAATGGCGGCAAGCTTTCCGAACAGTGTACCCACACTAGCGCCGTTTCTAGGTGCGTTGTTAGCTTCCACGGTGGTAAGCGTGTTATTAGCGTATTTAAGAACCCCTTGGAACCAAGGACAGTTATGATTCGCAGTATTTTGACTACCCCTGATGGCGAAACCCATGAAGGGAACGAAGAGCTTTTTGTCACATGGCAGAATACCCCCGGCAGTCATATATGGATTGATATGCAGGGGGAATCAGCAGAATCTGCTGAGCGGCTACTGGGCAAATTTGAGTGTCACCCCATGGCTATTCAGGATGCCCATAAGGAGCGTGTACCACCCAAAATAGAAGAGTTTGATAACCACGCACTGATTATTTACCGCGGTATTTCATCTTTTGATGCCCAGCTAAACTTTGTTCCTCAGCAGGTCTGCTTTTTTATTGGTGAGTGCTTTCTAGTGACGCTACATCCAGGCGTTGCCATGAGCATTGAGCGGCTCTTTAAGGAGCAGGGTAAGACGTTATTAGCGAAATCACCGGAGCAGGTGGCGCTCAAGGTGATGTATATCTCTGCTGGGTACTACATCGATAGCCTGCTTGAATTTGAAGCGGAATTAAGCGATTTAGAAGATGAGTTACATGAAAATGGCAACGATGTATTAATGCGCAAAATTACCATGTACCGCTCCCGGCTGGTTAAGATGCGGCGCGTGTTTAATTATCATAAAGGGATTACCCAAGAGTTAACTGTCTACGACTATGAGCACGTCCCGCGTGAGGAAAGTGAAACGCTGCATGCCATTAACGATGTTGCCGAACGTTTTGAGCGGCTTTATACGCTTACTCAGATGTATTACGACATTTGCGGTGATTTAGTAGACGGTTACATATCAATCTCGTCGCACCAACTGAACATTACAATGCGCGTTCTAACGGTCATTACGGCGATTTTTGTTCCGTTAACGTTTGTTGCGGGTATCTACGGGATGAACTTTGACTACATGCCGGAGCTGCACTATCGCTATGGCTACTTCTTCATTTTAGGCATGATGGCAGGAATCGGTGGCGTGCTGATTTGGGTGTTCAGGCGAAAGGGCTGGTTCTAATTCAGCAGGCTTTTAAGGGGTAGCAAGAGTTTGCTATGGTCGGCTAGTCTTATTCCTTTGTATCAAGGAGCCTGACAATGCCTGAATCTACCACCGTTTCTTCTACGATGGCTGCCATGCTCTTGGTCGGGCATGGTGGCGTCGAACAACTGCATTACCGTGAAGACGTCAAAACGCCGTTACCCGGCCCAGGTGATGTTCTGGTCCAAGTGACGGCGACCGCGAAAAATAATACCGACCGTAAAGCGCGTGAAGGCCTGTATCCCACCAAAGAGAAAGGCGACGTGACGTCTTTTGCCATGGGCGGCACGCCCACCTTAACGTTTCCGCGTATTCAGGGGGCAGATGTGGCCGGGCGTATCGTAGCGGTAGGCGAAGGCGTGGATGCCGAGCGTATTGGCCAGCGTGGCCTGCTTGATTTCAATATTTATGCGGATGAGCGCCGGGATATCAATCTAACTCCCGACTACTACGGCCATGGGGCCGATGGCGGCTACGCTGAGTATATTGCGGTACCCGCAGACCAGTTCCACTCCATTGATAATCCCGAACTCCGCGACGCTGAGCTAGCCGCGATGGGCATGTGCTCCTATCAAACGGCGTACCATATGATGACCTCGGCACACATCAAGGCTGGCGAGCGCGTGTTGGTAAGCGGTGCCAGTGGTGGCGTAGGCACCGCGCTCATTCAGCTATGCCGTATTATCGGTGCCGTTCCTTATGCGGTCAGCCAGCCTGATAAAGCCGCTGCGCTGCAAGCGTTAGGAGCTGAAGCCGTCATTGACCGTGGCGACCTGCCGACCTTTGTTAGCCGCGTCTTAGAAGCCACTGGCGGAAAGCCAATTGATGCGGTGATGGACTTGGTCGGCGGCGAGATGACCGATCTGTTTATCGATACCATGATTGTTGATATGCAGCACCGCCAATCCTATCCGCGCCTTTCCATAGCAGGGGCCAGCGACGGTAATCTCAGTGAGATCATGTGGACGCGTATTTACCTTTACCAGGTGCAGATATTTGGCGTTTCTCATGGTACTCGTGAAGAAGCCGAGCAGCTAATCGCCTGGATTCGTAGTGGTGAACTCAAGCCTGTTCTCCATGCGGCGTTCAAGCTTTCTGAACTGCATGACGCCGAGCGCTATTTTGTTAATCGGGGCAGCAATTATCTCGGCAAAATTGTCATTGTTCCAGATGCGCAGTGGGATACTCACGGCGCACCTTTTGCACTAACAAACGCTCAGGAGCAACGCCTTTGAAAAAGATCCATACGCTTCAATTAATGGATACTCATGCGGGTGGCGATGTCAGCCGAATCGTAACGGGCGGGATTGATGCTCTGCCGGGCGCCACGGTGCGGGAGCAAATGGAGTACCTGCGCGACGATGCCGATGGCTTGCGTCGCTTGCTGCTGGAAGAGCCCTACGGCATTCCGGAGATGTCGGTGGACTTACTGGTGCCAGCGACGCACCCTGAGGCCGCAGCGGGTTATATCATTATGGAAGTGATGGGCTACCCGATCTATTCAGGCTCTAATACCTTGTGTACGGCAACCGCGGTGCTTGAGTGTGGGATTGTACCTAAGCAGGAAGGCATTCAGCAGTTTTCGTTGGAGGCCCCGGCAGGCCTGGTACATATCGAGGCACGTGTGCATAACGGCGTGGTCGAGTCGGTTACCTGTGAAGGCTTACCCAGCTACATTGATACCTACCGCGATACCATCCAGGTGCCTGGTATCGGTACAGTGACGTACTCTGTCGCCTATAGCGGCGGCTTTTACGCGTTAGTGGATGCTGCCGAGCTTGGTTTTAAGCTTATTCGTGAGGAAGAGCAGGCGCTTTCGGCCTGTGCGCATAAAATTGTTGAGGCCTTGCAGGCTCAGCGCGGTTTTTCCCACTACACGCTGGGTGATGTAGGCCCGTTGCCTTTCCTGCATTTTATGGGCCCCGAAGAGCAAGTGGGTGAAGGGTATGTACGCTCTCGTTCAACAACCTACGTTCATCCAGGTGTGATTTGTCGCAGTACTACCGGCACCGGCACCTCCGCCAGGCTAGCGTTAATGAACTACGAAGGTCGACTCAACATAGGGGATAAACTGGAAACGGTCTCGCTACGTGAAACCGGATTTATTGGCACGTTTACAGGGACTCATCAGGAAGGCGCCTATCAGGTGGTTGAAAATACGATTACCGGGCGCAGCTATGTGCTGGCTCAGTCGGATATCGTGATCAACTGTGATGACCCTCTGGTTGCTTGCGGTGAACTGCACCATATTTTGAGCGACCGCCACTCTGTTAACCACTAATCTGTGAATCAATACCCTGTTAATCACTGCTCTGTTAAGTCGGGTGGCTAATCTCGGTTAACGCGATATCGAGATAGCCTTGCGCTTCCAGGCGCTTCCAGGCGCTCCCAGACCGGGGCTTTTTCGACCTCGGTCATTTGGCCCCAATAGGCAATTTCATCCAGCGTACGGCCACAGCCTTGGCACGTATTTGTCGTGTCTAGTTGGCAGTGCTGGATGCAAGGAGAGAGCGGTCGGGAAACGGTGGTCATGCGCAATTCACTTGACTCAATAGCGCTTACGCAGAGGAAACTTTACCACGTAGCGATTTTATTTTTCCTTTGCGGGTCTTGTGGTCAACGCGACGTCGCTGGGAGCCTTTGGTGGGTTTTGTCGGGCGGCGTACCTTTTGTTGCCGAGTCGCGCTGATGATCAATTCTTTCAGGCGAGCAAGGGCATCTTCTTTATTAAGCTCCAGCGTGCGATAACTCTGCGCCTTGATAATCACCACACCCTCTTTACTGATGCGTTGATCATTGAGTGCTATCAAACGTTCTTTATAAAACGGCGGCAGGGTAGAGCGTGAAATATCAAAGCGCAGATGTACCGCTGACGCCACTTTGTTGACGTTCTGACCGCCTGCACCCTGAGCGCGAATTTGGCTAATATCAATTTCCCAGTCGGCCAAGGCAACATGGTTGGAAATAGTGAGCATCAAGTCCTCTGTGTCACAGGTGAGTGATAAGGCTAGCACACTTGACACAGAGGTGGTCGCAGCGACGGAGTTTAAGAGGCGAGATTAGTGACCGGCTCACCGTTGCTAAACGCGACGACATTCGCAAACGCGTCACCAAAGTAGAGCTCGTAGCTATCTTTTTCGACATAACCCAAGTGAGGCGTCGCTACGCAGTTGGGCAGGGTGAGCAGAGGATCGTCGCAGGTCGGTTCGCTATCGAAAACATCAACCGCCGCGCGTCCTGGCCTGCCTGCTTCGAGGGCGCTAACTAATGCACCTGATGCAATTAATGGTGCGCGACTGGTGTTTACCAGAAGCGCTGTGGGTTTCATGCAGGCCAAATGGTCAGCGGTCACAATACCCCGCGTTTCATCGTTTAGGCGCAGATGCAGGCTAAGCACATCGGCACGTTTAAAAAGATCCTGCTGGCTCTCGGCAACCGTTAACCCGGCGTCCATGGCTCGAGTTCTGGTGCCTTCGCGCCCCCATACCAGCACGTTCATTTCAAATGCCTGCGCGTAACGGGCCACCAGGCTACCAATTTTGCCCAAGCCAAAAATCCCCATTGTGCGGCCTTTTAGCCCAGTGCCCAGCGTTTGTTGCCAGCGGCCAGCTTTAAGGTTTTCTACTTCTTCAGGCAGGTGGCGCATGCCGCAAAGTACCAATCCCCAGGTTAATTCGGCCGCCGCGTGTGGCGAGCCTTTACCTGTCATAACGGTAACGCCTTGTTGCTGACACGCTTTTAGGTCGACATGAGCCGCACCGCCCCCGGTTTGGCTAATCACTTTTAAATTGGGCAAGCGTTCAAGCAGCGCTGCAGTGATAGGGGTACGTTCACGAATTAACACAAGCGCATCCGCGTGATAAAACCGTGCCACCAACGCCTCAAAATCGGTTAGCGTATCGTGATAAATAGTTACGTTGTGCCCGTTGAGCATTGCATAGGCATCCAAATGGCGTACACAGTCCTGGTAATCATCAGGTATCACGATATTCATTGATTCGTTCCTTTTCTCTAAGTATGTAGCAACCCTAAAAGGCCTTACGCTAAAGCGAGGCTGAAACAACGTGATACTCCGCTCTTGCTTGGTAATCAATAGGCAGTGAACGAGCGATTATAGTTAAGCCGCTTGTTGCCGATATTAAATCCTGTAGGCTTCTGTATCACGTAACTTCAAAAGGGAAACATACCTTAACCGACGGTTTTTTTAGAAAATAAATGCCAGGTTTTGGTTGTAACGGTTATCCTTGACCGCCTGGCTAGTGGTACTTTTTCACCAAAAGTAGACGCTCCTGCATGACTTCTGACACAAGCGAACACGCACAATGAAAAAGACGTTAAGTATACGTACCATGCTCATCAGCCTCTTTATTGTGGCCATGTTGGGCGCGGTTGCGCTTGCCGTGACCGGCTGGTTTACCAACCAGCGGCTAATCAACGTTCAACACACTATTACCGACGATGTACTGCCTCTTCAGGATGCCAGTCGTCGTTTGGTGCTCACCGTGGCGGCCTTCGGCCAGCGTCATAACGAACTGCTCGCTGCAGAAAGCGCGTCTGACCTGGACAGCATTGTCACGGAAGAGACACTTAATCAGCGCTTTCTGGAAGCTCGTCGGGGATTAGGAGAAGAGGGGCTCCAAGGGCAACTGGAAAACCTGAACAATGAGTACGATGCGTTACGTGTGGGTGACGCAGCGCTTGAAGCGGCCCGCCAGACGGAGCTTGGCCTAAAAGCAGACACGGCCACTACGTTGACGCAAATGGAGACGTTAATCAGTAATGCCATGAGCAGTGCTGAAGAAGTGGCTAACGTCTCAGTGATTAACCAGCAGCGCTATCAGAGCGAGCAGCGTGAGTTAATGGAAGCGTGGCGTGAGGATGGCATGACCACGTTACCCACAACGGTGCTGGATAGCCTGGTGGTTGAAGGCACGGATATCAGCCGTTACAGCGCGAATGTCAGCACTGCGTTGGCATTGCTGGCGGGTTATGGCCATCAAATGGTGCAGGCCACAAATGCCGAAGCGCTGTCTACGCTGCGCCAGAACGCTATCGAACCCCAGTTCACTCAGATGCGTGACTGGTTAACGGCGATTAACGATGCACCTGATTCAGAAAGAAGCCAGATAGCGATGGTCAATGCCTTGAGAGAGGATATTAATCGACTGGAAAGCGTGATGATCACTGACGCCTTGTCTGTTTACCGGCTCCGTGAACAGCAGCTGGAATTAGGTCGCCAGGTTCAGGAGGCGCTAGCGAGCGTGGCAAGCGCTATGGCACAAATAGAGCAGACGCTGAGCGACGTAGAGCGATATGCGGCGGCGCAGGCGGACAATGCGGTTGACCAGGCAGAAACACTGGCCGCCGCCGGGCTCACTTTACTGATCACTGTCACGTTAGGCGTTGTCGCTCTGCTGGCGATTTTTGGCTGGCGTACGCTGGTACGTGTACTTGGCCCGCTGGTGGCCATGCGCCGGCAAATGGAGAACATTAGTGGCGTAGGTGGCGAAAATACCAATCTGTCACAACGTCTTGATCTACAGCGAGACGATGAAGTCGGCCAAACTGCCCAAGCGTTCAACCGTATGATGGACACGTTTGAAGGTATGGTTGCCCAGGTGCGTGAAAGCGCTGAGGCGATTGCCGAAAGCAGCCGACAAATTGCTTCGGGTAATGAGAACCTGTCACAACGCACGGATCAGCAGTCCGCCTCGCTAGCCGAAACGGCTTCCAGTCTTGAGCAAATCACCTCTACCGTGAAGCAGACAGCCGACTATGCGGATCAGGCAAAAGGTGCCAGTGGCGGTGTCGATCAGCGGGCACGCTCGGCGGGGGATGTCGCCAAACGTACAACGGCGGCGATGGGGGATATACGTGAAGCGAGTGAGAAAATCACCTCGATCATTAAAGCCATTGATGATATTGCCTTCCAAACCAACTTGCTGGCGCTAAACGCCTCTGTTGAGGCCGCTCGTGCAGGGGAGCAGGGGCGTGGTTTTGCCGTGGTCGCCCAGGAAGTGCGTAAACTTGCCGGTCGCAGTGCCGATGAGGCAGCGCAAATTCGTCACTTGGTGGCTGACAGCGTGGCCAAAGTCAGTGAAGGCGAGCAACTGGTTAATGCGTCCAGCACGCACCTTCAAGAAATCATCGATAGCTTGTCAGAAGTCACTCGCTACGTGACAGAAATTGCCGATGCCACGCAGGAGCAGTCGACGGGTATAGAGCAGATTAATCAGGCGATTTCGCAGCTGGATCAGGTAACCCACCAAAATGTCCGCTTGGTTCAGGATGCTTCAAGCGCAAGCCACGAACTTGATGCGCGAGCTGGCGATATGCATCTGCTGGTAAGCCGATTCCAGGTGAGCGGTGATGCGGGGCAGCAAGTACGTTCATTGCCTTATAAAGAGGTGCCTGCACGACTGACCTAGCGTCATCGTATTGCCTGTTAACAGCGAATGCATCTACGGTGCATTCGCTGTTTTACGTTTCGGGGGTTGATTGCTTCAGGCCGTGACTACACTGATTGATAAACAGCCCATGAACGTGCATAACCAGAGCGGCAGCAAGGCGATACGCTGTAAAACAGCCTGCCTTGAAAGACAAGGAGTTCACGCTCTTGAACGGTAAGGAACATACGAGTGATTTGGTGCATTGAGCCTGAACATCACATATTAACCCTTGAAGCGCCTATTGGCGTCATTGCCGACACGCATGGGTTGCTACGCGAGGAAGCACTCACTTGCCTGGAAGGTTGTGGGCTGGTTTTGCATTTAGGCGATGTCGGCCAAAAGCCTGGGGACAAGGTAATCCTTGATCGCCTTGAACAAATAGCCCCGCTGCTGGTGGTTAAAGGCAACATCGATACTGCCTCTTGGGCGGCGTCATTGCCGCTCACCCAGTCGCTTACCGTGAATGGTTGGCGGTTACACTTGGTACATCGCTTTGTTGATTTTAATGCAGCGACGCCCTGTGATGTGATATTGCACGGCCACTCTCATAAGCCCCGCAATGAATGGCAGGAGGATCGTCTGTTATTTAATCCTGGAGCGGCGGGCAAGCGCCGATTTAAGCTTCCCCTTACCCTTGGCAAATTATGGCTTGAAGAGCGCCACATAAAGCGTGCCATCATGCATCTGCCGGTTTGACCGCGTGTTTTCGCTATAAAAAAATCAGTGTAGTAATGGCGTACTACCGCTATCGAAAACGTGCTTGCTAGGCTTGTTTGGCACACGCAGCGTGTGCGCAACGACAAAACAAGAAGGAGTACGGAGATGACCAGCAAGCGCATTCTGATGATTACCGGCGACTTTACTGAAGATTACGAGACCATGGTGCCTTTCCAGACATTGATGGCTGTTGGTCATCAGGTTGATGCCGTTTGCCCTGGCAAGGCATCGGGCGACACCGTGGCGACAGCGATCCATGATTTCGAAGGTGATCAAACCTATTCTGAAAAACCTGGCCATCGCTTTGCGCTCAATGCTGATTTTGAGCGTATTGATCCCGCTGACTATGATGCGCTGGTGGTGCCCGGTGGACGTGCTCCGGAATACCTACGCTTGAATCAGGATGTGTTGGCGATGGTTCGGCACTTTTTTGAAGCCAATAAGCCTGTCGCTGCGATTTGCCACGGCGCGCAATTGCTAGCCGCTGCAAACGTGCTCAAAGGCAGGCAGTGTTCTGCATACCCGGCTTGCCAGCCAGAAGTTGAGTTGGCAGGCGGGCATTTCGCCAGCATTGAGGTAAGTGAGGCGGTAACCGATGGCAATCTGGTGACGGCGCCCGCTTGGCCAGCACACCCGGCTTGGCTTGCTCAATTTATGGCGCTGCTAAACCAGTGAGCGCTGGGCCGTTAGCATCATCATACAAAGCAAAGCTTACGCGCCTAACAGACATGCACCTAACAGACATTAGGCGCGTAGCGTATTTGCCCGCTATGCTAACGGCTTACCTGAACGTTAAGAGATCACACCCATGTGCAAACTCTTTATTCACGCCAATCCTGAATTATGGTCCAGTGCGACGCATTCACTGCGTATTGATGGCATGGTGACGAGCGTGCGAATGGAGCACTATTTCTGGCTTATTTTGGAAGAGATCGCCACGCGTGATGGTATGAATACGGCTCAACTGATTACTCGCCTGTATCATGAATCTATCGATGCCGGACACGACTTGGGCAACTTTACCTCGTTTTTACGCGTGTGTGCGCTACGCTATCAGGCGCTTCAACTAACGGGAGATATTCCCACTCAGCATGAGATACCGATTGCGACGCTGGATGCTGAGGAGATCCTCGTGCGTGAAGGCCGCTCTAGGCGCCGCCAGGTTCACTAATCACTGACCGTCTCAGCGTGATAGTGAGTAGCGATAAAGCCAGTACGTGAGACAGACATTAACAGGGTTTTTATGACAGATGTTGCGACTGCCGTGCGCCAATTACTCACCACGGCACCCGAAAAAACATTACCGATCACCTATCAGCAAGTGGCGGTGGCGTTGGGTCTGACACCTCCACGTACTATTCAGCGGGTGGCTCAGGCGCTAGAGCAGCTTATGCGCGATGATGCTGCTGCCCATCAGCCGTTTATCGCCGCGCTGGTGGTAAGCCGCCGGGGCGATAATATGCCCGCCGCTGGTTTTTTTGAGCTGGCCGTAGCGCTGGGGCGCTTCCCCGATGACGCCACGCAACATGCCAAGGCGTATCGTCATGAATATCAGCAGGTATTGGCGTCGCGCTCAAACGCGTAACCTTACTTGGACGGCTTTCGTAACGGCTCCAGCAAGTCGCTTAACCCATTATGGTCAATTTCCTGCATTAGTTGCAGCAGTTGGCCAATCTCTCCCGATGGAAAACCTTCCCGCGCAAACCAGTTAAGGTAGGGCCCCGGCAAGTCGGCAATGAGCCAGCCCTGGTGTTTGCCAAACGGCATGGTGCGAGTTACCAGTTTTTCAAGGTCTTCAGGTCTCATGTCTTACTTTCCTTTGTGCGTGTCTATCGCATTGGTTCCCGAAAAGATCTAATTTTGCTAGACTTTAGTCGAAGTTAATACCCCCCTCGATGCCGGGCAATTATAGCTTCGGCAAGTTATTTCTGTATCGTCAGGATATGACATGCATAAACATTTACGTTTTTTACTCTGCACACCGCTTTTAGCGTTTGCAGCGATGCCCGTTGCGGCGGATGAGCCTGTTGATGTTGTATTAATTGGTGGCGGCATTATGAGCGCCACACTAGGTACCTATCTTCAAGAATTAGAACCCGACTGGGATATCCATCTTTACGAGCGCTTGGGCCAGGTCGCTGAAGAGAGTTCCAATGCCTGGAACAACGCAGGCAGCGGTCACTCTGCCTTCATGGAAATGAACTATACGCCGGGTGATGGCGACCACGTTGAAATTGAGCGTGCGGTTAACGTTACCGAGCAGTTTGAAATTTCCCGCCAGTTCTGGGCCCACCAGGTCGATCAGGGCATCCTGAGCGACCCGAAAGCCTTTATTAATTCGGTGCCGCATCATGCGTTGGTGTGGGGGGAAGACGATGTCGCTTTCCTGCGCGAACGCTACGCACGCATGACCGAAAACCCGCTTTATGAAGGCATGGAATACTCGGAAGATCGCCAGGAAATCGCTGAGTGGATGCCGTTAGTGATGGCTGGCCGTGATGAGAACACGCCGGTTGCCGCGACTCGTATGCAGATGGGTACGGAAGTTAACTACGGCGCGCAGACTCGCCAGATGGTCGAAGGCCTGGGCGATAGCGATAACTTCACGCTTTCGCTTAACAGTGAAGTGCGCGGTCTTGAGCGTAACGACGACGATACCTGGCACGTGACGATCAAAAACCTGGAAAGCGGTGATGAAACCACCATCGATTCCCGGTTTGTGTTCATTGGTGCGGGCGGTGCTGCGCTGCCGCTACTTCAGGAATCCGGTATTCCGGAAGCGGACGCTTACGCCGGCTTCCCGGTGGGTGGCCAGTTCCTTTACACCACTAACCCTGAGATTGTCGCCCAGCACCAGATCAAAGTGTATGGCAAAGCCGGTGAAGGTTCTCCGCCGATGTCGGTTCCGCACCTGGACTTCCGCAACCTGGATGGCGAGCCTGCGCTATTTTTTGGCCCATTTGCCACGTTCTCAAGCAAGTTCTTGAAAGAAGGCTCCTGGACCGACCTGTTTGGCTCCATAACATTTAACAATATCTGGCCGACAACCCAGGTGGGGTTGCATAACTTCAATCTGGTGAGCTACCTAGTGGGTCAGGTAATGATGTCCGATGACGACCGCTTTGAAGCGCTGCAGGACTTTTTCCCTGAAGCGAACAGCGATGACTGGAAGCTTTGGACCGCCGGTCAGCGGGTTCAAATCATCAAGAACGACCCTGAACATGGCGGCCTGCTGCAGTTTGGTACCGAAGTGGTAAGTGCTGAAGACGGCTCAATCGCTGCACTTCTGGGGGCTTCACCCGGTGCCTCAACCGCGCCGCCCATTATGCTGCATTTGCTGGAAAACGTGTTTGCTGAGCAAGTGCAAAGCGATGCGTGGCAGGAAAAGCTGACCGAAATCGTACCGTCTTACGGCCAGCGTCTTTCTGAAAATCCGGAGCTGCTGCGTGAAATGCGGGTATACACGGCAGAAGCGCTTAAGCTGAATGAGCCGATGAATGCTGCTGAAACAGATACAGACGTTCAAGCGGAAGTTGAAAACGCGCAGCCTGAATCAGAAGCCTCTGATGCCGGTGATGAGAGCAGCGCTGACGAAAACGCTGATGCACAAAGCGAAGAGCAGGACGCCGAAACAGAAGAAGTTGCTCTGTAAGGTTTTGCCTGCTTAAGCCCTGAATGCACTAGTGTGCCATGTCAGGTGTGGTCGATAACGCTAACCCCTTTTTAAGGGGCTAGCGTTTTTTTTTGGATTCAATAGTGGGGATTGGCAGCTTCACAAATCAGCTGGGCAAGCGCGCGGGCTGGGGCACTTAACTGGCTGCTTGCGCGATGAATCAATCCTACATCCCGATGAAACGTATGTTCACCCAGCGGGATGGCGCGCACCGCTGGTGGCCAGGGCTGCAGGGCGGCTACCTCTGGCACCAGGGCAATGCCCACGCCGTTGGCCACCAATTGGATAATGGTATCCAGCTCGTCCACCTCACACAGCTCATGCACATGACAGTGCTGGGCGCGTAAAAAGCGGTCGACTTGGCGGCCGCCAAACGAGGTGCGGTCGTAACGCACAAAAGGCTCGCGGCTGAGCAGCTTGCGCCAATCATCGCCTTCCGTTAAGGCCGGGACGATTAGGCGGTAAGGTTCATGGGCTAGTGGTGTCCAGCGTAAATCGCTGTGCAGTGAGAAAGGCGGGCGAATAATGGCCGCCATATCAAGCTCGCCTGCATCCACCTGATTGACCAGCGCCATGGAGAGCCCCGGCACCACGCGGCTCCGGCAGTCGGGATAGGCTCGGTGAAAACGGGCCAAGGCACTGGGCAGTAGCGAGCGCTGAATGGAGGCAATAGCGCCTATGTTCACCGGCGTGCTGGCAGGCGTATCGGTATTGGCTTCGCCAAGTGTCCGGTAAAGGGCGAGTAGGGTATACGCCTGTTGAAGAACGTCCTGGCCTTGCGCCGTTAATACCGCCGCACGCCCTTTTCGGGCAAACAGGGTAACGCCCAGCTGTGCTTCCAGCCGCTTCATCTGTGCGCTAACAGCCGCTTGCGTTAAGCCGATTTTCTGGCCTGCCGAGGCAAAGGTACCTTCTTGAGCGACGGCTGTTAGGGTTTTAAGCTCTCGTATCATTGATAAATAATATTTGTGAGTTGAAGAAAAAGATATTGATTTTATTTTTATAAAGCTCGGCCTAGGATGACCATCGCGGGTTGGCACTTCGTGTCACTCATTACATAACGAGAGCGAGCAGGAGACCACTATGAGCCTTTCCCCCTTTCATTTGGCCATCCCGGTTTACGATGTAGCGCTAGCCCGGGCTTTTTACAACGACGTTTTTGGTCTGGAAGAAGGGCGCTCCAGTGACAACTGGGTCGACTTCAACTTTTTTGGTCACCAGCTGGTAATTCACGGCCACCCTAAAACGCCCAGCCAAGAGAATGCCCATACCAACCCGGTAGATGGCCACAACGTACCGGTGCCGCATTTCGGCGTAATTTTAGAGTGGGATGAGTGGGAGGCACTTGCTGAGCGCTTGACGTCTCGCAACACCGTTTTTGTGATTGAGCCTTACGTACGCTTTAAAGGTGAAGTGGGCGAGCAAGCCACCATGTTCCTGCTCGACCCCTGTGGCAACGCGCTAGAGTTCAAGGCGTTCAAGGACAAGAGCCAAATCTTTGCAAAGTAAGTCTGCAAAGTAATTTCGCCAGTGAGCTAGCCAAGTAAGCGATAACTACCCCTGCAACATCTGCTCTTGGCGACGATGTTGCAGGGGAGATTCGCCAAAGTAGCGTTTATAGTCACGGCTGAATTGCGGCACGCTACGATAGCCGACCGCCAATGCCGCCTGGTTGACACTATGGCCCTGCTGCGACAGAAGCTGCTGGGCTTTTATCAACCGCAGCCGCTTTAGGTACTGGGCTGGCGAGGTGCGAGTAATCTGCTTGAAATAGTGATGGAACGTCGAAACGCTCATGCTGGCTCGCTGAGCCAGCTGTTCAACCGTAAACTCATCGGCGAAGTTTACGTGAAGCTTCGATAGCACCTGCACAATGCGTGAATAGTGCCCTTGGCCGTTCACCAGCGCCCTGAGTGCGGGCCCCTGTTCTCCTTTCAGCGCCTCGAAAACCACCTCGCGGATGCGCGACACCCCCATGACCGCACACTCTGTTTCGCATTTCAGCGTGTTTGCCAAGCGGGCAACGGCATGCTGCATACCTTCTGTCATGGCAACGGATGCCATGGGCTTGGGAGAAAGGGCGGGTGCGCTGGCATCGCCCATGGCCATGACCATCTCGCTTAACAAGGGCGGATCCAGCTTTACTGAAATACCCAGTAGTGGTGCTTCGGGTGAGCCATGAGTTTCACACTCAAACGGCAGCGGCAGGGTCTGTACCAGGTAGTGGCCGGGGTTGTAGTGAATTTCACGATCTCCCAGATAGCCCACTTTCCGGCCCAGAGCGATAACGGTCAAGCTGGGCTCGTACAGTAACGGAGTGCGAGCTTGATGGCGCCCCAAACACAGCAGCGAGACGCCCGGTAGATGCGTCTGGGTGATGCCGTCTGCCTGGGTTAGCGCTGCAATAGTGCGCGCCAAGGGCGGGTAGGTAGGAAGCAACGAGCTCATGAAGACCTTCCAGAAACGTGCAAAAATGGGTGGCTTCGGATAATAGTGCCATAATATCGGTTTATTTTTGTTATTTAATCACAGTTATTTGTAGGAATAGGCAAAAAATACGGAGCTTCGCTCATCGTTATTGCGGTTTAATCGGCGAATAATGGTCAGGCGTCCTCACGGTCACGAGGATCACCGATTTAAGGAGTTTTATCTGATGAGCCAAGCTAAATCCTACGCTGCCTTTGCGGCGGATAAACCGTTAGCGCCTTTTTCATTCGAACGTCGTCAACCGCGTGCCGATGATGTCGCCATAGAAATTCTTTACTGCGGTGTTTGCCATAGCGACCTGCACTTTGCTCAGAACGATTGGGGCATGAGCCAATACCCGGTCGTGCCGGGGCATGAAATTGTAGGCCGAGTCACCTCGGTAGGCAGTCAGGTGAGCCGTTTTAAAGCAGGTGATTTAGTGGGCGTTGGCTGCATGGTTGATTCTTGCCGCACCTGTAGTGCCTGTAACGATGGCGTTGAACAGTACTGCCTGGAAGGGTCCACCATGACCTACGGTAGTGAAGACCGCCAAGACGGCACGATTACCCAGGGTGGTTATTCCGATAGCATCGTGGTGAGCGAACATTTCGTGTTGAGCATGCCTGATGGCATCGACCTTGCCTCTGCAGCCCCTATTTTGTGCGCAGGTATCACTACCTATTCGCCGCTTAAGCACTTTGGTATCGGCAAAGGACATAAGCTGGGCGTTATCGGTATGGGCGGTTTGGGCCATATGGCTGTGAAACTGGCCAAAGCACTTGGCGTAGAAGTGACCGTCTTTACCCGTTCCGATGCCAAAGTAGAAGAAGCCAGGCGTAACGGCGCCGACCATGTGGTGGTTTCAAACGACTCAGCACAGATGGAAGCCGTGGCTGAGAGCTTTGACTTCATGATGGATACCGTACCCGTTCAGCACGACCTAAATCCTTACCTAAAGGCGCTTAAATACGACGGTACGCATATTCTTGTTGGTTTGCTGGAGCCTATCGAGCCTCCTGTGGAAGCCTTCAATCTGGTATTCAAGCGTCGTGTCGTGGCAGGTTCTTTAATTGGTGGCATTGCTGAAACACAAGAACTTTTAACACTGTGTGCTGAGCAAAACATCACGTGTGATATCGAAATGTTGGATATCAATAATATCAACGAAGGGTTTGAGCGCATGGCGAAAGGCGATGTGCGTTATCGTTTCGTGATTGATATGGCAACCCTTAAAAATACTGCTGCTTAAAAAAGCGTCGGTATTTACCCATCGTGGCCTAAGCCATGGTGGGTTTTTTATACCTTTTAGTTATACATAGGTCGATAGTGGCACATAAAGTACTTCAGCTTGGTTTACTCTTGCCGATAGTAATGAACAACCATAAACGGCAAGGGAATCAGTTGGATGAGACATCTCTCTATTAAGTGGACTTTGACCGCAGCGCTCGCGCTGATGGTATTGATGATAGGACTGATAAGTGGATTGGGGTTTTATGCCAATCACACCAGCGGCCGAGCGCTTGAGGAGTTAGCCGATGTCAATGTTCGGTTAACCAATCTCGCCAACCGTACCCAAGTCAATGCACTCAGAGCACAAACGTTCCTGGACCGTTTTGCAAGCTTCAGTACGCAAGGCAATCCTGATAAAGGCCTGGAAAGCCTCCAACTGGCGATTGAGGCCGTAGCAATGGCCCAAGCGAATTTTGATGAATTCAGTGCGCTGTCGGTGCCAGAAGAGAGTGAGCTTGCCGGCTACCGTGAGGCTGTTGTTTTAAGCTACGAGGCATTTGTTACCGACGGCATTGTGCCCCTGCTGGAGGCTCCGCCGTTCCAGGTGCAGCGTCACCAGGAGGAATTAGGCGAGAGTGGTGTACGGCTGGATGAGGCCATGAACGGTTTTATCGCTTACACCGAGGCACGGGGGCAGCGCGTGATCGAGCAGGTGGGGAATTTGACCCAAACGGTCGGCGTGATTGCATTAGCGCTGCTCATCCTTTCGTTAGTGGCCGCCACTATTATCCGTATGGCTATGATGCACAGCGTCGTGCGCCCACTTAACCAGGCAATAGCGCATTTTGCTACCATTGCCGAAGGAGACTTGACCGACCGCATTGAAGCGCGAGGGCGTAACGAGGTGGGCCAATTGTTCAGCGCCCTGGCGGACATGCAGGCCAAGCTGAAAGCACTGGTGCACTCTCTACGCAGTAGCAGCGAGAGCGTTTTTAATGGCGCGGGCGATATCTCATCGGGAAGTCAGGACCTCTCTTCGCGCACTGAGCAGCAGGCATCTGCGCTGCAGCAAACAGCTTCGAGCATGGAGCAAATGTCAGCGACCGTGAGCAAAAACGCAGAAACCGCTCACACTGCAGACCAGCTGTCGATTGCTGCCTCTCAATCAGCGGAAGCTAGCGGCGAAGAAGTGCAGCGCACGGTACAGTTGATGCGCGACATTGCAGCCAGCGCAAGCCGCGTTAACGACATTATCGGGGTTATTGACTCGATTGCTTTTCAAACCAATATCCTGGCGCTTAATGCATCGGTTGAAGCTGCTAGAGCCGGGGAACAGGGGCGTGGGTTTGCGGTTGTTGCCAGTGAGGTTCGCTCATTGGCTACGCGCAGTGCCGCCTCCGCCAAAGAAATTCGTGACTTGATTGGGCAAACAACATCACAAATTAACGGCGGCGCGGAACAGGCTGAACGCAGTGGACATACGATTCAACAAACGGTGCAGGCGATTGGGCAGGTAACCACGTTGATGAGCGAGATATCCACGGCAAGTCGTGAGCAGGATGGGGGCATTGAACAGATTAATGCCGCACTCACTGAAATGGATTCGGTCACGCAGCAAAATGCTGCCCTGGTGCAACAAACCAGTAGTGCAGCCAGCGCGCTTGAAGACCAGGCGCAGCAGTTAGCCACGTTGATAGCGACGTTTCGGCTAGATAAACAAGCACCTGCCACTTCATCAAACCAACTGCCTGCGAAAAAAGCCGTCATAAAAGAGAGCGTTGGTAGAGAAAGTATTGCAAAAGAGAGCGCAGCTGAGGAGTGGGACGCGTTTTAATCGAACTACTCTAGCTGTTTTAAGAACGGGGGCTGGATGCCTGCCAGGGCTACAAAGCATGTTGCTCTGGCAGGTGGCTGTAACAGGTTATACGTGGGCCGAGACGCGTAAGCGGACATAATCTGCTGTCCAGTTCCCTTGGCCATCTTTTAAGCTATGGCCAAGAAGAATCATGGTGTTATCCATAATTGAGTCTCGAAGATCATCTTCTAATCCATGTAAAAACGGATTGGCGAAGGTTTCAAGCCAGCCTGCCATCCCCGCCGGTAACGCGGTAGGGCGCGGAAGCAGCTCAATTGAATCTACCTGAAAACCAACCGTTTGCAGCAGGTGCGCGTACTCTTCCGTGGTCGGAAAATACCAGGGGTGCCGACCGCGAGCGCTAATACCCCGAAACTGAAGCGAAGCAATGAGCGCGGTACAAATAGCCGCGACATTACCGTGCCCGCCAAACTCAGCTACGAACCGCCCACCCGGTTTTAAAGCACGCTTAACGCCAGAAAGAACAGCCTGAGGATCCAGCATCCAATGCAGTGAGGCGTTACTGAAAACGGCATCAAATTCGTGGTCAAACGGAAGCTCATGGGCATCAACAACGCGAGCAGTAACGCCGCGTTGACGTGCGGCTGTCACCATTTCCTCTGATGAGTCAATGCCTAATACATCAGCACCAAGATGCATTAAGCGTTCGGTTAGTACGCCGTCGCCGCAGCCCAGATCCAAAATGCGCTGGCCTGGTTGTGGCGAGAGCAGCTTTACGACGTCACTGCCTAATTTGGGAACAAAATGGGCATTTTCCGCATATTGTCCGGCATTCCACTCTTGACCATAGGCATCAGATTTAATGTTATTCATGGCAGCTTCCTGGCATCGTTATGTTTCATCAGGGGATTATCAAAGAGTATAGCCTGAAGCGCTACAACATCCTTGTATGTAAAGAAAATTTCTTAACGCTAAGCGATTCCATTAGTGGAATATTCGTGACCTGCCGATAGCTGCTACCTTGATAGATAAACCAGCGAGTAGGGAGTTCAATAATGGCAGGCGGATGGGCAAAAGAGGGTGCCGAACAAGAGCAAATCGAAAGAACACTGGATGATGCTGTCGAGCTTGCCCGCAGTCGGCTGCCGCAGGGCAAAAGCCGTAAGTATTGTGAGGAGTGCGATGAGATGATTCCTGAGGCGCGCCGCCTTGCAGTCCCCGGGATTCGCCTGTGCGTTATTTGCCAGAACGAGCATGACAAGAAACAGTCGAACGCTAGCAGCTATAATCGCCGAGGTAGTAAAGACAGCCAGCTTCGCTAGTAAGCCCATGTTTGCGCTTATTGGATAAAAGCGTTTAGCAGTAGGCTATTAGCGTGCGACTGTGCGATTCTAGGCTTTGTACGAAAACTGCTTGCGCTCGACCATACGGCGTTAAAAATCAGCTCAAAATACTCATTTACCCATGTAAACTCCGTTTTTTCGCTGATTTTTGCCTTGTCTGGTCTTCGCTCAGCGACTTTTCGTACAAACCCTGGTGTTTGATAAGCGATACTGATTTATAAAGGCGAGGTACCATGAACGACGTTATTAAACTCTTGAAATCCCACCGTTCAGTTCGAAAATTCAAGGATCAGCCGATTGCGCGAGAGCTGCTGATCGAACTTATCCAGGCGGGTCAAGGCGCGGCAACGTCCAGTCATGTTCAAGCCTATACGGTTATTCATGTTACAAATCCGGCTAATCGCGAGCGGATTGCTGAGTTAGCGGGTGGCCAGCCTTATATTGCCAGCTGTGCGGACTTTCTGGTCTTCTGTGCCGATATGAAGCGCCCAACCGAGGCATCTGAGCGGGCGGGTTCCAACGTTGTTCGAGGGATGACAGAACAGCTGTTGGTAGCCACGGTAGACACTGCTTTAATGGCGCAGAATGTTGCGACAGCTGCTGAGTCAGAAGGGCTGGGCATCTGTTATATTGGCGGTATTCGCAATAACCCCCAAGCGGTTAGCGATCTTTTAAAGCTGCCTGAGCATGTTTACCCTGTATTTGGTATGTGCCTTGGCTACCCGTCTCATGAGTCGGAGATAAAGCCCCGCCTGCCGGTTGAAGCGATCTTAAAAGAAGACTACTACAGCGACGACAGTGCGCAGGTGCAAGCGTTTGATGACACCATGCAGGCGTATTATCAGTCGCGTAGCAGTGGCAATAAAGACGCCGATTGGTCACAGAACCTGAAGCCGCTGTTTGATAACAAACTACGACCCCATATGCGTGACTTCTTGATTCAGCGTGGCTTTGAAATGAAGTAGCCCAAACGGCACCTTGCTTATGACTGCCATCGCTCCTCTTCCTGATGCTTCATGAGTGATCGAATTCACTGCTGCCAGCAGGTGGCAGTGATAATCTGGAAGCCGCCGTTTTTGAGGAAGCACTATGTGTAAGTTACGAACAGGGTATACGCGACAAGCGGGCTTTGGCCTATTAATGGTGGTGACGATGTCGGCTGCAGGATGCAGCGGTTCCGAAGATGAGCCGCCGCGTAATGTATCTGAACAGACAGCTACCAGCACGCAACCGGCTGGTGCTTCTGTAGCGGAAGAGCCTGCGACCATCGCACCCTTGGAAGTCGCTATTTCGACATCGGTTGCCTTGCGCCCTGATCGGCGCCTGATGGTGGAGGGAGAAACCAATCTACCTGATCAGGCGCAGGTGCAGGTTATTGTCGAGCGCGAAGTGAGTCGTGTGCGCTGGAGGGCACGTGCGCGGGTTAGTGACGGAGGCTTTATTGCCGGTCCATTTGGTTCAGGGAGCGGTTTGCCGGATGGTGGCTATATCGTACAGGTGCAGCTTTCTGAGGCCAGTGTGCAGCCTCAAACCGTACAGGCCGTGATCGGTAATCGCGGGGAGAATTTGGCGGGAGAGCTGGTTAGCCAATCCCGCCATGGGTTGGGTCAAGTGGCCACCTACTCACGCCGTTTCTTGGTGGGGGAGGAGCCAAGACGAACACGTGACCAGGTGGAAGTGCATTAACATTTACGGGGATGTAGATGCTTTAGACAGAACGCCAATGGGCTAGCAGTACCGCATGTATTTCTACGTCAGAAGGCGCTTTTGCAAAGTGCTCAAGTACAAAACGCTCATCGCGACTGACAAGATAATGCCCGGCTTTATGAAATACGTGCGTCGGGCCCAGTAGCAGTAAATCATTGGCTGCGACGGGTGAAAAGTCTGTGCCTGAATCTGGCGTTGCCATAACACAGGGCGCTTTCCAGTCGATATTTAACGCTAAATGGTGTGGGACGGTAATTGTCGTTGCTTGCACCTGTTCCCAGGGGAGGGGGCCAGTGTGTTTCAACGTCAACAGTTGAGGGGCGGTGTCGCCTTCCAGCAAGGTAGCAAGTGAACAATCCAACGCCTCGGCTAGAGCGACCAAACGCTCGTGACCAATTTGTTTAATTGCACCTGATTCCCAGTAGGAAATAGTAACATCCGACACGCCAACGTTACGTGCTAGGGCAGCTTTGTTGAGCTTGGCCCTAAGACGCAATTGCTTAATACGTGAGCCTAGCGATTCCATTTCGATTTCCTATAATTGAGCTGTGTAAGCTCGTTAAGTTTACTTCAACCACAGTTGCAGCGATGTGAGCACGCTTAGTGCGTTTAAGCACTTTTATAAGCATGATCGCCGATCATCGATGCCGCGCCATACTAAGCGATTGTTTAGTGTCGCGCATCTTGTAATCTTATAACCGTATTACTTTTTGTAAGACGCTTTAATATGAAAGTCGTTCCATCTACAGCGCTGTTGGTTATGCGTAGGGTAGGTATAATATCGCTACGCTTTCTCGCTATAAGGATGTCTTGATGACCGTTCGTACTCGCATTGCACCTTCCCCGACGGGGGATCCCCACGTTGGCACGGCGTATATTGCGCTGTTCAATTTATGCTTTGCGCGTCAGCATGGCGGGCAGTTTATTTTGCGCATTGAAGATACGGACCGCGTACGCTCAACGCCTGAGTCAGAGCAGATGATTCTGGACTCCTTGCGCTGGCTTGGGTTGGAGTGGGATGAGGGGCCTGACGTTGGCGGCCCACACGGTCCGTACCGCCAAAGCGAACGTGGCGATATTTATGCGCAGCATGCTCAACAGTTGCTGGACGCTGGCCATGCGTTTAAATGCTACCGCACTGCAGAAGAGCTGGATGAGCTGCGTGAGTCGCGTAAGGCAGCAGGCTTGCATCTGGCTCTCAAGCCGGGTGACTTGGCTTTGGATGACGCAGAAGCTGCACGCCGGCAGCAGGAAGGCTGGCCTTATGTCGTGCGTATGAACGTGCCCAGCGAAGGTGTCTGTGTAGTAAACGATATGCTGCGCGGTACGATTGAAGTGGAGTGGGCACAAGTTGACGCGCAGATACTGCTCAAGTCGGACGGCATGCCTACTTACCATTTGGCGAATGTGGTAGATGACCATTTAATGGAAATCACGCATGTGCTGCGTGGCGAAGAATGGATTAACTCTGCACCCAAACACCAGCTGTTATATGAATACTTTGGTTGGGAAATGCCTGAGCTATGCCATATGCCGCTTTTGCGTAACCCCGACAAATCCAAGCTTTCCAAACGTAAAAATCCCACGTCGATTAATTTCTATCGCCGGATGGGCTTTTTGCCTCAAGCGGTTACCAATTACCTCGGCCGTATGGGCTGGTCCATGCCGGATGAGCGCGAGAAATTTAGTTTACCCGATATGATGACCGAGTTTGATATTCAGCGTGTATCGCTGGGCGGCCCGGTGTTTGATCTTGAGAAACTTACCTGGCTCAACGGCGTTTATATCCGCGAGGACCTGGATGATGATGCGCTGCTTACTGCGCTGCGCGAATGGGCGTTTAATGATGCCTATGTAAGGCAGATTTTGCCCCAGGTACGCCCACGCGTAGAAACACTTTCACAAATCATGCCGCTAGCCGGACACTTCTTCTCAGGCTTACCTACGCTTACAGAAGATGACTTCGCCAGTATTAAGCTGGAGAAAGACGAGTTAGTGAAATTGCTGCAGTTCCTGGTCTGGCGCTTCGAGGTGCTACCTGCCTGGGATAAAGAAGCGTTGCTGGCCGAAGTAAAGAGCTTGTCAGCGTATTTCGAGCTTAAAATGAAAGTATTCTTGGCGCCTATTTTTATTGCGATTACAGGCAGTAGCTCAAGCACGTCTGTTATGGATGCCATGGCGATTCTGGGGTCCGATATCACTCGTGCGCGTCTGCGCAACGCTATTGATGTGCTGGGTGGCGTTTCCAAGAAACAAGCGAAACGTTTTGAAAAAGAGTACCGCGATCTGTAAGTCGTTCAGCTAATGGCTGCAGGAAACGCCATTCTCCATTGACGTTAGGCGTCTGGCGTTTTTCTGGGGTATTAATGCGCTTGACGAAGACGAGCGTAATCAGTATTATACGCTCCGTCTTCAGGACATGTGGGGCCTTAGCTCAGCTGGGAGAGCGCAACACTGGCAGTGTTGAGGTCAGCGGTTCGATCCCGCTAGGCTCCACCATTTAGTTTGTTTGTCGTAACGTCCCATTCGTCTAGTGGTCCAGGACACCGCCCTTTCACGGCGGTAACAGGGGTTCGAACCCCCTATGGGACGCCATCTCTTTTATACTCTTCTATCCCCATATTGATGTAGTAATGAACTCTTTCATTTGCTGCGTTTTTTCCTGCCTGTTATCTAGCTGAGCCGCTAAATCCTCACTTTATTTGTGGTATTTTCGCTTGACTTGTCCACTTTTGGTGGTCCTTGCTAAAGGTTGTGCACAACCCCGTGCTGCACCCGCGAAAAATATTCGAATTAACTTATCTTGTTTAAAAACAATGACTTACATGCGGTCAAAAAATGACCAATTTAAGGGGAGGTCACTGTTCATGGCGATTCAGGGGCATTTGTGAGAGGTTATGAACAAGGTTATCCACAGATAGTGTGGAAAACATTTTTCCAGCCTGGCTCTTAAAAAAGTCAAGCGCTATTACGGCCTTTTGCTCGCTTTTTGACTGGCGTTTTCGTCTATTGATGAGGTGAAGCATGCGCGTTTGGAGAGGCGTTGTTGGATGTCGTGCTAATGAGGTCAGAATGCGCGTCTAGCGCACGTATTCGAACATGTTTAGAGGGATGGGCTTGCGGGAGTTATTAGGCTTGGAGAGCGGTCATATACAAGCAGAGACGCTTAAACAAGGAAGGCCACCCGTGGGTGGCCTTCTTGAAGATTAAACCATCGAAAATTATTTCGACGGGTAATCGCGTTGGTCATGGCCAGTGTAAAGCTGGCGCGGACGACCAATTTTATAGCTTTCGCTCAACATTTCGTTCCAATGGGAGATCCAGCCAATCGTGCGTGATACGGCAAAGATTACCGTGAACATATTGGTGGGGATGCCCATCGCTTTCAAAATAATGCCAGAGTAGAAGTCGACGTTCGGGTAAAGCTTGCGCTCAATGAAGTATTCGTCTTCAAGCGCAATTTGCTCTAGGCGTTTGGCAATTTTAAGCTGCGGGTCGTTCGCCATGCCCAGCTCGGCGAGTACTTCGTCGCAGGTCTCTTTCATTACCTTGGCGCGGGGATCAAAGTTGCGATACACGCGGTGACCAAAGCCCATTAGCTTGAACGGGTCTTCCTTGTCTTTTGCCTTATCAATGAAGCGTTGGATGTTCTCTTCAGAGTCGTCGCCAATCTCATCAAGCATCGCCAGTACGGCTTCGTTCGCACCGCCGTGTGCCGGGCCCCATAGTGCCGCAATGCCAGCGCTAATGCAGGCAAAGGGGTTGGCGCCGGTCGAGCCTGCCAAGCGTACGGTAGAGGTGGAAGCATTCTGCTCATGGTCGGCATGTAGCATGAAAATGCGGTCCATCGCTTTCGCGTAAACCGGGTTGATCTTGTACTCTTCGCACGGGTTGCTGAACATCATGTAGAGGAAATTCTCTGCATAACTCAGGTCGTTGCGCGGGTAATTAAACGGCTGGCCAACATTATACTTGTGCGACATGGCCGCCAGAGTAGGCATTTTGGCGATCAGGCGAATAGCACTAATAGTGCGGTCTTCTTCTTTAGTGATATCCATGTGGTCATGGTAGAACGCCGCAAGGCCGCCTACGACGCCGCACATAATTGACATGGGATGCGCGTCGCGGCGAAACCCTTTAAAGAAGTTGTTGATTTGGTCGTGCACCATCGTGTGATTACGAATGCGTGCAGCGAAGTCCGTGTACTGCTCGTCGTTGGGCAGTTCACCAAAAAGCAGGGTGTAGCTCAGTTCAACAAAGTTGGACTCTTTAGCCAGTTGGTCAATAGGGTAGCCGCGATGCAGCAGTACGCCTTTGCCGCCGTCAATATAGGTGATGGCAGATTGGCAAGAAGAGGTGGCCATAAAGCCAGGGTCGTAGGTGAACAGGCCTTCCGCACCTAAGCCACGGACATCAATAACGTCTGGGCCAAGGGTGCCGGAGTACATGGGTAGTTCGATCGTTTTATCAAGACCGTCTACCGTCAATGTTGCTTTCCTGTCAGCCATGTTGGCCTCCTTTCGGATTCGGGTTGGGACGTAAAGTCATTGTTTCGCATGCCGCGCCGGCGAAAAGGTTTGCCCACTATAAGAGCGCGCGACATTTTGTCAATTATGCAAAGCGCTAGGCATGGGTGGTGCGTGTATGGTTATGCAAAATTATTATCTTAGACAATTTTTGTATATGGCAAATGATAGCTATAGTAACCAGGTGTCAGAGATTTGACGAATCCTTAACAGGCTTATCAAATTATCGTGACTCTGTCACTATATCGATGCTGCATTGCAAAATCGACTCGGGCGGGCTGCTTTTTTTTGCAACATAATTGAGTTAGGTCCGAGTTCGGTTTGTCAGCAGGGGCGAAGGTTCTTATAATCCACGGCGCGCGACCGGCAGGTAGGTGGTCGTGCCCGACTTGGCAAACGGCCGAGCCCCTTCCAGCAACCACTGCCCGCTCGGGCTATGCCCGACCTGTCGCAGAGCGGGCCAAGAGAGTGTGTATAAGCCGTGAATAGCAAACGACCCGTAAATTTAGATCTAACAACGATACACTTCCCACTTCCGGCACTGACGTCGATTGCCCACCGTATTACGGGGGTTATTCTGTTCGTCGGCCTGGTGTTCGCTTTTTGGGCGTTGGGTAAGTCACTTTCATCTCCAGCAGGCTTTGATGCCGTTAGCAGCGCACTTGCCAATAATTTATTGGCCAAGTTCATTGCTTGGGGACTGCTTTCTGCGCTGGCGTTCCATTTTGTAGCAGGGATTAAACACCTGTTAATGGATGCCGATATTGGTGTGACACTAGAAGGTGGTGTGCAAAAAGCACAGATCACCGTTGTGGTGAGTGCCGTTCTAATTATTCTGGCAGGAGTTTGGGTATGGTAACCAACGTCACAAGTTTTGGCCGAAGCGGACTGTCTGATTGGCTGATGCAGCGTGTGTCTGCGGTGGTGCTGGCCGTTTACACGGTCTTTATGGTGGCCTATCTGTTGTTTAATCCAGACCTTGACTACTACACCTGGAGCGGCCTGTTTAACCAAACGTGGATGCGGATCTTCTCATTGCTGGCTTTTATATCCATTGCAGCACATGCCTGGATTGGCTTGTGGACCGTAACCACTGATTACCTTAAGTCCACTGGCCTGCGCGTAGGTGCCCAGACGCTGATTATTCTGGCTATCTTCGTGTACCTGGTTTGGGGCATTCAAATTCTGTGGGGAGCTTGATAAATGTCTAACCTTCGTAGCCTGACGTTTGACGCCATTATTATCGGTGGCGGTGGCGCTGGCCTGCGCGCTGCTTTAGAACTGGCGAAGTCCGGTAAACAAACAGCCGTCCTTTCCAAAGTCTTCCCGACACGCTCTCACACTGTCTCTGCCCAGGGCGGTATTACCTGCGCTATCGCGTCTTCTGATCCCAATGACGATTGGCGCTGGCACATGTACGACACTGTTAAAGGCGGCGACTATATCGCTGACCAGGACGCGTCGGAGTATATGTGCTCTGAAGGCCCGAAAGCTGTATTTGAACTTGAGCACATGGGCCTGCCGTTTTCGCGCTTTGATAACGGCCGCATCTATCAGCGTCCGTTCGGTGGCCAGTCCAAGAATTTCGGTGAAGGCGGCCAGGCGGCGCGTACTTGCGCGGCGGCAGACCGTACCGGTCACGCACTGCTGCACACGCTTTACCAGAACAACCTTAAGAACAATACAACGTTCTTGAATGAGTGGTACGCGGTTGATCTGGTGAAGAATGGCAACGGTGACGTGGTGGGTTGTATCGCCATGTGCATTGAAACTGGCGAAGTTGTTCACGTTAAATCCAAAGCCACTGTATTGGCGACTGGCGGTGCTGGCCGAATTTACGCATCTACCACCAATGCCCTGATCAATACGGGTGACGGTATCGGTATGGCGTTGCGTGCGGGCTTCCCGATGCAGGATATGGAAATGTGGCAGTTCCACCCGACCGGTATTTACGGTGCGGGCACGCTGGTAACCGAAGGGTGCCGCGGGGAAGGTGGCTACCTGATCAATAAAGACGGCGAGCGCTTTATGGAGCGTTACGCGCCCAACGCGAAAGACCTGGCGGGTCGTGACGTTGTTGCGCGTTCCATGGTCATGGAAATTCTGGAAGGCCGCGGTTGTGGCGAGAAGGGCGACCACGTCTTCCTGAAGCTTGATCACTTGGGTGAAGAGGTGCTGAGCAAGCGTCTGCCTGGTATCGTTGAGCTTTCAAAGACTTTTGCTCATGTCGATCCAGCGAAAGACCCGATCCCGGTCGTGCCGACCTGCCACTATATGATGGGCGGTATTCCGACCAACATTCATGGTCAGGCGATTCTGCAGGACGAAAGCGGCAACGACCAGATCATCAACGGTCTGTTCGCCTGTGGTGAAGCAGCGTGCGTATCTGTTCACGGTGCTAACCGTCTGGGCGGAAACTCCTTGCTGGACCTGGTGGTGTTTGGCCGTGCCGCCGGTATGTTTATTGAAGGCGCGCTGAACGAAGGTATTGAGTACCTGGATGCCTCCGAGTCTGATATTGAATCAGCGATGAAGCGCATTACTCGTTGGAACGAGTCGGAAGGCGGTGAGAGCATTCCTGCGCTGAAAGCAGAGCTTCAGGACATCATGCAGAACTCTTTCGGTGTATTCCGTGAAGAGAAAAACATGCTGGAAGGCGTTGAGAAGCTTGCCAACCTGCGCAGCCGTATTGCCAATGCTCACCTGCCTGATAAGTCCAATGCTTTCAACACGGCCCGTGTAGAAGCGCTGGAACTTGATAACCTGATGGAAGTGGCCGAAGCGACGGCAATTGCTGCCCTTGAGCGTAAAGAGAGCCGCGGTGCCCATTCACGTTACGATTACCCAGACCGTGACGACGTCAACTGGCTGAAACACTCGCTCTACTTCCCGCTCACCAAAGAGCTGAAGCAGCGCGACGTCAACTTCAAGCCGAAAACTGTTGATACGTTCGAACCCAAGGTTCGTACCTACTAAACTCCGCATTGACGAGAGGGAGTTATAATGTCCAATCTTCAGGTATCCGTATACCGTTACAATCCGGAAACCGACTCCGCGCCCTATATGCAGGAGTTCCAGGTTGATACCAAAGGGCGCGATGTCATGGTGCTGGATGTTCTTCATATGATGAAAGAACAGGACAGCGGTCTGGCATTCCGTCGTAGCTGCCGCGAAGGCGTTTGCGGCTCTGATGGTATGAACATGAACGGCAAAAACGGCTTGGCGTGTATTACACCGCTGTCAGATGTTGTGAAAAACAACAAGCTGATCCTGCGCCCGCTGCCTGGTCTGCCGGTTATCCGCGATATGGTTGTGGATATGGGGATTTTCTATAAGCAGTACGAGCGTATTCAGCCGTACCTGCAAAATGAAACGCCAGCGCCCGCCATTGAGCGCCTGCAGTCGCCCGAAGACCGTGAAAAGTTGGATGGCCTGTACGAGTGTATCTTGTGTGCTTGCTGCTCTACGTCTTGCCCGTCGTTCTGGTGGAACCCGGACAAGTTCGTAGGACCTGCTGGCTTGCTGCAGTCTTACCGTTTCCTGGCGGATTCGCGCGATACCGCAACCCGCGAGCGTTTGACCAGCCTGGAAGATCCGTTCTCGGTGTTCCGCTGCCGCGGCATCATGAACTGCGTAGCGGTTTGCCCGAAAGGCTTAAATCCGACGCGCGCGATTGGTAAAATTCGCGAAATGCTGCTCGCAGATGCAACATAAACGCCTTGTGAGTCAATAAAAAGCGATTGCCACGCAACAAGTCTCGTTTTACTACTTAAATCGTGGCGCTTCGCTTGTTATCATAGGGTTTGTCATAAGGTGCGGCGCGTCGCCGCACTTTATGAGCAGTCAAGTTTAAAAGCCGGTGCTGCGAGTACCGGCTTTTGAGCATGAACTGAGTAAGAATAGCAATTAAGAAATAGTAATTAAGAAATAGCAATTAAGTAGGGCTTCCGGCCGTTGGTCGGTGCCGCCGGTACATGTTCCGCCCCGCCGGCAGGGCAATAGCGATGTCGTTGTTTTTTGCAGCGATGCCGATACCACCCCATCAGTGTAGGGTGACCGAGAGATGCAACAAGGCATAATGGAGTTAATGTGGCGTTCCTCTCACGTTAGTGGTGGCAATGTCCACTACGTGGAAGCGCTTTACGAGCAGTACCTCGCCGATCCAGATGCTGTTTCTGACGAATGGCGTAGCTATTTTGACCAGCTACCGAGTTCCGAGGGCAGTGCCTCCCACGATGTTCCACTAAGCCCGACTCGTGATCAATTCTACCAGCTAGGTCGTGAAAGCCGCCCGGGCCGGGTAGTTGCCGCTGCCGATAGCGGTGAGAACAAAAAGCAGGTGAAAGTCCTGCAGTTGATCAATGCGTATCGCTTCCGTGGTCATCAAAAGGCTGATATCGATCCGCTTGGGCTGCGTAATCCTACCCCCGTCCCTGACCTCGATTTATCATTCCATCAGCTGACGAAGGCTGATCTTGATACCGAGTTCCAGACCGGTTCGTTTTTCCTGGGTATTGATAAGGCACCACTGCGTGAGATCGTGGACGCGCTGGAGAAGACGTACTGTCGCTCCATCGGCTGTGAGTTCATGCATATCGTGGACACAGAAGAGAAACGCTGGCTACAACGGCGCTTCGAATCAGTGCGCAGTGCTCCCAAGTTTAGTGACGATGTTCGCAAGCATGTGCTCGAGCGTCTGACGGCTGCTGAAGGTTTGGAAACTTACTTGGCATCCAAATATCCAGGTACCAAACGCTTTGGTCTTGAAGGTGGTGAAGTCTTTGTACCCATGATGGACGAGCTTATCCAGCGTGCTGGCGGTTATGGTACGAAGGAAGTCGTTATCGGTATGGCGCACCGTGGTCGCCTCAACCTGTTGGTCAATATTCTGGGCAAAAACCCGGCTGACTTGATTGATGAGTTTGATGGTAAGAAGGTGATTGAGCGTGGTTCTGGCGATGTGAAGTATCACCAGGGCTTTAGCTCCAACGTCATGTCACCGGGCGGCGAAGTCCACTTGGCCATGTCGTTCAACCCCTCGCACCTGGAAATTGTCGCACCGGTTGTTGAAGGTTCCGTACGCGCGCGCCAAGACCGCCGCAAGGATCCTGCTGGCGACAAGGTGTTACCCATCAATATTCATGGTGATGCTGCCTTCGCGGGTCAGGGCGTGGTCATGGAGACATTCCAGATGTCTCAGACCCGGGCCTATAAGACCGGCGGCACGATTCACATCGTCATCAATAACCAGGTGGGCTTTACGACGTCCAACCCCATGGATGCTCGTTCGACCGAGTACTGTACTGACATTGCCAAGATGGTCCAGGCGCCCATCTTCCATGTGAATGGTGATGATCCTGACGCCGTTATCCATGCGACCCAAGTGGCGCTGGATTACCGTCAACAGTTCAAAAAAGACGTCGTTATTGATCTGGTCTGCTACCGTCGCCGTGGGCATAACGAAGCCGATGAGCCGTCCGGTACGCAGCCTTTGATGTACGCCAAAATCAAGGATCATGCGTCGACGCGTACGGTTTACGTTAAGCGCTTGGTTGACCAGGGCGTTTTATCTGAAGATGACGCCAAAGCGATGATGGAAACGTATCGCGATGACCTGGTCGCGGGTAACCACGTTGCCAATGCACTGGTTCAGGAACCCAATCAATCCCTGTTTGTGGATTGGGCGCCGTACCTGGGGCATGAGTGGACGGGCGATGCGGACACGTCTTTTGACATGAAGCGTCTTCAGCAGCTGGCTGCGAAAATGTGCGAGATTCCGGATGGGGTCGAAGTGCAGCGCCAGGTAGCCAAGATTTACGAAGACCGCCGCAAGATGCAGGCCGGTGGCATGGCCATGAACTGGGGCTTTGCTGAAACGCTGGCCTACGCCACGTTACTTGACCAAGGGCACCCGATCCGGATTACCGGTCAGGATGTGGGTCGCGGTACGTTCTCGCACCGTCACGCTGTGGTTCATAACCAGAAAAATGGCTCTACCTACGTGCCGCTGCAAAACATGGCCGATGGTCAGCCGGTTTTCACCATTCACGACTCCTTCCTATCAGAAGAAGCTGTGTTGGCGTTTGAGTACGGTTATTCCACTACTGCGCCGAATGACCTGGTTATTTGGGAAGCCCAGTTTGGTGACTTCTTCAACGGTGCACAGGTGGTCGTTGATCAGTTCATCTCTTCTGGTGAGAGCAAGTGGGGTCGTTTATGTGGCCTAACGATGCTGCTACCCCATGGCTATGAAGGCCAGGGACCAGAGCACTCGTCTGCGCGACTGGAACGTTTCCTGCAAATGTGTGCTGAGCACAACATGCAGGTCTGTGTGCCGACGACACCTGCGCAGATTTATCACTTGCTGCGTCGTCAGGTGATTCGTCCGCTGCGCAAGCCGCTGATTGTTATGTCGCCCAAGTCGTTGCTGCGTCACAAGGAAGCGGTATCGAGCCTTGAAGATCTTGCTCACGGCAAATTCCAAATGGTATTGCCGGATCAAGCGGATCTGGCCGCTGAAAACGTAACGCGTACGATTCTGTGCTCAGGCAAGGTCTACTATGACTTGGCCGCCTGGCGTGCAGAAAACGAGCGTAACGATACGGTGATCATTCGTCTTGAGCAGCTGTATCCCTTCCCGAAAGAAGAACTTCTGGAAGTGCTCCAGGCGTATGGCAATGTGGAAGATATTGTCTGGTGTCAGGAAGAGCCGTTGAACCAGGGCGCTTGGTACTCCAGTCAGCACCACATGCGTACAGTGGCCGATATGCTTAAAGATGGCCTCGGACGCGAGTTGAAATTTGCAGGACGTCCTGCCTCTGCCGCGCCGGCAGCGGGCTATATGTCCGTCCATACTGAACAGCAGCGCCAGCTGGTGGAAGACGCTTTCAATCTGTAAAGCGCCCACCGGGTTTAGAGAACACCATAAGGGAAACGACATGGCTACCGAGATCAAAGCGCCAACCTTTCCGGAATCCGTTGCCGAAGGTACTGTGGCTACGTGGCATAAAAAGCCGGGTGACAGCGTCGAGCGTGACGAACTGATTGTTGAAATCGAAACCGACAAAGTGGTGCTGGAAGTGGTGGCACCTGAAGCGGGCACCCTGACTGACGTAATGGCCGAAGAGGGCGAAAGCGTCGCGTCTGAGCAGGTGCTTGGCAAAATCGGTGAAGGCAGCGCCTCAGGCGACAGCGGTAAAAAAGAAGAGCCATCTTCTGATGAGCCGAACGCCGAGAAAGCTGACCAGCAAGACGAAAAGAAAGAAGAGAAAACAGAAGAGAAGAAAGCCAGCGGCGGCAAGCAGCATGATGTAAAAGCGCCGAGCTTCCCTGAGTCTATCCAGGAAGGCACCGTGGCGACTTGGCACAAAAAGGTCGGTGAAGCGGTTAAGCGCGATGAAGTACTGGCTGATATCGAAACCGATAAAGTCGTACTGGAAGTGGTTGCGCCTGCTGACGGTGCGCTGGCAGAAATTAAAGCCGAAGAGGGCAGCCAGGTAGAGTCCGAAGCAATTCTTGCGGTCTTCACCGAAGGTGGCGGTAGCGACGTAGCAACAGCGGCTGATAAAGAGCCAGCCGCCTCTGCTGACGATGGCGCCAGCGATGAGAAAATGGGCGACAAGATCGTCGCACCGGCGGCGCGCAAGCTGGTTGCCGAGCACGACCTTGACGTTGCCAAAATTGAAGGTACGGGCAAAGGCGGTCGTGTTCTAAAAGAAGACGTGCAAAAAGCCGTTAAAGATGGCTCCGCCAAGAAAGGTGCTGCCAAGTCTTCTGCGCCGAGCAACGCCGCAGCAGCCCCAGCGGCTGTTGAAGGCGAGCGTGTTGAAAAACGCGTGCCGATGACCCGCCTGCGTCAAACCATTGCCAAGCGTCTGGTACAAGCTCAGCAAACCGCTGCCATGCTGACCACGTATAACGAAGTGGACATGACTGAGATCATGGCCCTGCGTGCGCAGTACAAAGACACCTTCCTCAAAGCTCACGATATCAAGCTGGGCTTTATGGGCTTCTTTGTAAAAGCGGCAACTGAAGCTCTCAAACGCTTCCCGGATGTTAATGCCTCTATCGACGGCACCGACATCGTGTATCACGGTTACCAGGATATCGGTGTTGCGGTATCCACTGACCGTGGTCTGGTGGTTCCCGTACTGCGTGACACCGACAGCATGAAAATTGCTGATGTCGAAAGAACGATTGTTGATTTCGGTAAGCGTGGTCGTGACGGCAAGCTGGGCATGGACGACATGATCGGCGGCACCTTCACCATCACCAACGGTGGTACGTTCGGTTCTCTGATGTCGACGCCGATTATCAACCCGCCGCAAACGGCTATTCTGGGGATGCACAAAATCCAGGATCGTCCGATGGCTATTAATGGCAAGGTTGAAGTCCGCCCCATGATGTACCTGGCACTGTCATATGATCACCGTATGATTGATGGCAAAGACGCCGTACGTTTCCTGGTTACGCTTAAAGAATTGCTGGAAGATCCGGCACGTCTGCTGCTGGACGTCTAAGGTACGTAGACCACGTATCCTTGCGTATTGATATTTCGATACGCGCCACCCTTCTTATGCAGTCGCACACCGCTCTTCTCTCGGCATTGTAAAGACGGGAGAAGAGCACCGAGCTAAAGGAGCCAACATGGCTGACAAGTTTGATGTGATCGTTATCGGCGCCGGCCCTGGCGGTTACGTAGCTGCTATCCGCGCAGCACAAATGGGCCTGAAAACAGCCTGTGTTGAAAAATGGGTTAACAAGGAAGGCAAGACTGTTCACGGCGGCACCTGCCTGAACGTCGGTTGTATTCCTTCCAAAGCGCTGCTGGAAACCTCACATAAGTTTGTTGAAGCACGTGATCACTTTGCTGAAGTTGGCATCGAGATTGACGCGCCGAAGGCTAACATTGCCAAAATGCTCGAGTTCAAAAACTCGGTCATTAACAAAAACGTGGGCGGCATCAGCGCACTGTTCAAGGCCAACGGTGTTACTTCGCTGGAAGGTAAAGGTAAAGTTACTTCGTCTACAGAAGTTGAAGTAACCGACCACGATGGCAATGCCACGACCTACACGGCTGACAACATCGTTATCGCCGCAGGCTCCGTGCCGGTTGAAATTCCGCCGACGCCGCTGACCGACGACCTGATTGTGACGTCTACAGGCGCACTTGAGTTTACCGAAGTACCCAAGCGTTTGGGTGTGATCGGTGCTGGTGTTATCGGCCTGGAGCTGGGCAGCGTTTGGAAGCGTTTAGGTTCTGACGTGACCGTTCTTGAAGCCATGGACAGCTTTTTGCCGATGGTTGACGGCGCGATTGCCAAAGAGACCCAGAAGCTGCTCAAGAAACAGGGTCTGGACATCAAACTGGGCGCACGCGTGACCGGTTCTGAAGTCAAGGACAACGAAGTCGTCGTTAAGTACACCGACGGTGACGGCGAACAGGAAATGACCTTCGACAAACTGATTGTTTGTGTGGGGCGTCGTCCTTATACGCAAGGCGTGATTGCCGACGGCGTAGGCGTTGAGCTTGACGAGCGTGGCTTTATCTTCGTCGATGACCAGTGCCGTACCAATGTCCCGAGCGTTTATGCAATCGGTGACTGTGTACGTGGTCCAATGCTTGCTCATAAAGCGTCTGAAGAAGGCGTTATGGTCGCTGACATTATCGCTGGCCATAAAGCTGAAATGAATTACGACGCCATCCCCAGCGTTATCTACACTTCGCCTGAAGTCGCGTGGGTAGGTATAACCGAGCAAGATGCCAAAGCGAAAGGCATTGAAGTCAAAACCGGCTCTTTCCCGTTCTCTGCCAACGGTCGTGCGCTTGCCAACAATGCGCCTGAAGGTATGGCCAAGATTATTGCCGATGCCGAAACAGACCGCATTCTGGGTATGCACATCGTCAGTCAGCACGCGGGTGAGCTGATTGCCCAAGGCGTTATCGCGATGGAATTTGGTTCCAGCGCTGAAGATCTAGCGTTGACCTGCTATGCCCACCCGAGCACTTCTGAAGCTATTCATGAAGCGGCTCTCGCGGTGGAAGGCCATGCAATCCACATGGCTAATCGTAAAAAGCGCAAATAAGTTCAGCGGTAACTACCAGGCGCCACCATTAGGTGGCGCATCACTTTCGGGCATGTTGTAAAATAGCGCGCGAAAGTACGGGGACAGCCCGTTTTTAAAACGGGTTGTCGTTCGAGTCACATGCAACCAATGGCATGAATCGATGAACCTTCACGAGTATCAAGGCAAACAGCTGTTTGCTGATTATGGTCTACCAGTGTCTAAAGGCTTTGCCGTGGACACTCCCGAAGAAGCAGTAGAAGCCTGCAAAAAGATCGGCGGCGACATGTGGGTAGTTAAAGCCCAGGTGCACGCAGGTGGCCGTGGTAAAGCGGGTGGCGTTAAGCTGATCAAAGATCCGGCTGAAGCGAAGGCGTTTGCCGAGCAGTGGCTGGGCAAAAACCTGGTAACCTTTCAGACTGACGAACAAGGTCAGCCGGTTGCCAAGATTCTGGTAGAGACCTGCACTGATATCGCCGATGAGCTTTACCTCGGTGCCGTTGTCGATCGTACTACCCGTCGCGTGGTCTTCATGGCCTCGACCGAAGGTGGTGTTGAAATCGAAACGGTTGCTGAAGAGACGCCGGAAAAGATTCTTAAAGCCGAAATTGATCCGCTGGTTGGCGCACAGCCGTACCAGGCGCGTGAGTTGGCCTTTGCTCTGGGCCTGAAAGGCGACCAGGTCAAACAGTTCACCAAGATCTTCCTGGGCCTATCCAAGTTGTTCCACGACAAGGATCTGGCACTTTTAGAGATCAACCCGTTGGTTATCACTGACGAAGGCAACCTGCACTGCCTCGACGCCAAACTGGGCCTCGACAGCAACGCGTTGTACCGTCACCCGGACCTGCAGGCCATGCGCGATCCTTCCCAGGAAGATCAGCGTGAAGCCGATGCAGCGAAGTGGGAACTGAACTACGTCGCACTCGACGGTAACATTGGTTGCATGGTAAACGGCGCAGGCCTGGCCATGGGCACCATGGACATCGTTAACCTGAGTGGCGGCAAGCCGGCTAACTTCCTGGACGTTGGCGGCGGCGCGACCAAAGAGCGCGTAGCAGAAGCGTTCAAGATCATCCTGTCTGACGACAACGTGAAAGCCGTTCTGGTTAACATCTTCGGCGGTATCGTACGTTGCGACATGATTGCTGAAGGCATTATCGGTGCCGTTGAGCAAGTAGGTGTCAACGTGCCGGTCGTGGTTCGCCTGGAAGGTAACAATGCCGAGTTGGGTGCTGAGAAACTGGCGTCCAGCGGTCTGAACATCATCGCTGCTACCAGTCTGACCGATGCGGCTCAGCAGGTTGTTAAAGCGGCGGAGGGCAAGTAATGAGTATCCTGATCGATAAGAACACCAAGGTCATCTGCCAGGGTTTCACCGGTGGCCAGGGCACGTTCCACTCCGAGCAGGCGATTGCCTATGGCACGCAAATGGTCGGTGGTGTTACGCCGGGCAAAGGCGGCCAGGAGCATTTGGGCCTGCCAGTTTTCAACACCGTTAAAGAAGCGGTTGAGAAAACAGGCGCGGAAGCTAGCGTTATCTACGTACCGGCTCCGTTCTGCAAAGACTCAATCCTTGAAGCCGCTAACGCTGGCATCAAGCTGATCGTTTGCATCACCGAAGGCATCGCTACGCTTGATATGCTCGACGCAAAAGTAAAATGCGACGAGCTGGGCGTGCGTCTGATTGGCCCGAACTGCCCGGGTGTTATTACTCCGGGTGAGTGCAAAATCGGTATCATGCCGGGTCACATCCACCAGCCGGGCCGTGTGGGTATCGTTTCCCGCTCTGGTACGCTGACTTACGAAGCCGTTAAGCAGACCACTGACCACGGTTTCGGTCAGTCTACCTGTGTCGGTATCGGTGGCGACCCGATTCCGGGTTCCAACTTCATCGACATTTTGGAAATGTTCGAGAAGGATCCGAAAACCGAAGCGATCGTCATGATCGGCGAAATCGGTGGTACGGCTGAAGAAGAAGCAGCCGCCTACATCAAGGATCACGTTTCCAAGCCAGTGGTTTCTTACATTGCCGGTGTTACTGCACCTCCTGGCAAGCGTATGGGCCACGCTGGCGCCATCATTTCTGGTGGTAAAGGCACGGCTGACGAGAAGTTTGCTGCTCTGGAAGACGCCGGTGTTAAAACCGTTCGTTCTTTGGCAGAAATCGGCGACGCACTAAAAGAAGTGACGGGCTGGTAAGCTGGCAAGCGGATCAAAAAGGGGTGCCGTTTGGCGCCCCTTTTTTGTGTCTTCAAGTTGACTGCACCGCCGTCATTTTAACCCTCGACCTCACGCTTGCGCCCTTCAAGAATTTTTCTGAGTAGCGGGCGTCCTGCCATCAGCATAAATACCGGCGCCCCGGCGATCAGATAAAAATAGTAGGTGACAGCACGCCAGATCAAGATGGCGGCTGCCGCACTGCTTTGACCCACGATAGGGGCCAGCAGGGCCGACGAGGAGAGCTCTGCACCCCCGGCACCGCCGGGCAGCAGGGTCAGTTGGCCTGCCGCCATGGAGAGCATCTGCACCAGGAAGGTCCATGCCCAGTCCAGATGTTGCCCAAGGCCGTACAGCGTGACGTAGAGAATGCTGTAGCGCACGATCCAGTGCACGATCCCGAATCCGAAGGCCAAGGCCAGCGCGGAGCGTGGCAACTGAAGGGTTTCGGTAAAGGCCTGCTTGAAGAGCAGGATGCGGCGCACCATGGCATGCTGAAGCCGTGCACTGACACGCATTCGAGACAGTAGGCGGCCGGTCACAATTAGTACGCGACGATGATAGCGGCCTATGAGAACGACGCCGAGCAGCGCCAGGCACAAGAGTGCCATGGGCACCACTAGCATCCATCCTAGCCGGGCATCAATGGAGCGCGTGATGACATAAATCATCATCGCGATCATTGAACAGAGAAAAAACAGCAGGTCAATGATTTGGTCTACAGCAAAAATGGCAGTGGTCTGCGCGGGTCGTACGCCACGTCGCGTGAGAAGGGCGATCAGTGTCAATGGCCCACCGCTTCCCCCTGGCGTGGCGCAAATGGCGAATTCAGTGGCCATTACCGTACCAGTAGCACGCATCAGGCCCATGTTGCCGGCGCGTCCCGCCAGTAGAACACGCAGCTTGGCACCGTTAAGCAGCCAGCAGGCCAATATCATGCACAGCATCAGCGCAAACAGACTTGGTGGAAACCCGGCAAGTAAATGAATAAGGTCAGTGCCACCCAATAATAGGGGGATGGCCATAACAGCGATGAGGCCTGCGGTCAGCAGCCAGAGTGTTCTTTGCATGCGTTTAATTATTCAGGGGTGGGTTTGGCGCTGGGCGAGCGTTTTCAAGGCGGGTACCCATACGTGATGACAAGGTGCCAGTATCGTGCTGACTGCAATGGCGCTGTAACCAACTGATCTTGGTGGTGGGCCGATAGCCTTCTTCTAACAGGCGCCGAATCGTCGTCAGCCAGTAGCGCCTTGAAATAGCATGGCGCATATCCACGGGGTGTAACCCCAGGCGAATCAGTGGCGCTTGGCGATGACGACGCCTGGCCCGCTCATTAACGACCCAGGACATACCGCGCCGCCAGCGGCTGCGTGCGCTCCACACTAGCGAGGGCGCCTTAATCGGTGTGTAGTCTGGCAGAAAGTACAGCTGGCCGGGGTCGCTGGTATAGGTAAACCCTTGGGTTTTCAGTGCCTGCCGGGCGCCTTCGCCTAAAAGCCAGGCGGGCGCAACGAATCCCTCCAGTGGCCAGTCTTGAGCACGAAAAAGTTCGACGCCACGCTGTAAACGTTCAAGCGCATCAGCGTAGCTGAGCGGGTAAAACTCACCTTCATAGGTATAAAGCCGTCGCATGAAGTAATCGCGCGGCGTGCGGGGGGCGGGCGCATCATCGCAGTGATAGAAACCATGTAACGCCAGTTCGTCTCCGCGCTCCCTGCGCTGATGCAGAAGCTGCAGCATGTCGGTGTCTTTAAAGGTGTTACTGCGATGATGAAAGTCAGGCACGACAAGCCAAGTCATGGGGATTTTTCCCATGCTATCGACCTCCTCGACAAAGGCGCGATAGTCCGGCCAGGTGATGGGGGCAATGTCATGGAGTACCAGTGCAAATTCCCTGTTAGCCATGCTGTGCGCTCACCGTTGCCGTATGACTAATGCCGAGAAGTTCGCGATAGTGCTGCATAACCCCCTGCACGACGATATCCCAGTCATGATGGCGTTCTACATGCGCGCGCGCGCGACGGCCCATGGCTTTTGCATCGTTTTCGAAAAGCGCCTGAATGCTGCGAGCCATATCTTCACTGTCCAGTGGTCGACACAGCATTCCGCACTCTTCGGGAATGTTTTCGGTCAGCGCACCGGCGCGGGCTGCCACTACCGGAATGCCACAAGCCATGGCTTCCAGCACAATCAGCCCGAAGGTTTCCTGGGTGCCCGCATGCAACAACGCATCGCTACTGGCGAAATAACGTGCAATCTCGGCGGTCGGGCAAAAATGATTGATGACCGTTACGTTGTCGGGAACCTGAGTCGGCATTGAGGAGCCGACCATCAGTAAATGATAGCGCTGTGTGGATGTGCCGCTCTTCAGGCGGCGCATGGTCTCCAGCAGGATCGACAGGTTTTTTTCCTGCGAGCCACGCCCGGCAAAAACCAGCAGGCGTGTGTCGTCATCAAGCCCCAGCTCGACCCTGACCTGCTCATCGCGAAGTTCAGGACGAAAGGTTGTGAGATCTACGCCCAGCGGCTGAACGCGAACCTCCTTAATACCCAGTCCTTCGAGTCGCTCTGCCATCACACGGCTCGGAGCGAGGACGCGATCATAATGATCATAAAGCCGCGAGATGTAGCCATTGATCAGCGAACGTGACCAGCCCCCCAGCCGATTGCTGATCATGGTGGGTAGGTCGGAGTGGTAAAAGGCTATCAGCGGGATATCAAGCTCACGGGCGCTTGCGATGGCTGCCCAGCCGACGGTATACGGGTCGCCGGCTTCGATCAGGTCCGGACGCACCTCATTAAGCGCTCGCCGCCAGGGACGCCTTGTCAATGGGAAGCGATAGCCATTGCTGAAAGGCAGTGGGGTTGCGGGCACATCAACACGGTGATCTTGGGCTATATACACATGGCGCTCGCCGGGCACCAGCAGGGTATGGCGAGCATCGGTCAGGGCGTTCAAGCGATGACGCTTGGCATCAAGATAGGTACGTACGCCGCCACTGGAGGGCGCATAAAACATGGTCATGTCGGCAATATGCACTACGCCGATACCTCCTCGAACCACTGATAGTTGAGCGGGCGACTTATGATTGCAAACGCAGGGGGCCGCAGGCGCCCCCTGTATAATGTGTCATTTTGATGACCGCTGAGGCAAGCGGAAATCGGCTATTGCCAGGTTGCCGAGGTCATAAGCCCGCCCATATGGGCGGGAAGGCACTTTAGGCGGGGCGTGCCACCAGCGAACGGGTCTCTTCACGCGCTTCTACCAGCGCAACACGCAGGCTATCGCCCAGTTTATAGCGCTCTTCACCCTCGATCTGAATGCGTCCCTCTTTATCATCAATAGCCACTTTGTCGCGGTCGCTATGCATCAAGGGAGCTGGAACAAACGCGGTAGCGCCATTCTCAATCAGGCGTACGCGCATACCGCCACGGTTAATCGCCATAATGTCAGCTTCAAACGTGTCCTGGTTCTGCGCCGCAGGCGTTAAGAAGCGCACGTAGAGCCAGTCTTTCACATCACGCTCGGCCATCCGGTTTAGGCGGCGGCGCTCGGTGAGCTGCTCGGTTAACGCCTGGCTTGCTTCTGCCGGGGCCTGTTCGCTTTTCAGTACGCGTTTGATCAAACGGTGATTGACCATATCGCCATACTTACGAATCGGCGATGTCCAGGTCGCGTAAGCAGCCAAGCCAAGGCCAAAGTGCGGGCCGGGCTGAGCAGACATGCTGGTAAAGCCCTGGAAACGACGCAGACGGGCATCCAGCCAAGCGTCATCGCGGCTCTCAAGCGCGCGCTTAAGCTCTTTGTAGTGATCCAGTTCCGTTAACGCTTCACGCTCAACGGTAATCTCCTGGCTTGCCAGGAACTCTTGCGCCGCCTCGGCTTTTTCGGGCTCAAAGGCACGATGCACGTTAAAGATACCGTGGCCGATGTGGCTTGCCAGGAAGTCCGCGCAGCAGGCGTTGGCCGCAATCATCGACTCTTCAATCATGCGGTTGGCGATACGCCGGTCTTCGGTATTGATCGCCAGCACATTGCCTGCCGCGTCCAGCTCAAAAACGTAATCGGGGCGATCTTTAAAGACCAGTGCGTGCTCGTTGCGCCAGGCGGTACGTGCTTCGGTGAGTTCTTGCAGCGCAGTAAGCTGCTCGGCGATGTTATCTTCGGGTGCCCAATCGCCTTGACCGTCAATCCAGTCAGAAACGCGGTCATACACGAGCCTGGCATGCGATTTAACGTTCGCCGCGAAGAAGCGGTAGTCACCCAAGCTGCCGTCGGCATTGATAACCAACGTGCAGGCGAGTGTCGGGCGCTCTTGGCCTTCCCGTAGCGAACACAGGTCATCGGCCAACTGTTCAGGCAGCATGGTCACGTTTTGGCCCGGCAGGTACACGGTGAAGGCGCGGGTACGTGCTTCCAGGTCAGCGGCATGCCCCTCTTCTACATAGGCAGTGGGGTCCGCAATCGCGACGCTTAGCTGCCAGCCGCCTTCCGCGCGTTTGCTGACGTGTAGCGCATCATCCATATCGCGGGTTTTTTCACCGTCGATAGTGAAGAAGGGCTGCTCGGTAAGGTCTTCGCGGGTCAGGCCTTCTTCGTGTAATGGCCATTCGGTGCCCGCATCGGGGCAGTCCTGTTCCAGCGCGTGACGGGCAAGTGTGACGCGCCATGGCACCGCAGGGTCGTCCGACTTGGCGACCAACTCATCAATTTGGGCAAAAAATCCGCGGTCATTCTCTTTAAGCGGATGGCGAACCAGGCGGGCAACCACCCAGTCACCATCGGCAATGCTGGCTTCATCCAGGCTGTTTTTGATACGTGACTTGATCACATTACGAATAGAGGGGTGATCAGGGACGACGGCCAAACGATCTTCGCGCTTTTGAACACGCGCCACAAAGCGGTCAAGACCGGCTTCAATCAGCTTTTCAGGCTCAACCGATTTCTTGTCACCGTTTTCGTGAATCACCGCTTCTACGCGGTCACCGTGAATCACCTGCTTCATTGCGGGAGGCGGCACGAAGTAGGATTCACCGTTATCGGTTTCGAGAAAGCCAAAGCCTTTCTCGGTAGCTTTAATCACCCCTTCAGCGCGCGGGGTGGTATCACGAATTTGTTGCTTGAGCTGAGCAAGCATAGAATTATTCTGAAGCATGAGATCAATCAGTTGGCGAGAGTAGCTTGCCACTATACGGATTCCCAGGGGCTGCGCCAATTATCCGCCGTGGAAGTTGATGTTAGTTAGATAGTATCTTAGATAGTATCAAGGTGTTACATAGCTCAAGGAGGATCGGTTAAGCTGATGTTTCATTAATGGAGAGCGCACGTTATGACACCACGGCTGATTGTTTCTGATCTTGATGGCACCCTGTTGGGGCGCGACCATCGCTTGCACGAAGATACCATTGAGGTCTTGAGAACGTTGGTCAACCAGGGGCATCTCTTGGTGCTTGCATCAGGACGCCACTATGCCGATATGCGTGTTTTTAGAGATCAGCTCAATGTTCCCATCCATTTAATCAGCAGTAACGGTGCCTATACACACGACCCTAACGATCAATTGCTGGCGGCCTACCATGTCGGATCCCCTCAGGCTGCCGCGTTGATTAAATTGCCGCGCCCGGGCAATGTGCGGTTAAGCCTTTACTTGGACGATGCTTGGTACATAGATGCTGAGTCACCCAGCCATTTGGAAATGCATGCAGCCACGGGATTTGTCTACCAAGTGGTGCCGCCGGAGAAGATGCCTACCGAGGGGATCGGTAAAGTACTTTACGGCGGGCGCCCCGATGCGCTGTTAAAGGTCGAAACCGCCATCCGCGAAATTAATGATGGCTCGCTTCACGTGACCTATTCAACCAGCGATTCATTAGAGATTATGGCGGGAGGCGTCAATAAGGGAGTGGCGTTGTCGGCGCTGCTCAAGCGCCTCTCGGTTGCGCCTGAAGACTGCCTCGCTTTTGGCGACAACCTCAACGACGTTGAGATGCTAAGCCTGGTGGGCGAGCCGCACTTCATGATTAACTCACACCCAGAAATGGCCGGCAGACTGAGCGCCGCGCGGCAGATAGGCCACCACGGCGAGGCGGCCGTAGCTGTGCTGTTACGCGAGCGATTTGCACTCTGAAAGCGGCATTAAAAAGAAGATTCGTTAGCGTCAGTCCCATCATTAGTCGAAGGGGACTTGAGATGCCCGGTCCCCTCGACCATCATCATGGCCCCAGAACGACAACAACGTAGGGCCAAAGCCGCTGCAATGACGACACCCGCTGCTACCTTGATTGTGGTCGATGACGATCCGGAAATTCGTGAGCTGCTTGCTGATTATCTGGGTCGCCACGGTTATCGTGTTTTTACCGCCGATGGCGCCGAAGCGCTGCATGCTCTGCGCTTGGAGTGTTCTCCCGACTTGCTGATTGTCGATTTAATGTTGCCCGGCGATGACGGGTTTACCATCTGCCGTGATGTGAGAAAGCATAGCGATGTGCCGATTATTATGCTCACGGCCAGTGCTGATGAGACCGATCGAATTCTCGGCCTGGAGTTAGGTGCTGATGACTACCTGAGCAAGCCATTTAACCCCCGCGAGCTGTTAGCGCGTATTAAAGCGGTGTTGCGGCGTACGCGCAGTGATGCGGCGCCTATTCCCACAGGGCAAGCGCGTTGGGTAGGGTTCGGTCAGTGGCAGCTGGATCGCATGACGCGAGAGCTGATTGACGAGAAGGGTGAGCGTACCTCGCTCTCAGGGGCCGATTTTCAACTACTTCAAGTGTTTCTGGAACACCCTGCCACGGTGCTCTCGCGGGATGATCTCTATGCGCTGACCCGGGGGAGAGACGCGCCGCCGTTTGATCGCTCCATTGATGTTCACGTTTGTCGGCTTCGCCAACGGTTGGGCGAAGATGCTCAGCATTCGCAACTGATCCGCACGGTGCGAGGGGCGGGCTATGTGTTAACCGCCCAGGTAGATGCACTAACGTGAAAGCGACAGGCTGGAGAGGCATTAGACGTAGGCTGGCCCGCTGGCTGCCTGCTTCTCTGCGTGGCCGTTTTGTCATTATCATGATCGCTGGGGTACTGGTGGCTCAAGGCGCCAGCTATGCGCTTTGGAGTTCTCAAGTACGATCCAGCCATTTGGCTCAGCTTGATGAGCTGTCCACTAACATGGCCTTTAGCATCGCCTCCACCATGCGGTTCTTCCGCTCGCTACCCGTTGAATACCGCCATATTGTGCTGGATCAGTTACGTAATATGGGCGGAACGCGATTTTTTGTGAGCGTTAACGAGCGCCGACTCATGGTCAACGATATTGGCTCGGGGCTGGAAAAAGAAGTCGTCGTTAACAACGTACGTTCGGTGCTCACTCGCGAGCTTAATATTGACGATGTCGTCGTCGAATTTTCGCGTCCGGAAAATCTGCGCGTACTCAATAACGAGGTGCTGCTTTATGACCTGCCGCCCCGTTGGGGGCAGCACAGCCTGATGATGGAGCCGCTATCGCCACCCATTTTAGTCGTACAGTTAGAGCTTTCACCCGGCACCTGGCTCTACGTTGCCACGCTCCTGGGCGTGCCCGATATTTTTAGCGGCTATCGCTGGCTTTCTGAAGAGCGCTTGCTGGTAGGGCTTTTGGTACTGCTGAGCGTGTTGGCGCTTTCGTTACTGGGCATTACCAGCGTGACTCGGCCGCTGGCACGGCTTTCACGCGCGGCCAGGCAGTTGGGAGATGACCTTGATATTCCCCCCTTAAAGGAGAGTGGACCCAAAGAGGTGGCGGCCACTGCCATTGCGTTTAATCGAATGCAGCGACGCATACGCGAGCAGATTGAGGAGCGCGAGCGGCTGTTCTCCGCTATTTCTCATGACCTAAAAACACCGATTACCCGTATGCGCCTGCGTGCCGAGATGCTGGATGACACGCTCCAGCGCGAGCGTTTCTGTGCCTCTCTGGACGAATTGGATAGTTTGGTAAAAGGCGCGCTGGCATCGGTAAAAGGGCTGGATTTGCACGAAGAACCGGTGCCTGTCTCTCTGGAGCAACTGCTTGAAGAACTGGCCGAGGCGCTTAGCTTGCAAGGGGGGGAGGTCAAGATTGAGCGCCAGAGTGCCGTCAACATCGCGCCGATTGTTGCCAAGCCTCTAGCGCTAAAGCGTTGCCTGGCCAATTTGCTTGAGAACGCGATTTTTTACGGTAAGCAGGCGGATATCTATCTGTTTGATGAGGAGGAAAGCGTCACCTTACAGATACGCGATTACGGCCCGGGCATTCCTGAAAAGCAGTTAGAACGCGTGTTTTCGCCCTTTGTAAGGCTGGAACCTTCTCGCAGCCGCCATACCGGCGGTAGCGGCCTGGGGTTAGGCATTGCCAAGCATATCGCCCGGGCACACGGTGGCAATATTCAGCTTGCTAACCATGCCGAACAAGGCCTAATCGTGACCCTTACGCTACCCCGTCAGGAAACTATTACGGGTTTGTAATAAACCTCCAACACTATGCAGCACTCGGTAACTCACGTTGCTGCTTTTCCTGGAGTAACCTTTTAAAGGCCGAACGTCCGAGAGGACAATAACAATATCAGGAGCGACGTAATGCCGATGTTTAAGAAAACCACCCTCGCACTCGCCTTAGCCGGGGCTACACTTGCCGCGACAGCTCACGCCGATGACGTCGAAGTACTTCACTGGTGGACCTCCGGCGGTGAAGCCCGCGCTGCCAACGTGCTTAAAGAGCTGATGGAAGCGGAAGGTTATGGCTGGCAGGATTTTGCTGTCGCCGGGGGCGGTGGTGAAACGGCGATGACCGTGCTCAAGTCGCGTGCCATGTCTGGGAATCCTCCTTCAGCGGCTCAAATCAAGGGGCCTGAAATCCAGGAGTGGGGCGAGCTGGGTCTGTTAGGTAATCTTGATGATGTCGCAGACGCCGAAGGCTGGAATGAACTGCTGCCTGAGGTTGTCGCCAATATTATGCGCTATGACGGTCAGTATGTGGCGGTACCTGCTAACGTCCACCGGGTGAACTGGCTATGGGCCAACCCCGAAGTACTGGATGCCGCTGGGGTTGAAATGCCAACGACCCTGGATGAGCTGTTTGTCGCGGGAGAGGCCATTCGCGAAGCGGGCTTTGTGCCGTTGGCGCACGGTGGCCAAGCCTGGCAAGACGCTACGGTATTTGAAAGCGTGTTATTAGGTGGTCAAGGCAGTGAGTTTTACCAAGCGGCGTTGGTGGATTTAGATCCGGAAGCGCTGGGCGGCGATCAAATGATCGAGTCGCTGGAAGACTTCAAGCGTCTGCGTGAGCTAATGGACGAAGGTATGCCCGGGCGTGACTGGAACATTGCCACTGCGATGGTGATTGAAGGTGTGGCAGGCATGCAGTTGATGGGTGACTGGGCCAAAGGTGAGTTTACCGCGGCGGGGCTGACAGCCGGTGAAGAGTATCTGTGTGCAGCGGCACCCGGCACGGAAGACGCATTTACCTTCAACATTGATAGTCTGGCCATGTTCCGGGTGACGGATGACGGCGAGCGTGAGGCGCAACAGGCATTGGCACGTTTGGTGCTTGAACCTACTTTCCAGGAAGCCTTCAACCTGGCGAAAGGCTCAATTCCAGCGCGTCCTGACCTGGATATGAATGAATTCGACAGCTGTGCCCAGCAGTCGCTGGCCGACTTTCAGCGCACCGCTGAAGAGGGCGGTTTAGTGCCTAGTATGGCGCACGGCATGGCCGTTCGCGCGGATGTACAAGGGGCTATTTTTGACGTCGTAACTAACTACTTCAATAGTGCTGATATGACTGCCGAAGAAGCCGCTGAACGCATGGTGAGCGCAGCGCAAGCGGCCTCGTTCTAACGCGCTTTTCGCTTGGCTTGGTTTAGCTTGGCTCAGGTAGGGGGCAGGCAATACCGCCAGGAAATGCTGTAGGGCGCCGCCGCAACGGCGGCGCTTGAGTTTACGGGTAAGCCACTTCTTTTATAAGAGTTACCTCCCCATGAAAAATACCTCTGCGCTGCGCCTAGCGCCTGGTGCCAAGCGGTCAACATCTTCTGGTGGTCTGCAGGCGTGGCTTCCGCGCCTAGTGTTGGCACCGTCGGTAGCGATTTCTCTGTTTTTTGTTTACGGCTTTATGCTGTGGACCTTCGTGCTCTCGTTGACCAGCTCGCGCATGCTGCCCAGCTACGATTTTGTGGGCTTTGGGCAATATGCCCGTTTAATGGCGAACGACCGCTGGTGGGTTGCCTCAACCAACCTGATGATTTTTGGCGTGCTGTTTGTGGCCATTTGTCTGGTAATCGGTGCGTTTCTGGCCATTTTGCTGGATCAAAAAATTCGCCAGGAAGGCGCGCTGCGCACCATTTATCTCTATCCCATGGCGCTTTCATTTATCGTCACTGGCGTCGTGTGGAAGTGGTTGCTTAACCCGCAGCTGGGTATTCAAGCGATGGTGCAGAGCTGGGGGTTTGAGTCCTTTCGCTTTGACTGGATTATTGACCCCGATATGGCGATCTACACGCTGGTCATTGCGGCCGTATGGCAGGCATCCGGGTTTGTCATGGCGCTGTTTCTGGCCGGGCTGCGCGGCATCGACGACAGCATTGTCAAAGCGGCTCAGTTAGATGGTGCAAGCCTGCCGCGCATTTACTGGCGTGTGGTAATGCCCTGCCTGCGCCCGGTGGTGTTTAGTGCCGTAATGATTTTGGCGCATATTGCGATCAAAAGTTTTGACTTGGTGATTGCACTGACTGGCGGCGGGCCTGGGTACGCGACCGACTTACCGGCCACCTTTATGTATGCCCACGCGTTTAATCGCGCCCAGATTGGCTTGGGGTCTGCGAGTGCCATGCTCATGCTTGGCGGCGTGTTGGCGATTTTGATTCCTTATCTCTACTCCGAATTAAGGAGCCGTAAGCATGGATAATGTCATTCGTCGCCAAACCTTCGCGGCACGCTTGGGCCGGGGTGTGCTGTACGGCGTACTGATTCTCGCTGCGCTGTTTTATATCCTGCCGCTTATCGTGATGTTGATGACCTCGGTGAAGCCACTTAGTGAAATCAGCGCCGGGACACTTTTATCGTGGCCACAGAATCCGACGCTCGCGCCCTGGACAAAAGCCTGGGGAGAAGCCTGTACCGGCATGCGCTGCGATGGCGTCGGCGGTTATTTCTGGAACTCCTTTGCAATCGTTATACCCGCGGTATTGATCTCAACCACCATCGGCGCCCTTAACGGCTACGCGCTCACCAAATGGCGCTTTAAGGGGTCCGAATTGGTGTTTGCGTTAATGCTGTTCGGCTGCTTCATTCCCTTTCAGGTGGTGTTGCTGCCCATGGCGCAAACCCTGGGTTGGCTGGGCATTTCCAGCTCACGTGCTGGCTTGATACTGGTGCATGTGGTGTTTGGGATTGCGTTTACCACGCTCTTCTTTCGTAACTTTTATGTGGGTATTCCCAACGAGCTTGTGTCGGCTGCGAAGTTGGACGGCGCCGGATTCTTCCGCATTTTCTGGCGAATCCTGCTGCCGGTTTCTGCACCGATCATCGTCGTCTCGGTGATTTGGCAGTTCACTCAAATCTGGAATGACTTTTTGTTTGGCGTGGCCTTTTCGGCCCATAACACTCAGCCCGTGACCGTGGCGCTTAATAATCTCGTCAACACCTCCACCGGCGTACGTGAATATAACGTCGATATGGCCGCGGCGATGATCGCAGCGCTACCCACCCTGGTGGTGTACGTACTGGCAGGTAAATACTTCGTGCGTGGGTTAACCGCCGGTTCCGTCAAAGGCTAGTTCTGAGAAGAGCCTGATAACAAAACAGGGTGTTTTTTATGTCGACATTAGAAATTCGCAACGTTCGTAAAGAGTTTGGCAGCGAGCGAGTGCTGAAAGACGTCAGTATTTCGATTAATTCCGGTGATTTTTTGATTCTGGTCGGGCCTTCTGGCTGCGGCAAGTCCACGCTAATGAACGCGATTGCCGGGCTTGAGCCGGTGACCAGCGGCCATATTTTGATTGATGGCGAAGACGTCACCTTTAACACGCCTGCCGAGCGCGATATCGCCATGGTGTTTCAGTCCTATGCGCTTTATCCCAGCATGACCGTGCGCCAGAACATTAGCTTCGGGTTAGAGATGCGTAAAGTGCCCAAAGCCGAACGCGAAGCCTCGGTAGAGCGCGTGGCAGATTTACTGCAAATCACTCACCTGCTGGAGCGCAAGCCTGCCCAGCTTTCCGGCGGGCAGCGCCAGCGGGTGGCGATGGGGCGGGCGCTGGCGCGGGAGCCCAAGGTCTATCTGTTCGATGAGCCGCTTTCCAACCTGGATGCCAAGCTGCGCGTTGATATGCGCACCGAAATCAAAAAGCTTCACCAGCGCCTAGGCACCACGATTGTCTACGTTACTCATGACCAGGTAGAAGCAATGACGCTGGCCGACTGCATTGCCGTCATGCGTGATGGCAATATCCTCCAGCTTGGCAGCCCTGATGAGGTGTATAACAACCCGGTCGATATGTTTGTGGCGGGCTTTATGGGGTCGCCCTCCATGAACTTTATTCGCGCGATGCTGGAAAAAGAGCATGACCGCTACCAGCTGCGAATTGCAACACCAGGTGAGACGGACTTGCTGCTTCCCTGGCCTGAAAGCCGTGTGACGCCCGATATGGCCGAGCGTCTTAATCAACCGGTCATTCTTGGCCTGCGTCCGGAACACTTTAGCGAAGAGGATGTGCGTCTAACGGCGCAGGCCGAAGGCACGCTGCTCAACGCACATATCAGCGTGGTAGAGCCGACCGGCGCGGATATCCTGCTGCGGTTGCCGCTGGGCGAGCAGGAAGTTACCGCTCGCGTTGGTCCTAAATGCCCGGTTGTCGCCGGAACGCGCCTGGCGCTGCGTATTGATATGGAACAAGCCATTCTGTTTGATGCGGTGAGCGGGCAGCGAATCGCTTAGCCAGTGACTACTCCCTGGCCCGTGTGGCCGGGGCAGGCTCTTTATCCAACCGTTTGATCTGACGCCAGAGGTCCTGGCGCAGGTCGGCCATTCTGGGTTGCTCTTCGGGTATAAAGGCTACTGGGCGGCAGAGGCGCTGGGCACGTAGCCCCAAACGGGCGCTAAGCAGCCCGGTGGCCAGCCCTTGACTTGCGCGAGTGGAAATTCGGCCAGCCAGGTGCAGCGAGAGCATATCCATACTGGCATCGGCGGCGAGTTCGCTTACGCCTGCAAACGCCATGTTGCGCAACACATTTCTAAACAGACGTAAGCGGCTGGCGTAACCAAGTTCCAGGCCGTAAAGCCGGCATAACCTGTCGACCATGGCGAGACTGCGCCAGGCTACCAGCGCCATATCCACCAGCGTAAGGGGGCTGATCGCCACCATAATGGCGGTTTCCCCCGACATACGGGTTATCAGACGCTGCGCCTCACGATCGCGGGGTGCCAACAAGTGGTGGCGCAGCAGCGCCTGAACTTCCTCTCCGTTATGATGTGGCTCACAGGCGCGCTCAAACGCTTGCCAGTGGGGATCGTCCGCTGAAAGCTTTAATTGCTGGCGAAGCGCTTCGGCCATTCTCTTTGCCTGATGGGGCGAGCGTTGGGGCAGTTCAGCTAAATCGCTACGCAGTCGATCATGGCGTTTCAGACGCCTTAATCGGCCGAGTTCTCTGATCAGTGACATGCCCCCTAAGCCAATCAGGCTGATGCCAAACAGCTGCCACGCCAAATTCATCCACGCTGACTGGGAAAGCGCATCGGGAATGCCGGTGGCCAGTTCGATGATGCCCAGCGTGGCTCCACCTGCCAAGGCAAACATTAATCCCCAGCGGCGTTTGCGTGGGGCGCCCAGGCTGGTAGCGGGCAACGCCTGTTCCTCGGCCGCCGTTATAAGGGGCTGGTCATCGTCGGTTGCTTCAAAGCGCTGCTGCTGGCGTAGGCGGGTCTCCTGCTCGGTAGCCGTGTCGGGCGTATCGTGCAGGCGAAAATTACGCCGTGGCTGTGGGTCAGTCATGCGAGTTTATCTCCAATCAGCCAATCAATGGCGGCGTCCATTCGAATATGTGTCAGTGCATCCGATGTCGATGGCATGGGTCGAAAGCTGGGGAAGTCAAAGCCCTGGTGCTGCCAGAAGTCGGCATTGGGCAGGCGGGTCGGGACATCGCCTGGGTAAACCAGCACGTCTTCGCCCTCAAGCGTCGTGCCGCGTAGCGCCGAGGAGCGTTTTCCATCTTGCAATACTTCGCGTGCCTCGGTGGCCCGAATAGCAGCAAGCGACAGTGCTTTTACCGGCACGTTGGCAAAGCGTAAATCCTTCAGCGGTTCGGCTAGCAGCGCTTCCAGTAACTGTACAACATGGCCGTGCTGGTCTGGCGTTACGTGATCCGCTTTGGTGGCGGCGATGGCCAAACGGTCAATTTTGGGTGCGAACAGACGCGATAGCAGGCTGCGTTTGCCGTAGTCGAAGCTTTGCATTAATTGACGCAGCGCACGGGAAAGGTCCTCAAACCGTTCTGGCCCGGCGTTCAGTGCACCCAGTACATCGACCAGTACAATCTGGCGATCAAAACGCCTGAAATGATCACGATAGAAGGGCTTCACCACCTGTTGCTGATAGTAGCGAAAACGGGCAGCAAGCGTGGCGTAAAGGCTGCTTTGGGGCAGGTTGTTGAGCATTTCCCTGGAAGCATCAAGATGGGGCAGGGGGAAAAACTGCAGCACCGGGGCGCCCGCCAGCTCACCGGGAAGCAAAAAACGCCCTGGTTGAAGGTCCGAAAAGCCCGCTGCCTTGGCACGACGAAGCCCTTGCGCATAGGCATCAGCCAAGTGCGCCAGTTGCGCTTCGTCCGCTTCAGCAGCGGGGTCTAAAGCTTTCACCGCGTCTAACCACTCGCTGAAGAGTGCGCGCCGCTGCTCGCCTTCCAACAAGGGCTGGGCCTGGCACCAGCTGTAAAAATCGTGCTGCAGCAGCGGTAAATCGAGCAGCCATTCGCCCGGGTAATCAAACAGGTCCAGAGTTAAATGGGCGATATCCGGTGACAGCCAGCCGTTTTGCGCAGGCCGATAGCGCAACTGCAGGCGTAATTCGCTGATGCCCCGTGTCGGTTCGGGCCAGCGCGGCGGCGTATCGCGCAGTGCTGCCATGCCCGGGTCGTAGGGGAAGCGGGGGACGCCAAGATCGGGTTGATTAAGCCGCTGTGCGCCCAGTAAGCGGCCATCTCGGGCGGCGGGCAGTAAATCCAGCCTTGCCTCGACGCCCGCATGACGTAGCTGGTTCACCAACGAGGTTAAAAACGCCGTTTTGCCCGCTTGTGATAGCCCTGTTACCGCTAAGCGCAGCTGACGGTCTCGGCCTCGTTCCAGTAAGTTACTCAGTTCGCGGCTTAACGGCTGGCGCATCCTGGCGTTCCTTTTGTTAATCCTGAATTCAGAAGTCATGGGGCCGTGGCCGTAAGCGGCTCACGTAGTGAGCGAACATTAGTGGCTGGCGGCGTTGCAAACGTAATGGCTAATTTGGTTGCTAGCATAGTGAATAGCATAGCCAAGGGTTGATGAACCGTGCATTAACCGCGACTTAGCGTTGTCCCCAGCAGGTGCTGGGCGCCTGGTACCAGCCACACCGGGTCAAGGCGCGTGTTGGCGGCTTCAATGCACAAAAAATGGCGCGCGGCGTCAGCAGGTGTGTCGCCGGGAGGGTTCGCACCGGGGTGCCACACCACGGTTGAATCACTTGACTGCTTGGCAACGCGCAAGCGGCGCACGCCATCATCTAGAAGCACGGCTTCATTGCTGTGATAAATTCGGTCGATGCCGCCACGGATAGCCAGCGTGCCTTGTTGCTCGGACTCCGCAAAATCACGCAGTTTGTCCAGGTAACGGGCGCCCGCAAGACCTTCCACACGGCACTGATGCACGTCATCAACGGCTAAATAGGTGTGCAGCGCACCGCTGGTTTTAACCGGCGTATCGCCGATATTTTCACTGATAAGCTCAACATTTAAGTGCTGCGCGTTGGCCTGAACCACCACGCGTGCGGTGAGTTGGTTGTGCAGAGGGTGCTCGGGAGAAAGGTGCACCTCAATTCCCTCTGCGTGCTCATCAACGGCGTCCAGCCGCCAACTGGCTTGGCGAGCCAAACCGTGGAATGGGCCGTCGCGTTCAGGACTTTCGTCGGCGTAGCGCTCGTCTGCAAACCAGGGCCAGCATAATGGGATGCCGCCGCGTATAACGTCGGGCATTGCGGGCGGTGTCGGTGTTACCCAAAGCCAGCCGGTATCATTGGCAGGTTTGAAGTGAAGCACTTGGGCGCCTTGTAGGCTGATGGCAAGCTCGCCCCAGGGCATATTGAAAAGAGCGACATTGCGTCCTTCCCACGTCGTTATTTGCTGGCCGTCTACGCTAGCCATAAGAGTTACGAGTGAATCAGGGGTCATGAGCGTTCCTTAAAAGGGTGTGTATCAAATCAGGCAGGATTGTCGCGCTGTGTGCTATGGTAGGACAAGCATAATGAGTAGGTAAAACGCCTAGGTTGGCAGGTAAGAGACATAGGTAAAACCCTGAAAAGTGGATATCAAGGAGGCACTATGGGCTTTATTGCGTGGTTAATTATTGGTGGTTTGGCTGGCTGGATCGCTGGCAATATCATGCGCGGCGGCGGTTTCGGCATCCTGGGCAATATCGGTGTGGGTATCGTTGGAGCCGTGTTAGGTGGCTTTTTGTTTAGTTTGCTAGGCTTGCAGGCGGGCGGCTTTATTGGCTCGCTAGTGACCGCTACGGTAGGGGCTGTCGTACTGCTGTGGGTTATTAGTAAAGTGCGAAGTGCGTAGCGTTAAATAAAAGACGCCGTGCTTAAGCGGCGCACTGGTTCGATATCATTTGCTGCCCGGCCTTGTGTCGGGCAGTGTCGTTTTGCACCAATCGGTCAGTTTAGCTATCGGTCTTGCCACCACTTTCCGTTACACTAAGGCGCTTTGCTCTAGCGCACTGCTGGTAGATTTTTTGTTTCGAGGTGTCTCTTGGTCGACGCGTTAAACGCTTGGTGGGCCCAACAGCTGGTGCTGTGTGATTGGGCATTTACCCCGCATCCGCTCTCGGTGGATACGCAAGCTGCTGAGCAGCGTTTGCTGCAACTGGGTATTACCAGCCGTAACGAGCTGGCCGAACAGCTTTTTCATGCGTTAGGCGCTTCGACAGGAGAAGCGGACCGCTTATTGGGCGCGCTTGAGTGGTCGGCGTTGGCCGGGGCAGCAGGGTGGTTAAATGCCGATCAGGCTCATGCCTGGGCGCACCATGTTATCCGCCGTATTACCGCTGACTACAGCGATTTACGCGGCTGGCTTTCAGAGCTGCGCCGGGTGCTGGGCGCCAAGGGCTGGGAAACCGGCGCGGATGATCGTTTTATTGACGCCTGCCAGGCACTCTCAGCACTGGAAAGCGAAGACGAAGGGATTACCTGGCAAAGGCTTGAACATACGCTGGCACAGTTGCCCGCGCCAGCGCCGTTATGGCCCCAGGCGGAAGAAGCGCAGGTGTGGCGTTTATGTGCGCTGTTTCGCCCCGTTATTAGCTACCCCGCAAGCCGAGCCGATTGGCCGGAAGCCGACCAATGGCTTGAACGCATTTGGCAGATCAATGACCGCGAGCAGCTACTCGAAGTGGCGCTATGGCTGAGCGCTCAGGGAGAGCGTCAGCGCTGGGATATTGAAGCCCGTGAGCTGCTGGGGATGGATAACGCCCAACGGCTTGCTTGGCAGCAGGATGAAATAGAAGACTCACCCTACGCGGGTGTCCTCAACGCGTTTGTAAGCCAAGGCGAGCCGCTTGAATGGGCCGCGTGGGACTGGCTACGGCTGGTGGAGATTGCCTGGGCCGGTGCTTGCTGTGGTTGGTTAAGCCAGGCAGAAGCAGATGATCTTGCATGCCACGCGGCGGACCTAATGAATCATCGCTACCACGACTGGCGCGCTATTCTAAAAGCCTATATGCGCGGTCAGAGCCTTTTTGAGGGTGTCGACCGACGCGATATGACGCCCAACCCTCATCACGTCTTACTGCTCAACGCCGCACATAGCCCATGGGCTTGCCCGCCCTCTACGCTGTTGAATGAGACGAGTCGCCAAGCATCACAACAGCGTGTCAAAGCGTGGCGCAATACGTCCCATCACTGGCTGCTGGCGTTAGCGGGGGTACGTGAACCCGATGTCATGCTGCGCCAGCTAAACCCCGGCGCACCCATTGCCGAGCAGCGCCGAGCAGATGCCGCACTTTATCTTCAAGAGTCGCTTGGCCTGCATGCGGATGAGGGTCCCACTGTTCTAGCCCGTTACTGGCTGCCTGCCCAGGCACATCATCTTAATCAGTTAGCGGCCGATGCGGTGCACGGCGTGTTGCCACCATCACACACGCTGTTTGGTCAGCCTACATCAGACGAGTTGAAGCAGCGTAATGCGGTGAAGGGTGTCAGCCGTCATGCGGCAACGATCCATATGGCGGAAAAGTTTGCCTTCTATTTGCACATGTCGCTGGATAGCGGTTTATTCGAGCGTGAGCCGCTGCTTGCTTATGCCCGTGAACTGCGTAGCTGCTTGTGCCGTTTTTACCCTAACCCCAAGCGGTTGCTGGAAGCCTGGTTTGCCTGGGAAAGCTGCTTGCCGGAGCCTGAGCATACCTCGCTAATTAACGAGATAGCTTGGCACCTGGAAGATCCCGGGAGCCTCTTTTACTGGCTGGATTGGCGCCCCGATGCCTGGTGCGAGCCAGGCGGGCGGCCAACGCTTACGCACTTTACGGCCATGTCACTGGTTGGGCCGCTTAATAGTGCCGTGTGGAGTGAGCCTCAGCCAGAAAGCGCGCGCGAGTGCGCGGACATTAAAGAGTGGGTGGAGAGTCACTATCACTTGAGTAGTGCCGCCGATATGCAAGAGTTTCTAACCTTTATGTTGGAAGCTGGCGACCGCCAGGAGTATCAGATCAACTATGCGCCCTATACGCTGAACCCGGAGCGTCTAGAGGCCGAAATCGCGATTCTGGAATCGGGTGACTGTGCCGAAGAAGATCGCCACCATCTGCTTCGCCTACGGCGTGTGCAGGGTAATGAAGATAGCTGTAATGATGTTGACATGGCCGCATGGGATATTGCTCAGCTTGTCGATTTGGCGATCGCTGCCCGGCAGTTGGGTTGGCTGGAAAGCCAGGCATTTGCCGAGGTGCTGGACCGTGCGTACCATTTGGCGGCTAATCACTATGCTGGCTGGCAAGAGTATGCCGCAGGAATGTATGCTGGATTCTCGTTTTTTATGGGTGAAACACCCGAACGTGACAGCTTTTTAGCCGGGTTTCGTCAAGCCATGGTGGCTTGGGTGTGCGGTGCACCGATCCTTGCGGGCCCTTGGGCAAGCCTCGATTTTCCGGGTAATAAACCGCGCCATTTTGCGCCGCTGCATATCGACACCTTACCCGGTGATTCACGAACATTACATTGAGACTCGCCAACCATGCATTGTCTAGCTTATAGTTTAACGCGTGTTAATTACCCTACCTTCACCATAATAGTACGAGGTTAATCGCATGGTTGCGTTGCCACACCCCGCTGTGACCGCTGTCCGTGTTGTAAGTGTTTGTGTTGTCATTGCTTTTCTGACTGGCTGTGCAGGCTCTTCGCATCAATCTATCGAGCCGCCCGAGGACTATTTCTCGATGACGCTGCCAGGAATGGCGAAAGGCGTTAGTCCTCAGATGTCACCCGTCAGTAATTCGTTAGACCAGTTACGTAGTTTTCAGACACCGCCACCGACTCTGGTACGTCAGGCACTACTGGAACAGCACCAGCGATGGTCGGGGACGCCTTACCGCATCGGCGGGACGTCAGAACGAGGAATCGACTGTTCGGCGCTGGTACGTAATGTTTATCGCGATACGTTTAATTTAGAATTACCCCGTTCCACTTCGGGCCAGGTACATGAGGGACGCTCGATCGACCGCCAAGAGCTGCAGGCGGGCGATCTGGTTTTCTTCCGTCCACCAGGGCGTTATAACCATGTGGGCATCTATGTAGGAGATGGCTACTTTTTACATGCCTCTACCTCACAAGGCGTCATAATTTCCAGTTTGGGTAATAGCTACTGGCAGCGTTATTACTGGCAGTCGCGTCGGGCGCTGGAACCCACCAACCTGGCTTATTTAGGCAGTAACTTCACGCCGTGAAGGGGCAGGGCTGTTGGCGTTTCGCTTCCAGCCCTGCAGGTTGTCTACTCCTGGGAATGGCATGATTGAAGGCAAAACACGCGCTTGGTGGCGAGCAACAATGGCCCTGTGTTTAGGGTCATTTCTGGTATTTATTAATCTGTATGTTCCTCAACCGTTACTGCCCGAGCTTAAAACGGCCTACGAGGTGTCTACCTTAGGCGTCAGCCTGCTGATGTCGGTTGCTACACTGTCACTTGCTCTGTCCCTTTTGGTCTTTGGACCGCTTTCCGATGCGATAGGTCGTGAAGGCATTATGCGTATCACGCTACTGCTAGCGGGGGGCTGTTCGCTGGCGCTGGCATTTGCCCCGAACTTTGAAAGCCTGCTACTGCTTCGCTTAGTCCAGGGGTTTGTATTAGGCGGTCTACCCGCCGTTGCCATTGCCTGGATGGGCGATGCCTTTGAAAAGTCTGCGCTGCTAAGCGCCGTAGGGCTCTATATTGGTGCCAATACGCTGGGCGGTATTAGCGGTCGGGTCGTAGGGGGGGCCGTCGCGGAGATAGGTGGGCCCTCCGCTTCCTTTATTGCGGTTGGGGCGATGACGCTGGTTGGCTGCGCAGTATTTTGGCGCTTATTGCCTAATAGCCATGCGTTTGAGCCCAAGCGTTTTCAGCTTCGCCGCGCGCTGACGGACCTGGCCGGGCATTTGCGTAACCCGGTGCTGCTTGCAGCCTACTGCCTGGGCGGCATCAATTTTCTTATCTTTATCAATCAATATAGCTACATCACCTTTCGCTTGGCCGCTACACCTTATGCGCTGGCAGCGAGCGGGCTGGGGCTGATTTTCCTGACCTATTTGGGCGGCACTTTTGCATCGGCTATTTCTGGCCGACTGGCCGAGCGCACGTCTCCTGCTACCTGCATGATGGCAGGCGTGGCGATTCTAATGGCAGGTACCGCCGTTACTCTGAATGATTCGCTGGCGCTAATTATTGTCGGTCTAACGATTAATGCGTTTGGTTTTTTCTTAACGCACTCACTGGCATCCAGCTGGGTGGGGCGTTATGCCCAAGGCGCGCGTGGCAGCGCGTCAGCCCTTTATCTGGTGTTTTATTACGTAGGCGCAAGTCTCGGTGGCTTCTGGCTGGAGCCTTTCTGGCAGGGAGCTGGCTGGCTTGGTGTGGCCTGGGCTTCGTGGATTCTATTAACGGTTACGTTAACCATCACGCTAGGAATGCGCTGTTTCGAGCGCCGTTGCTGCCTTTAATGAAGGCATAAAAAAAGGCAGCCCGCAGGCTGCCTTTTTAGCAAACGTGGGCACTTAGTGCTCAACGCCACCTTCGCCGTGCACATGACCGTGCTCGGTTTCTTCCTGGCTTGCTTCACGTACGGTTGCAATCTCAACGTCAAAGTTAAGTTGCTGGCCTGCCAGCGGGTGATTGCCGTCAACGATGACGGTATCGCCTTCGATGTTCTTAACGGTCACCATCAGTGGGCCGCCTTGAGTCTGGGCTTGGAACTGCATGCCCGGCTCAATGTTTTCAACGCCCTGAAAAGCATCACGCGGTACTTCTTGTACCAGTTGCTCTTGAACTTCGCCGTAGCCCTCTTCGGGGGATACTTTAACGTTCAGCTTGTCGCCCGCTGCGCGGCCTTCCAGCTCTTTCTCCAGGCCCGGGATGATGTTGCCAGCGCCATGAAGATACGTGAGCGGCTCACGGCCTTCGGAACTGTCGAGCACCTCACCTTCATCGTTGGTCAGGGTATAGTGGAACGCGACAACCGAGTTTTGCGCAATTTGCATTGGATAACCTTTCGGTGAGTGCATGTCCCAATATGGTAACGCGTGAGGCGTGGCTTGTCAGGGGGTAAACCGGGTTTTTACGCCTGATCGCTAATAGTGGTGTTGCGCCTTGCAGTCACCGGGGATACTCTAAGCCAACAACTTTTCCCTTTTTAAGATCACATTCACTGGAGCTTGCATGACAATCTTCTTTATTTGGCTTATTGCATTTGTCCTGATTGCCTACTTTGCCAATCAGAAGTGGAACAATGGCCTCAGCCAAGGCTTGGACCGGCTTTTGCCTGGCGTGATGAAAAGCCACGGCGATAATCGCTACTTGTGGGTAACGACGCTGGCTGTATTAGGCGCAACAACGCTGGTTCGTCCGGTGGATATTTTGCTTGTGACTATTTTGCTGGCGTTGGTTGGTTGGGTCATTGTGAAGCTGGCCGGTTGGGCGAGCAATATGTCGCACTAATTAAGCTATCAAGCGGCGAATGTCATTGCCGCTATGAAAATAAAAATGCCCGGCTAAAGACAGCCGGGCATTTTTTTGCATTAAAACGAATAGCTCACTCAACGTGGTAAATGTTCATCTTACCTGGCGACAAGCCCGAGACCTATCAACTCGAGCCTATCGGCGAAGCGCTATTAATACGGAGCGACGCTTACGTTTGAGCCACTACCGATCAGACGCACGCGCTGGCCTGCCTGGTAGGCGTGATCCGCTCCTTGTACCACCACCACGTCGCTGCCATCATCAAGGCGGATTTCCATTTCCAGTGCGCTGATGCGGTTGGCGCGGTCTTCAGCAGCGGTGCCCGCAATCGTACCACCCAGAGCACCGGCAACGGTTGCCAACTGACGACCTGAACCGCCACCCACTTGGCTACCCAAAAGGCCACCAATGATGGCGCCGCCGCCACTGCCCAGCAAGCCCCCCGCACGGCTATCTGCCTGAATTTGTACGGGTCTTACCGCTACGATGGTTCCATAGGTAACGCTTTGGCTGGTTTGAGCTTGGTTGCCGCGATACACATCACCTGAGTAGGGGGCAGTGTTGGCACACCCGGCCAAGGTCAGGATGCTTAACGCAGCAACAGGTAGTAAACGTTTCATTAAAACCTCCAAGGTATGCAGCTTAAAAAAGTAATAATCAGGTGCTTCAAGGGTAGTGCAATGCGTATGAAAAGTAACTGAATTGACTAATTAAGACCAGAGAATATCAAAAGACCGTAAATCCCAGTGTAGACAGAGAATAAGAAAACAGTGTGCATGCCTAACAATAAAAAAGGAGGCTAAAAAGCCTCCTGGGATAAAGATACTTCGTCGTGGAATGCGTGTACGGCTAAATTAGCCAAACTGGTTCATTGTATTATCTTTGCCGCCCGCTTTAAGCGCTGCGTCGCCGTGGAAGAATTCCTTATGGTCATCGCCAATGTTAGAGCCTGCCATGTCTTGATGTTTTACCGTGGCAATCCCTTGGCGAATCTCTTCTCGCTGAACACCTTGTACGTAGGCCAGCATACCCTCTTTACCAAAGTAGCCCTTGGCCAGGTTGTCGGTTGAAAGCGCCGCAGTGTGGTAGGTGGGCAGCGTAATAAGATGGTGAAAAATACCCGCTTCACGGGATGAGTCGCGCTGGAAATTGCGTGTCCATTCATCCGCCAGCTGGCCAAGCTCGGTAGTGTCGTACTCGACACTCATTAGCTTGTCACGCTGATAGGCGGACACATCCTTACCCTCGGCTTGCCAGGCATCGAACACCTGCTGACGGAAATTGAGCGTCCAGTTGAACGAGGGCGAGTTGTTGTAAACCAACTTGGCATCGGGCACCACTTTGCGGATACGGTTGACCATGCTGGCAATTTGCCCAACGTGGGGCTTTTCCGTTTCAATCCACAGCAAGTCGGCGCCATTTTGCAGGCTGGTAATACAGTCAAGAATGACGCGGTCTTCACCCGATCCAGCTTTAAATTGATAAAGACCTGATGCCAAACGCTTGGGTTTGACCAGCTTGCCGTGTTGCTTGATAACCACATCGCCATTATTGATATCGGCAGCATCCTCGATAACGTCACCATCCAGAAAGCTGTTGTACTGATCGCCGAGGTCGCCCGGCTCATGGGTCACGGCAATCTTCTGGGTCAGCCCGGCGCCCAGCGAGTCCGTACGAGCAACGATAACGCCATCTTCCACGCCGAGCTCAAGAAACGCATACCGGACGGCGTTAATTTTGGCTAGAAAGTCCTCGTGCGGAACCGTGACCTTGCCATCCTGATGGCCGCACTGTTTCTCGTCGGACACCTGGTTTTCGAGCTGAATGCAGCATGCGCCGGCTTGAATAAACTTCTTCGCTAGCAGGTAGGTGGCTTCCGCATTACCAAAACCGGCATCAATGTCGGCAATAATAGGCACGATATGAGTATCATAATTGTCGATTTTGCTAATGACTTCCTGCTCTTTGGCGCTGTCACCGCTGGATTTTGCGTCATCCAGCGCGCGGAAAAGATGATTAAGCTCCCAGGCATCGGCCTGCTTCAAGAAGGTGTAAAGCTCCTCAATCAGGTTGGCGACGGAGGTTTTCTCATGCATGGACTGGTCGGGCAGGGGGCCAAATTCGGAACGTAAGGCTGCGACCATCCAGCCAGAAAGGTAGAGGTAGCGGCGCTTGGTGGTGCCGAAATGCTTTTTGATGGAGATCATCTTCTGCTGACCAATAAAACCGTGCCAGCAGCCTAGTGACTGCGTGTACTGTGCCGTATCGGCATCGTAGGCAGCCATGTCATTGCGCATTATTTTGGCGGTATAGCGCGCAATATCGAGCCCTGTATGGAAACGGTTTTGAGCACGCATCCGCGCTGCATGTTCAGGCTTAATCGCCTCCCACTTGCCGCTTTGGGCCTCACGTAATTGAGCGATGGCTTTAATATCGTTGAGTAGTCCAGACATGAGTAATTCCTCCAGGGTTAAACAGCACTTCGCAAGGTTGTGTTTGTGCTGCACTTGCGAAAACGTGATCAGCGTCTACCGGCTGTAAGGCGTGGCTTCTGTCTAGGCAGAGATACCTGGTAGCGCTGCAGTGCAATAACTATTGACGACAAGGAGGGATTCAACAATTGACACTTGGAGGCAGACGGGGTTGTAACTTGACGACAGAGGGTTAACAAAATGGCGTGTTTGTGTAGTCGTTTTTCGTCAGGCGCGTCACCGGCCCATAAAAAAACGCCATCCGAAGATGGCGTTTGGTGCTCAATATTGAGAGGCGTTGGGTAGGCGCTGGATCTACTCTTCGTCCTCTTCTTCATCCATAAAGCCCATGCTGCCAGTGTTAACCAGCTGGGTAAGTAACGCCGCCGCACCATCAAGCTCAAGAACGTCTTCATAGAAGGGAGCCGATTCTGACAGGCGCTTGGCAAGTGCTTCAGAGCAGGAATGACCATCGCCATCGACAAACAGCGTGGTGCCGCGTGAGTCGCTACGCCAGGCAAAGCGTGACCCGGGCATTGCAAAAAGCGGTTCACCCGCTTGCAGGTGCGCGACCAGCGCTGCTTCATCCAGCGGCGACTCCAACGGAGCGACCTGATCCATGTATTTGGGTTGCGTCATCACGCGGCCAAACCACTGCGCCATTTGCTCAGGGTTGTCCAGCGTTGACAGCATAAACTGGCGCATGCGCTCGATAGCCGCATCATCCAGCTCACCGGCCTGGCTTGCGGGCGCCATGCCTGCATCGCTGTAGCGCTTTGACGCGGGCAATTGCTCGCCCAGGTAATCCGCGTAAGAGGTAATGGACTCATCGGCAGAGGGTGCGCGAAAGCCTACCGAAATCGTCATGCAGTCATCGGTCTGGCTGACGCCGTGATGTGCCCAACCTGGCGGAAGGTACAGCATATCGCCTGGTGCCAATGTCCAGTCTGAGTCTGGTTCAACCTCAAAGGTTTCCAGGATACGCAGGTCAATGCCCTGAATAATCGGGGCGTCATCGGATTGCTTACCCCCCAGCTGCCAACGACGGTGACCGCTGGCTTGTAGTAAAAAGACATCGTACTGGTCGATATGCGGGCCGACGCTGCCACCTGGCGGTGCATAGCTGATCATAATATCGTCTAACCGCCAGCGTGGCAGAAAGTCGAACTCATCCATCAGCGCAGCAACCGCCGGTACATAGTGGTCAACCGCCTGTACTAACAGGCTCCAGTGGCCTTCAGGCAGGCGCTCAAAGGTAGCTTCATCAAGCGGGCCATGAGAAACCTGCCAGGCCCTGTCGGGGCCTTTTTCTTCTACCAGGCGCGCTTCTACACCCGGTTCACAAGCAAGGCCCGCCAGTTCATCAGGATCAATCGGGCTTAGAAAGTCAGGTATAGCGCCACGAATCAGCAGCGGTTTCTGTTGCCAGTAGTGGGCCAGGAAGTCCTCGGGCGTTAAATCGCCCAGCAGGGTAAGTGGCTTATCGTGTTGGCTCATGGCGGTATCCTAATTGAGTGGCCGCAGCGCTTATGACAAGCTGCCCAGGCGTTGAGTAAGTGCTTCAGCTTGCGCTTGTGCATTACCAATATAGCTTGCCGGGGAGAGCTCTTTTAGCGCTGCTTTAACGTCGTCTGGCAGCTCAAGGGTATCAATGAAGGCGGCAAAGCCTGCCTGATCAATACGCTTGCCACGTGTCAGCTCTTTAAGTTTTTCGTAGGGTTTTTCAATACCGTAGCGGCGCATAACGGTTTGAATCGGCTCGGCCAGCACTTCCCAGCTGTTATCCAGGTCGGCGGCTAAGCGCTCAGGGTTGGCTTCCAGTTTGCTGATGCCTTTTAAGCTGGCGTGATAGCCAATCAGGCCATACGCCAAACCTACACCTAAATTGCGCAGTACGGTGGAGTCGGTCAAGTCGCGTTGCCAGCGGGAAATGGGCAGTTTTTGCGCCAGGTGAGCAAGTACGGCGTTTGCCAGGCCGAGATTGCCTTCCGAGTTTTCAAAGTCGATAGGATTAACCTTGTGCGGCATCGTAGACGAGCCGATTTCGCCTTCAACCGTGCGCTGCTTGAAGTAACCCAGCGAAATATAACCCCAAACGTCACGATCAAAGTCGATCAAAATGGTGTTGAAACGGCATACCGCATCGAACAGCTCGGCAATGTAGTCGTGCGGCTCAATTTGCGTCGTGTAAGGGTTGAAGCTTAGTCCCAGCCCTTCGACGAAGGTGCGCGCATTGGCTTCCCAGTCGATGTCGGGGTAGGTGGTTAAGTGAGCATTGTAGTTGCCAACGGCGCCGTTGATTTTACCCAAAATTTCAACGCGTTCGATCTGCTTGAGTTGGCGCTTTAAGCGGTAGGCTACGTTAGCCATCTCTTTGCCAAGCGTGGTGGGGCTTGCTGTTTGGCCGTGGGTGCGCGAGAGCATTGGCTGAGCAGCGTGGGTAATCGCGAGCTTGGCCACTTCATCGGCTACTTCGTGCATGGTAGGCAACAGTGCTTTAAGGCCATCGGCCAGCATTACGCCGTAAGACAGGTTGTTGATGTCTTCCGAGGTGCACGCAAAGTGAATGAACTCGGTCACTTCGTTCAGTTCGGCGTTGCTAGCAATTTTCTCTTTCAGGAAGTACTCGACGGCTTTCACATCATGATTGGTCGTCCGCTCAATCTCTTTGATACGTTCGGCATCAGCAATCGAAAACTCACCCACTAACTGCTCAAGAAAGGCGGTCGCCTCGGCGGAAAGAGGCGGCACTTCAACGATTTGATGGTGCTCCGCCATGCGCTGCAACCAGCGTACTTCTACAATTACGCGGGCGCGTATCAGGCCAAATTCACTGAAGTGTTCGCGCAGCGCGGACGCTTTGGCGCTGTAGCGACCGTCAACAGGAGAGAGAGCAGTCAAAGCGGAGAGTTGCATGGCATCGTTTCCAAGTAGTTCAAGAACAGGTGAGTCGGGAAAAAGTAAAGAGGCGCAATATCCGCCATTTAAAAGCGTTAACCGAGGCTATCCAGCGCACGGCGCAGAGCTTTGCGCTGAAAAATCAACTTCCAGCGGCGTCCACCCTGCTGATGCCATAAGAGCCCAAACCGAATGCCTGACAATAAGCAGGCACGCACGCGTTCCGGCATCATACGGCTTTGCAGTAATGAGGGGTCACCCTGCACTACAATGCGCGTTTTAAACGTGGAAACCGTTTCCTTGTAAGCTTCGCCGAGGCTTGAGATGACGTTTTCATGGGTAGCGCTAAAGTGTTCGGCCTGACCCTGAATGCGGGTAAGGTGCTGGCCCAGAGAATCCATCATGTCGTTGTTGGTGCGCAGCTTATTCATGACCAGTAAAATCGTAAAACCGTAGCGCAGCACTACCGGGTTGGCCTGCTTACGGCCTACCAGCGCCTCAAGCGTTTCAAGGCCACGGCGCAGGTTGTTGGGGTGGCCGCCATAGATCGCTTCAAAGTTTTCCGGGTTGGTATCCACGGTTGCTTCAATCAGCGTGTCCCAGGAGCGGGTATCCACTTGGCCGGTGCGCGCTAGCTCATCCACCAGGCTGGCTGCTTGAAACACACCGGCCAGGGCAAGTGCCTGGCGTATAGCGGGTGAGTCAGGCGCCCGGTGAATGGGAGTGGGGGTGCTCATGCGGCAGTCTCCGTGGCATTCCAGATCGCGCGAATAACGCCGCCGCCCAAACAGATATCGCCATCGTAAAGTACCAACGATTGGCCGGGCGTCACCGCCCACTGCGGGTCATCGAACGTCACTTCAACGCCGCCATCGGGCAACGTGCGCATTTCACAGGGGCAGTCGCTCTGCCGGTAGCGGGTTTTGGCGGTAAACCGGCCTGACGCCGCGGGTGGTTCGCCTGCGACCCAGTCCATGGCCTCGGTGGCCAACGTATCCGAAAAAAGCAGCGGATGGTGCTTGCCTTGTACCACGACCAGCACGTTACGCTCTAAATCTTTTGCCGCTACGTACCATGGGTCTTCGGAGTAGTTAGCAAGCCCGCCAATTCCCAGCCCTTGGCGTTGCCCCAGGGTGTAGTACATCAGCCCCATGTGGTCGCCAATCACATCGCCTTCAGGCGTTTCAATTTTGCCGGGTTGCGCGGGTAGATACTGCTGTAAAAAGTCACGGAAGCGCCGTTCGCCGATAAAGCAGATACCCGTGGAGTCTTTCTTTTTGGCGGTGATCAGGTCGTGTTCTTCGGCAAGCGCACGAACGGCGGGTTTTTCCAGCTCACCCACCGGGAACAGCGTGCGGGCGATAGCCGCTTCGGGCACCGCGTGCAGGAAGTAACTCTGATCCTTGTTACCGTCCAGCCCTTTAAGCAGGCGAGGGCGAACACCGCTGGTGCCTTGGCGGACCCGTCCTTCACGCACATAGTGACCGGTGGCGATCTTCTCGGCGCCCAGCATTTCGGCGTATTCAAGAAATACTTTAAACTTGATTTCCCGGTTGCACAGGATGTCGGGGTTGGGCGTGCGCCCGGCCTTGTACTCTTCCAGGAAGTGTTCAAACACGTTATCCCAGTACTCGGCGGCAAAGTTAGCCGTATGCAGCTTGATGCCCAGCTTGGCACATACTGCTTCGGCGTCGGCAAGGTCTTCCTTTGCCGTGCAGTATTCAGTGCCGTCGTCTTCGTCCCAGTTCTTCATGAACAGGCCTTCCACCTCGTAACCCTGCTGCTGCAGGATAAGAGCGGAGACAGACGAATCGACGCCACCCGACATGCCGACAATTACTTTGCCTGCGGCGGGCGCCTCGGTAGTGGGCGAGCCATTGGTGGATGTCATTGGCATCCTCGGTTGAAGTGGTATGCAATTGGGCGGTGATTATACACGATGGGGGGTTGGTGCTTCGAGTGCTTCACTCTTGAATGACGCTTAATGGATAGCAGCGTTCGCAGATAGCGTCCTCAATGCGTTTGAGTACCAAGGGGCTTCTTAAGCGGTTTGCGTCTTTTAAGGCGCGAATTTCGTCAAGCGTTAGCCAGTGAGTCGCCACAATGTCACGGTCCAGTGGGGTGTCTAGCTGCTTAAGCGGCTCGGCAAGAAACCCGTGGCTGTGAAAGGTCTGGCCACTCTTTGCGTGAAAAACATAGAGTCCTAAATAGCCCGTAAGTGTCACCTGCCAGGCCGTTTCTTCTTGCACTTCCCGTACGATTGCCGCCATAGGGCCTTCGCCCAACTCAACATGTCCCGCCGGTTGGTTAAAAACGGTAGTTGGGCCGCCCTTGGCTTCTTCAACCAGCAAAAAGCGGTCGAAACGTTGAATAACACAGGCGGCCGTACTGTGAATGGCACTGCTTCGAGTAGCGCTCATGAGGGCTTTCGCTGGCGCGAGGCAGGCGGTTTGCCCGAGCGCTGGGTGCCTGGCGCCTTCCTTGGGGCATGCAGGGTTTCCTTGCGCCATTCACCAGGCTGTAAATCACCCAACTGCCAGGCCCCTATCGAGGCACGAATCAAGCGTAGCGTGGGAAACCCGACGTGGGCGGTCATCCGGCGTACCTGGCGGTTACGGCCCTCGCTAATGGTCAGTTCCAACCAGCTAGTGGAGGGGTGGCGTTTGGGGTCGATGGCTGGTTCGCGAGGGACAAGTGCCGGTGGCGCTATTAGTCGAGCTTTGGCAGGGCGGGTAGGGCCGTCCTTCAAGGTAATTCCGGCCCGCAACGCATTAAGCGCGGTGTCGTCGATCTGACCTTCAAGCTGTACCCAATACGTTTTGGGCTGTTTGTGGCGAGGGTGCGCAATTCGATGGATGAGCGCACCGTCATCACTGAGTAACAGCAGACCTTCAGAGTCATAATCAAGTCGTCCAGCCGCATAAACACCGGGCACCTTAATAACATCGGCAAGGGTAGCCCGCCCTTCGTTATCGGTAAATTGGGAGAGCATGCGGTAGGGTTTGTGGAGTAAATATAGGCTGCTCATAACGTCTCTTACATCTTGCGCCGGATTTGTCGACAATCTCGCATGCGGTTAAAGTGCAGCGCTGGTATACTCCTGCGTGACCGCTGGAGTCGTCGTCAACACCACCGAAGTGATATCAAGGCAGCTAGATTGAGCTGCTCAGCGCGCTTCGCGGCACGGTCTATCGTCGAATGAGCCGCGTAGCTTAGTATTTTATAACTAAAGCGACAGAGAAAAGAGGTTAACGCAAAAATGTCCCAAACGCCGAAGATCATTTATACGCTCACCGACGAAGCCCCTGCGCTCGCGACATATTCCCTGTTACCGATTATCGATGCTTTTACAGACCCGGCCGGGATTGAAGTCGAGACACGCGACATTTCATTGGCGGCACGTGTGTTGGCCCAGTTCCCTGACCTGCTTAACGACGAGCAGCGCGTTAGTGATGACCTGGCAGAGCTTGGCAAGTTAGCCACCACGCCTGAAGCCAATATTATCAAGCTGCCCAATATCAGTGCCTCTGGCCCGCAGCTGAAAGCCACGATCAAAGAGCTTCAAGGCCAAGGCTACCCGCTGCCGGAGTACCCGGAAGAGCCTAAAAACGACGCAGAAAAAGCTATCAAAGCGGCTTACGATAAGGCCAAAGGTAGTGCGGTAAACCCGGTACTGCGTGAAGGTAACTCTGATCGTCGTGCGCCGAAGTCGGTCAAGAACTACGCGCGCAAGTACCCGCATCGCATGGGCGAGTGGAGCAGCGACTCTCAGTCTCACGTGGCTCACATGAGCGAAGGCGACTTCTACGGCAGCGAGCAATCCGCCGTTATGGAAAAAGCCGGCAAGCTCAAGATTGAGCTGCAGCAAAAAGATGGCTCCACAACTGTCCTAAAAGAAGGCCTGGCCGTTCTTGAAGGCGAAGTGATTGATGCTGCCTGCATGAGCAGCCGTCGCCTGCGCAGCTTTATCGACAGCGAAATCAGCGATGCCAAGGCGCGCAATGTACTGTTCTCGCTCCACCTGAAAGCCACCATGATGAAGGTTTCCGACCCGATCATGTTCGGCATCGTGGTTGAAGAGTTCTACAAAGCTGCACTTGAAAAGCACGCCGATGCGCTGAAGTCAGCTGGCTTTAACCCTAATAGCGGTATTGGCGATCTCTACAGTGCCATTGAGTCGCTGCCCAGCGACCAGCAAGACGCTATCAAAGGTGATATCGAAGCGCTTTACCAAGAGCGCCCGCCGATGGCGATGGTGAACTCCCACAAGGGCATTACCAATCTTCACGTGCCTTCTGATGTGATCATCGATGCCTCCATGCCGGCGATGATTCGTGACTCCGGTAAAATGTGGGGTGCCGATGACCAATTGCACGACACCAAAGCGGTTATTCCCGATCGTTGCTACGCGACTATCTATCAAGCGGTGATCGAAGATTGCAAAAAGCACGGTGCGTTTGACCCGACCACCATGGGTAGCGTGCCTAACGTGGGCCTGATGGCGCAAAAAGCCGAAGAGTACGGCTCCCACGATAAAACCTTCCAGATCGCTGCCGATGGCACCGTGGTGGTGACGGACGAAAATGGCAACACGCTGTTTAGCCATGACGTTGAAGCAGGCGATATCTGGCGTATGTGCCAGACCAAAGACGCGCCGATTCAGGACTGGGTGAAGCTTGCGGTTACGCGTGCGCGCGAAAGCGGCGTTCCGGCTATTTTCTGGCTGGATGCTAACCGCGCTCATGATGCGCAACTGATCAAGAAGGTAGAAGCGTACCTTAACGATCACGATACCAACGGCCTGGATATTCGTATCCTGGCGCCGGTTGATGCCATGGCGGTATCGCTTGAGCGTATCCGCAAAGGCGAAGACACCATTTCTGTCACCGGCAACGTGCTGCGCGACTATCTGACCGACCTGTTCCCGATCATGGAACTGGGCACCAGCGCGAAGATGCTGTCTATCGTTCCGCTGATGAATGGCGGTGGTCTGTTTGAAACTGGCGCGGGCGGTAGTGCACCCAAGCACGTTCAGCAGTTCCTGGAAGAGAACCACCTGCGTTGGGACTCGCTGGGCGAATTCCTCGCGCTGGCGGCATCGCTTGAGCACCTGGGCAGCACCTTCGGCAACGCACGTGCCACGGTGCTGGCGAAGACGCTTGATGAAGCCAACGGCAAGTTCCTGGATAGCAACAAGTCGCCTTCACGTAAGGTCGGTGAGCTTGATAACCGTGGTAGCCACTTCTACCTGGCACTTTATTGGGCAGAAGCGCTGGCCGCTCAGAATGACGATGCTGAGCTGAAAGCGCTGTTTGCTCAGTTGGCTGAGAAGCTGGAAGCCAATGAGCAAACCATCGTTGCAGAACTTAACGATGTTCAAGGAAAAGCCGTTGATATTCAGGGCTATTTCCGTCCGAACGGTGAGCTGGCAAGCCAAGCCATGCGCCCGAGCAAAACGTTAAACGATGCGTTAGCCGTGGTGGCAAAAGGTTAAGGCTAAAATGCCCTCGTTGATGAGGGCGTGAAAGCGAAACCCTCGTTCCAATAAAGAACGGGGGTTTTTGACTTTTGAAGTATGATATTTTGGATGCCATGTGAACCCTTGTAGAACTTAAGCGTCATAGTCTTTGACGGGTTACCCTTGCGGCTGCAAAGGTGGAGTCGTTTCGACTAGGTCGTTTTATGCGTCTTGAGAGAACCAACAGTGCGATCTATGTCTATTCCAATGTTTGATATGACAATGTTCGGTATGACGACGGTTGATGTAACCGCAATGTCATATGCGATGGCCGGTATGACGCGGCCTGAAATGCCTGATGATGGGGATGTAGCGACTCAGTCTGCTGAGCCCGCGTTAGCACAACCGCCTCTATACAAAGTCGTGCTGCATAACGACGACTACACGCCTATGGATTTCGTTATTGAAGTGCTGCAAGAGTTTTTCGGTATGGATAGCGAAAAAGCGGTGCAAACAATGCTGGCGGTGCATACCCAAGGAAAAGCGACCTGTGGTGTTTTTACACGAGATATTGCAGAGACCAAATGCCATCAGGTTAATGAGTATGCACGTGAATGCGAACACCCGTTAATGAGTGATATTGAAGCCGCAAATTGAAAGGGTTGATAAAATTTTGTCGGTGAGGCTTGCAACCCTGCCATTTGTACCCGATGTTGAAAGTGCCGGTCGACTAAATTGATCCGACGCAAGTCCTAGGTGGCGAAATGCCCTAGGTAGTAGCGAAAAGGGGACTGCCATGCTGAGCAAAGAACTTGAACTGACCCTGAACACGGCTTTTACCGTGGCCCGCTCAAAGCGCCACGAGTTCATGACCGTTGAGCACCTACTGTTAGCGTTGCTGGATAATGCCTCAGCAGTTGATGTCTTAAAAGCGTGTGGGGCAAACCTCGACAAGCTGCGGTCCGATCTGCAGGATTTTATTAATTCAACCACACCACTTATTCCCGAAGGCCATGGGGACCGTGAAACGCAGCCAACGCTTGGTTTTCAGCGTGTGCTACAGCGGGCGGTTTTCCATGTTCAGTCGTCAGGCAAAAGCGAAGTTACCGGCGCCAATGTATTGGTGGCCATTTTTTCTGAGCAGGAAAGCCAAGCGGTCTATTTCCTCAAGCAGCAAAGCGTTGCCCGTGTCGATGCGGTTAACTACATCGCCCACGGCATTTCCAAAGTAGCAGGCCATGGCCAGGCGCCGTCATCATCGCAAGAGGGTGAGGAGGTCGAAGAGGGCGCAAGTGAAGGTGGGGCGCATCCGTTGACTGGATATGCCACTAACCTGAACGAGCAGGCTCGCCTGGGCAAAATTGACCCGTTGATTGGCCGTGACCACGAGCTTGAGCGCGTTGTGCAGATTCTGGCGCGTCGGCGTAAAAACAACCCGCTGCTAGTGGGCGAGGCAGGCGTAGGTAAGACCGCTGTGGCCGAAGGCCTTGCCAAGCGTATCGTTGAAGAAGACGTTCCGGACGTTATTGCAGACGCCGTAGTTTATTCGCTGGATATGGGCGCGCTGCTTGCCGGAACCAAATACCGCGGCGATTTTGAAAAACGTCTAAAAAGCCTGCTGAGCGAGCTGCGCAAGCAGCCCAATGCTGTACTGTTTATTGATGAGATTCATACGATTATCGGTGCGGGTGCCGCGTCCGGTGGCGTAATGGACGCCTCTAACCTGCTTAAGCCGCTGCTCTCCTCAGGTGAGCTGCGCTGTATTGGCTCCACGACGTTCCAGGAGTTTCGCGGTATTTTTGAAAAAGATCGTGCATTGGCGCGTCGCTTCCAGAAAGTCGACGTACTCGCGCCCTCGGTTGACGATACGATCAAGATTCTTAAAGGGTTGCGCTCTCGCTTTGAAGAGCACCACGAGCTTAAGTACACCGATGGTGCGCTGGAAAGTGCAGCACGTTTAGCCGATCGTTACATCAATGATCGTCATTTGCCGGATAAGGCCATTGACGTCATTGACGAGGCGGGCGCTCACCAGCGGCTACTGCCACCTGAAGTGCGCAAAAACACCATTGATGTAGAGCAGGTGGAAGCCATTGTGGCCTCTATCGCGCGCATTCCGCCGAAGAGCGTTTCCAGCTCGGACCGCAAGCTGCTTGAGAAGCTCGATCGTGACCTGAAAATGCTGGTGTTCGGGCAGGACGAAGCCATTGATACGCTCTCTGCCGCTATCAAGCTCTCGCGCGCAGGGCTTAAATCGCCCGATAAGCCGGTAGGTAGCTTCCTGTTTGCCGGGCCGACGGGTGTAGGTAAAACCGAAGTGGCCAAGCAGCTTGCCCATATCATGGGTATCGAGCTTGTGCGCTTTGATATGTCGGAATACATGGAGCGTCACACCGTATCGCGCTTGATCGGTGCGCCTCCCGGCTATGTCGGGTATGACCAGGGCGGGCTGTTAACCGAGGCAGTGACCAAGCAGCCACACTGCGTACTGTTGTTGGATGAGATTGAGAAAGCGCACCCGGAAGTCTTTAACCTGCTGCTGCAGGTCATGGACCATGGTCGCCTGACGGATAACAACGGACGTGAAGCTGACTTCCGCCATGTTATTGTCATCATGACCTCTAACGCAGGTGCCGAGCAGGCCTCGCGTCGCTCTATCGGTTTCCAAAGCCAGGATCACTCAACTGATGCGATGGAAGTTATCCGCCGTACGTTCTCGCCGGAGTTCCGTAACCGCTTGGACGGTATCATTCAGTTCCATTCATTACCGACGTCTGTTGTGCGTAACGTGGTCGACAAGTTCTTGATTGAACTGCAGGCGCAGCTGGACGAGAAACGTGTACAGCTTGAGGTTGATGATGCGGCCCGGGACTGGTTAGCCGAGAAAGGTTACGATCCGGATATGGGTGCTCGCCCCATGGCGCGCTTGATTCAAGAGAAGCTGAAAAAGCCGCTTGCTGAAATGATTCTGTTTGGCGAGTTGGCCGATAATGGCGGTATTGTGCATGTCAGTCTGGAGGAGGGGGAGCTGCATCTCTCCACCGAGACTGAGATGGCGGATGCGCCCTGAAAAGGGCGCTAAGATCGCCTTAATGCGTAGCGCCTAATCATACCGTATGCACAGCGCCCTGTCTTCGACGGGGCGTTGTCGTATACAGGTAACGGCGCCGTACTGCGTGCTGGCTGAAAAGGCGTTATAAAGGCTTAGCGCGAACGGTAGACAATGCGGCCTTTGGAAAGATCGTACGGCGTTAGTTCCACTTTCACTTTATCGCCCGTCAGAATGCGGATATAGTTTTTACGCATTTTGCCGGAGATATGAGCGGTTACAACGTGACCGTTCTCAAGCTCAACACGGAACATGGTGTTGGGAAGGGTATCAACGATAACACCTTCCATTTCAATATGATCTTCGCGTGCCATATAGGCAGATCCTCACTTATTTAACGTAGTTTTTAACGTAGTTAGCAAACCAAAACCGTTTCAGGTTTTAAGGGTCAGAAGGCTGACACTTAAGAAACAGCGCTATATTGTGCCGTAAGCCCGTCGTCAAGGCAAAAAAGCTGGCTTAATTTGCTGGCTTTAGCGAATTAAGGGCCGCCAGTAACGCCCATCCAGTACTTCAATGGGAGAAAAATCCTGCTTGTAGCGCATTTTACGACACTCTTCGATCCAGTACCCTAAATACAGGTGGGATAGGCCTTTTTCACGCGTCAGCGCAATGAGCTGAAGGATAGCAAGGGTGCCTAAAGAGCGCCTGTCTAGTGCATCGCCAACACCAAAAAACGTGTAAATGGCCGAAAGACCATGCTCTAGCTGATCAAATGCCGATACGGCCACCAGCTCCGAGCCTGCATACATCTCCAGCAGGTAGGCATACGGCTCCTCCAGAGTTAAAAACGTGCGGTACTGTTCACGATTGGGTGGGTACATGTCACCATCGGCATGGCGATGGCGAATATAGTGTGCATAGAGCTCATAGTGTCGCGCCTCATAGCGTGCAGGAACGACGCGGGTGGTGATATCTGCGTTCCGTCGCCACACCTTGCGCTGGGAGCGGTTGGGCGCAAAGGGCTCAACAGGAATACGCACGGACTGGCAGGCATTACAGTTTTCACAGTGGGGCCGGTAGAGATGCCGACCACTGCGCCGAAACCCGAGTAGCGCCAGCGAGTCATATACGCCCCGAACGGGAGACTCTTGCGGGTCAAGAAAAAGCGTTGTCGCTTCTTTGCCGGGTAAATAGCTGCAGGCATGAGGCACGGTAAGGAAGAAGCGTAGGTCCCGCACCGGCCGACGCGGAGTATTACTACTCAAAGCTTGCCTCCTTGATAAATTAACCCAACCCAGCCAGCATCACGGGGTGTTATAGCGCGATACCGCTTCTAGCCAGGGGGATGCAGGCACTGACAATGCCTCATGTGATGACACATTAAACGCCGCTTCGGGCAACCACTGTTCAAGGTAGTTGATGAACGTCTCTCGGGCGACTGTTGTCGCACCCATGCTTGCAAGGTGCGGTGTGTGCATTTGGCAATCAATCAACTTGCCACCATGTGCCTGCATAGCGCCCGCCAAGTGAGCAAGGGCTACTTTAGAGGCATCGGCGATGTTCGAAAACATCGATTCGCCGAAAAATACCGGTCCCATCGCTAAACCATAAAGGCCACCTACCAATTGGCCGGCGTGATGGACCTCGATACTGTGTGCAATCCCTAGACGGTGAAGCGCTACGTAGGCATTGTACATATCAACGGTGATCCAGGTGCCTGCGTCTTCATCGCGTGGCGCAGCACAGGCATTAATGACCTGTTCAAACTGTTGATTAACGGTGATGTTAAAGCCCCCATTGCGCAGTCGTTTTGCTAAGCTACGCCGCAGCTTGAACTGCTCAGGGCGTAGTACCATGCGCGGATCGGGACTCCACCATAAAATGGGGTCGTCATCGCTGTACCATGGGAAAATACCGCGCCGGTACGCTTCCACCAGCCAGCGCGGAGAAAGCTCGCCACCTGCTGCCAGCAGCCCATTGGGCGAGTCCATGGCAATGCGGGTAGGCGGAAAGGTTGGGTATGGCGAAGAAAGCCAAGGTAGCATTACTTGCTCCTGTTACTGAGCACTTGATGAGAAGCTCTGTGACGGCGCAAGGATGCTCGGTATGATGCAAACTCGCAAGTGGATTAAAGACACCATTGAGGTGTAAAGGGAGAATCGCTTGAAAGTGAATAAGGCGGTAGACAAGCGAACGCAGCGTAATTCGCGTCAAGCACCATCTTCGGCCTCTTCTGCGCGGGTTAAAGCCGCGAAAGATAAAGCTCGCCGGTTCGGTCTGCGCTTGCAAGGCTCGGTGCGTGAAGGCGTAGTAGTGGTACTGCTGGCGCTGTGCGTTTTTTTATTATTAGCACTGTTTAGTTATCATCCGGAAGATCCTGGTTGGTCTTACCAGGGGCCTGAAACGGACGTTCGCAATTGGATGGGGCCGGTCGGCGCTTGGCTTGCGGATGTGCTGTATTCGTTGCTGGGGGCTAGTGCTTTGTGGTGGCCGGGTATGTTTGGCTTTACCGCATGGTGGCTAATGCGCTCGCGTCAGGTGCGTTTTGAGTTCGACCCCGTGGCGGTTGCCGTGCATGCTGGCGGTCTGGTGCTGCTGATGTTTGGCACGACCATGCTGGGAGCGCTGCACTTTTATCACCCTAACAGCATTTTACCCTATGCCTCTGGCGGTATTTTGGGGGAAGGGTTGGTCAATACCCTCAAACCACTGGTCGGCAGCGGTGGTGTGGGACTAATCGCTGCGGCCTTGATACTGATTGGCTTTCCGCTGTTTAGCGGTACGTCCTGGCTGCGGGTGGCGGATGAAGTAGGTCGCCGCTTATGCCGTGTTGGTGGCTGGTTGAGTGCCCGCCGGGAAAAAAGTCGTGAGAAACGCCGCGAGCGGGCTGCGCTGCGTGCCTCTTTAAAGCCTGCGCCAAAAGCGGAAGAGCCTCCACGAGCACCTAAAGCCAAAACCAGCCGCGATACCCATCGTGAACGTCGCGAGCCCGAGTTCTCGGCACCGCTTGCCGCGCAAGAAACGCCTGCGGCGACCACAAACGATACGTCGATTCCTTGGGCAGCGAGCGCTTTTTCAGCGGCAGCGACGGCTGCCGAAACACAGACCAAGCCTGCGGTGGTAACGGCCACTGAGCCTGACGCTGTACCGCAGCCAGAAGCAGCATCAGAACCAGAACCCGCGCAAGCGCCAACGCCTGAGGCGGTGAGCCCAAAAACAGCGGAGAGTGATGAACCAGTATCGATCAACGCTGATCGCACTTCTGAGCTGTCCAAAGCGCTTGAACCTGAGATTATCCCTGAACCAGCGCCTCACAACGACGCTGCTCCAGCCGTTGAATCATCAACGCCTGAATCGCCGATGTCGTTACGCGCTTCTCGTGAAGACGATACTGCGGTGCCCGCTGCCTCACGCTTCTTTCGCCAAGAAGAGGAGGCCGACGAAGCGCGAGACGATGAACAGGGCAGCGAGCAAGATGATGAGCGGGACAGTGAACAGGGCATGAAAACACAGAGCTTGAGAACAGGGGGCTTGAAAAAGGAAGAGTGGCAGTACGATGGCTGGAATGAGAAAGAGCAGGCGGTTCAGGAAGACACGCCTCTGCGCCCTGAGTCTAGGCCAAGCGAGCCCAGGCTAAGCGAACCCAGGCTAAGCGCGTTTGATCAGCCTGAGGTGGCGCCTCAAAGTGAGCCTTCACTTACCGCTACGCCTTCATATACTGAGCCCCGCCGTGAGAGGGTGCCTGAAGTCGTTCCTGAGCCGGTATGGGAAGAGGATGAAGATGAACCCTTACTTAGCCCTACGCCTTTGCCCGCCAACACTGCACGCCATGAGCCGACCTTCTCTGCGGATAATGTGGTCAATGAAGCCGACAGTGGGCCGACGCTCTGGACAGTTGAGCACCTGCAAAATCAGCGGCCTGCTTTTGAGACGTTGCCAGAACCGGAAGGCGATGTGCCCAGCCTTCAACTGCTAACGCCCGCTGAGCCGCATCAGCCGAACTACACAGACGAACAGCTGGCCAATATGGCAGAGCTGCTGGAAGTGCGGCTGCGCGAATATGGCGTAAAAGCAGAAGTGGTCGATACATGGCCTGGCCCCGTCATCACGCGATTTGAAATCAAGCCGGCGGCAGGGGTTAAAGCGTCCAAGATCAGTAATCTTTCCAAAGACCTGGCCCGCTCGCTAATGGTAAAAAGCGTGCGCGTGGTTGAGGTGATTCCAGGGCGGCCTACCGTTGGGATCGAAATTCCCAACCCGCATCGGGCAATGATTCGTCTGCGTGAAGTCATCGACTCCGAGCGCTATCAGCAGGAAACCTCACCGCTGACCATGGCGCTTGGCCAGGATATCGGTGGTGGGCCTGTGATTGCCAACCTCGGCAAGATGCCCCATCTGTTGGTGGCGGGCACCACCGGTTCAGGTAAATCAGTAGGTGTTAACGCAATGCTGATTTCGATGCTGCTGAAAGCCACGCCAGATGAGCTTAAGCTCATCATGGTGGACCCTAAGATGCTGGAGCTTTCGGTCTACGACGGTATTCCGCATCTGCTGGCACCGGTCGTGACCGATATGAAAGAGGCCGCCAATAGCCTGCGTTGGTGTGTCGCTGAAATGGAGCGCCGCTATAAGCTGATGGCCGCCATGGGCGTGCGTAATATTGCCGGCTTTAACGGCCGATTGGATGAAGCCGAGCGGGCAGGTGCTCAGGTAGCTGACCCGCTTTGGGAGCCGCAACCCTGGGAAATGCACCAAACGCCCCCAGTGCTTGAGAAGCTGCCCTATATCGTGGTGGTCATCGACGAATTTGCCGACATGTTTATGATCGTCGGCAAAAAGGTGGAAGAGCTGATTGCGCGCCTGGCGCAAAAAGCGCGGGCAGCCGGTATTCACCTGATCCTGGCCACCCAGCGCCCCTCGGTGGACGTGGTAACGGGCTTGATTAAGGCGAATATTCCTTCGCGCATGGCATTTCAGGTCTCTTCACGGATCGATTCTCGTACGATTTTGGACCAGGGCGGCGCTGAAAGCCTGTTGGGTCATGGCGACATGCTGTATTTGCCTGCGGGCTCCGGTCCGCCTAATCGAGTGCATGGCGCGTTTGTTGATGATGATGAAGTGCACCGTGTGGTTGAGGATTGGAAGCGCCGCGGCACCCCTGAATACATTGAGGAAATTTTGTCGGGCGGCGTCTCGGCTGATGCGCTAACGGGGCTTGAAGCAGAAGGCAGTGACGGCGACGATGCTGAACAGGACGCACTTTATGATGAAGCGGTTCAGTTTGTGACCGAAACCAAAAAAGCCTCGATTTCTGCGGTACAGCGGCGCTTTAAGATTGGTTACAACCGAGCCGCGCGCTTGGTCGATGCCATGGAGGCGGCACAGATCGTTTCTGCCATGGGCAGTAACGGCGCCCGCGAAGTATTAGCGCCACCGCCGGTGGGGCATTAATGCCGCAATTAGTAATTCTGCATTTAGTAATCGTGCAAGAAGCGTGAAAGTCGCGCCGCGGATGAAACCCCGTGGCGCGTTTCGCGTCTGAAGAATCACATGGACGTTGTTGAAAGTCCTCAGCACTGGTTTATCAGTACTATTTCATCCGTACTATTTCATCTGTACTACTTTATCAGCTTCAATCCGGCAGCGTAGGTCTATTCAACCCGACAACGTATGCCCAGGGAGAACACTATGCGCGACACGCAAACTCTGCTTTCTTCACCCTTGTCATTGGCCGCGGCCGCTCTTGGATTGACGTTTGCTACCCCCGCTGCATGGGCCAATGATGCCGCTGAGCGTTTAACCGAGCGCCTGGAACCCCTGGAAAGCTATCAGGCGACCTTTGAGCAGCAGATTCTTGATGGTAGTGGCCAGCGTTTGCAAAGTGCGCGTGGCGAAATGTGGCTCTCACGCCCAGGTATGTTGCGTTGGGAAGTCGAAGCGCCTTATACGCAGGTCGTCGTGTCCGATGGCAACGATGTTTATCTCTACGATCCGGACCTTGAGCAGGTAACGGTGCAGCCGATGGATGACCGCGTAACGCACACGCCTGCGCTTCTGCTCTCTGGCAGTATTAATGACCTGACGGCAAGTTATGATGTGGTGTATGAGCAGGAGAGTGGTGAAGATGTGTTCACGCTGATCCCAAACTCGGCAGACACGCTGTTTGAAGAGTTGAGCATGGTGTTTGACAATGACACGCTCACTGAGCTTTGGATGATGGACAGCACTGGTCAAAAAACGCTTATTCGGTTTAGCGATATCACCCAGAACGGGTCGATTGACCGTGGCCTGTTTAACTTCGAAATTCCGGAAGGCACCGACGTTATTCGTGAAGAGCTCTAAAACGTCGGCGGTTTACCCGTGAATGATCAGGCGCCTTAGGGCGCCTGATCTGCTTCCTGGTCACGACTTTCCCGCCATGCCATTATCTCGCCGAAGCGCTTCTCCTGGCCAAACTGGCTAGGCTCAAAAAAGCGCGCTTTGGGCAAATCCTCTGGCCAGCAGTCGTGAGCGCTACCCGCGGGATAGCCATCAGGCTCGTTATGCGCGTAGCGGTAGCCTTCGCCATGGCCTAGCTGCTCCATAAGCCTGGTGGGCGCATTGCGTAAATAAGTGGGTACCTCTATTTGAGGCTGCTGACGCGCGTACTGTTTTGCAGCGCTCCAGGCGCGGTCAATTCGGTTACTTTTGGGCGCCACGGCCAAATGGATGGCTGCATGGGCAATGGCACGCTGGCCTTCGTAGTCACCCAAACGAAGGTAGGCGTCCCAGGCCGCTATCACCAGCGGAAGCGCACGTGGGTCGGCATTACCAACATCTTCAGACGCAATGGCGCTAAGCCTGCGAACAATATCCAAAGGATCACCACCGCCCTGAATAAAGCGCGCCATATAAAGTAACGCTGCGTCAGGGCGTGAAGAGCGTATGGATTTATGAATCGCCGAGAGCAGGTCGTAATAAGCGTCGCCCTGCTTATCAAATGCGCTTGCCTGATGGCCGACAACGTCTGCTAATACCGACATGTGAAGCACCTCTTGGCCATTCTCTGGCTGGGTAAAGTCACAGGCGGTTTCTAAAAGTCCCAACGCGCGCCGGGCATCGCCCGCACTTGCGTGCGCCAGGGCAGCAAGCACATCGTCCTCCACGACAATCGCACGTTTGCCAAGACCGCGCTGCTCGTCAGCCAGCGCTTGGCGCATGACGGCTATCAGCTCCTCTTGCGAGAGTGCCTTCAAAACGTAAACTCGAGCGCGAGATAGCAGGGCAGAGTTGACCTCGAAGGAGGGGTTCTCCGTGGTGGCGCCAATCAGGGTTAACAGCCCCGACTCTACATGCGGCAATAAGGCATCCTGCTGGCTCTTGTTTAAGCGATGGATCTCATCCAGAAACAGAATCACCGGTGAGGTATGCTGCTGAGCGCGCTCAACCACGGCGCGTATCTCTTTGACGCCTGCCATCACCGCGCTTAAATGCTCTAAGTGTGCGCTGGATGCGCGCGCGAGTAGCTCGGCTAGCGTTGTTTTGCCAACGCCCGGAGGCCCCCACAAAATCATTGAGCGTACCAGGCCTGCTTCGGCCATGCGACGAAGCGGCTTGTCTTGACCCACCAACGCTTGCTGGCCGACGTAGTCATCAAGCGTCTGCGGGCGCATCCGATACGCCAACGGCGCGTCATCGCTGGGTGTTGCACGCTGAGAGTCGAAAAGATCCATGTAAACTTCCGTTGTAAATCGAGACGTTGAGTAATGAGGTAATCATAAGTGCGTATGGCAAATGGCGTATTGCCCGACTACCTTTTGCATAGCTTCCATAAAAACTGATACAAACGATATGCTTGTCAGGGTGGCGCCTTAAGCGCATGGTGACATCTAACCATAATACGTAGCGGTACCTACATGACGATAGCGCTTAGCCATCGCCCATAGGCGTAGTGTAGTAATACCCGCTTATGATTGCGTGCCCAACGCCACTTCAGAGGTAAGGCGGGAGGCATGACACCACAAAGGAGACGGCACGATGTTAAACCAACTGCGTCTAGATCATGCCAACATGGCACGAATGCTTCATGTCTTGCAGCTTAAACAAAAGACCCTGGCTCAGGGTGAGCGACCCAACTTCCAGCTGATGCGTGAAGTCGTGGATTACATTTTGTCTTACATGGAAGGTTTCGCGGCACCGTTAGAGCGTATATGCGTTGATCGTTTGGAAACCCAAGCGCCTGAGCATCTGGAATTAATGGAGAAAATGACCAGCGATTATCTTGAGCTCAAGCCGCGCCTTCAACTTTTGTCAGACAACATCGATACGATTCTGATGGACAACATCCTGCCGATGGATCGTTTTGCCGAAGATTTAAAAGCTTACCTTGAGGCGCATAGGGCGTATCTACGCCAGGAGCGAGAAGGTCTGTTCCCTCTTATTGATCAATATTTTAGTGAGGAAGATATGCAAGAGCTGCTGCACGCGCTGCCAGAAGGCGCTGAGCAGGAGCTTGAGCGCCTGCAACAGGCTTACCCAGAGCTTTACGCTGAACTACGCGGTGCGGACATACCCGCGATCTAATCAGCAGGGCGTTCCTTTGGCTGCCAGCGGGGCGTGTTAAACTAGCGCCCCGTGAATGAGCGGCTGATGGAGAAGCAGGTGTGCTTATCAAAGCAAACGGCAAAGGGGCAGTAATGGCTGGCCCTGTGCTGGTTTTTGACTCCGGCGTGGGTGGGCTTTCGGTCGCCCGGTCATTGCGTCAGTATTATCCTGATACGGCGATGTGTTACGCCTGCGATAACGCGTGGATGCCTTATGGGCTGCGTGATGACGTAACGCTTTCAGCGCGTATCGTGTCGGTTTGCCAGGCCGCCGTTCAGGCCTGCCAGCCAAGCGTGCTGGTCGTTGCCTGCAATACGGCTAGCACACTCGCGCTGGATGGTTTGCGCAACGCCCTGACGATCCCTGTGGTTGGCACGGTACCCGCCATTAAACCCGCCGCTGCCATTAGCCAAACGCGCCATATTGGCCTGCTGGCTACTCGCGCTACTGTGGGTAGGCCCTACACACAAAAGTTGATTGAAAACTTTGCCAGCGACTGCCTCATCACCCGGGTAGCCGCCGATGCGCTGGTGCTGGAAGCCGAGACACTACTTGGCGGCGGCCAGCCTGACCGCCAACGGCTTCAGCAAGCCCTGGCGCCGCTTTGGCAAACGTCGAGCACTCAGCCACCAGTGGATACTGTTGTGCTGGGCTGTACGCATTTCCCCCTGTTAAAACCTTGGCTTGAAGCACTCGCCCCCACATCCGTGAATTGGATTGACTCCGGTGATGCTATCGCTCGGCGCGTCGGCCAGATCGCGCCACCGTTGAAAAAAGGGCAAGATGGCCGATTTTTTACCACTGCTTCTGCCGATGCGCTAAGCCCAGGTTTTGCGCAGTTTGGATTTTCTGTTCCTGGCCGGTTGGTGTTAAGCGCTTAGGGCGCGTATTTTCAGCCTGAGCCGACACGACTGTTATTAGCATCGATATTAATACCGTTTATGAAAAAAGAGGCGCCGACTTGGCTATCCCCGTGATACAACCCGAACGTTATGACGAGCAGCTTGCCGAGAAGCGTGCTTACCTGGAAAGCACTTTTGCGGTGTTTAATCCGCCCGCACTTGAGGTCTTTGCCTCACCGCCCAGTCACTATCGCCAGCGCTGTGAGTTTCGTATCTGGCATGAAGGCGATGATCTTTACTACGCCATGTTTGAGGTCGACCCAGCCGACCCTAAAAACAAGCAGGTCGTGCGGCTTGATCAGTTTGACGTTGCAAGCGAGTCCATCAATGCGCTAATGCCGCGTTTGCGCGAGGCGTTTCTGGCCAGTGACGAACTGCGGCGGCGCCTATTTCAGGTGGAGTTTCTCACCACGCTGTCAGGCGAGGCGCTGGTCACGCTGATTTACCACCGCCCGCTAGGTGACGCTTGGGAGCAAGAAGCACGCGCCCTGGAAGCCGAGCTTGGCATTATGATCATTGGCCGCTCACGCAAGCAGCGCTTGGTGCTTACCCGTGACCACGTGTGGGAGCGTTTAACGGTTGATGGGCGCTCGCTTGACTATCAGCAGGTCGAAAACAGCTTTACCCAGCCCAATGCGCATATCTGCCAAACGATGCTGAGCTGGGCGCGTGAAGTGACGGCCGGACGTCAGGATGAAGACCTCGTCGAGCTTTACTGTGGCAACGGCAATTTCACCATCGCCCTGGCCGATAATTTTCGGCGCGTACTGGCCACTGAAATTTCGCGCACGTCGGTCGCCAGCGCTAACGTCAACCTTGAAGCCAACAAGATCACCAATGCTCATGTAGCCCGTATGTCAGCCGAAGAGTTTGCGCTGGCGCTTAAAGGCGAAAAAGGCGGGCGGCGCGTGGCTGAAATGGCATTGGACGAATATCGCTTCTCCACGGTGCTGGTTGACCCGCCCCGCGCTGGGCTGGACGCGCAGAGCTGCCAGCAAATCAGTGAATACGACCAGATCGTCTATATTTCATGTAACCCAGCAACACTTGCCGAAAACCTGGCGCTGCTCACTAAAACGCACCAGATAGAACGCTTTGCACTATTTGACCAGTTTCCATTCACCGACCATTGTGAATGTGGCGTATGGCTCATGCGGCGCGAGGATGGTCAAGAGGGCGCATAATGCGAAAGAGGTATACACCATGAAGAACATGCCAGATGGATAGAGTGATGATCCAGGGTGGCGTAAGCTAGTCGTTATATTGGCCTAAAGGCCTATCGTCCCACGTTTTTTCCGGCAGTCGAGGTGATGGATGCAATACGTTGCGAGTGAAGAGAGTCGGCAAGACCTTTTGAAGCAGCTATTTGAGCGCTTGGAAGCGCGGCTGGAACCGGAGCGAGCAACGGCGATAGAGGCGTTTGCACGACGTTTTTACGCGAGCGTGCCGTTAGAGGATCTTGTTGATCGCCGCTTGGACGATCTGTACGGCGCCACATTATCCATTTGGCAGTTTCTACAGCACCACGATGCGAAGCGCCCTAAAGTGCGCGTTTTCAACCCTGACTTTGAAGAGCATGGTTGGCAGTCGACGCATACCTTTGTGGCGGTACTGCATGAAGACATGCCTTTTTTGGTCGACTCGATACGCATTGAGCTGAATCGCCAAGGGCTTACCGTCCATGCGATTCAAAATTCCGTATTTGCTGTGGCCCGCAATGAGCAGAATCAGCTGCAAACGCTGACCTCACCTCGTGATGCCAACGCCCCAGAGGCGCGTGAGTCGCTCATCGTTATCGAGGTTGATCGTCATACGGATCCTGACGCGCTGTCGAATATCGAGAAAAAACTCTATCAAGTACTGCGTGATGTACGTACCGCGGTTGATGACTACGACGCGATTACCCGTCAGATCACCGCTGCGATCCAGGAGCTTGAAAAGAATTGCCCCCCGCAAATCGACCCGGACGACCATGAAGAGGCCATCGCCTTTTTAGAGTGGCTGGTTAAGGATAATTTCACTTTCCTGGGGTATGACGAATACCTGTTGGAAGGCGATGAGCTGCAGCGCGACCCGAATAGCGTGCTCGGGGTCTTCCGCCTGGACGATCCACGCTACGATGAGCGCATTCGTGCCGAAGAGGGCATTGACGAACACGGCAATTATGAACTGGTGCCCCAATTGCTCTCGTTTGCCAAAAGCGCCCACCACTCGCGGGTACACCGCCCGACCTATCCTGACTACATCACCGTTGACCGCTACGACGACGACGGCAATGTGATTGGCGAGCGTCGTTTCTTTGGTTTGTTCACCTCGACGGTGTACAACGAGTCGCCGCGCAATATTCCGCTGCTGCGCCGTAAACTAAAAGCTGTCTCGGATATCGCCGGGTTTAACCCCCAAGGGCATAACGGTAAGCAGCTTCTACAGGTGCTTGAAGTTTATCCCCGCGATGACCTGTTCCAGATCAGTACGGATTCACTAGCGCATACGGCGCTGGGCATTCTTGATATTCGGGAACGCCGCCAGGTACGCCTGTTTATCCGTGCCGATGTTAGCGGCAAGTTCTACTCGTGCCTGGTGTTTGTGCCTCGCGATGTGTTTTCAACCGATTTGCGTCAACGCATTCAAAACCTGTTGTGTGACGAGCTTGACGCGCACTTTGGCGATTTTAATACCTACTTGTCAGAGTCGGTTCTGGCGCGTATTCAACTGATTCTACGCTTTAACGGCGATGCACCCAGCCAGTACGACCTTAAACGCCTGGAAAGCAAGGTTGCCCGCTTGGCACGTAGCTGGCGCGACGAGCTGATGGCCGCGATGATTGAGGGTTTTGGAGAAGAGCGCGCCAATCATCAGATGGAGCAGTTCCAAAGCGCCTTCTCGGCAAGCTATCGCGAAGACTTCAATGCGCGCACCGCAGTATTCGATATACAGCACTTGCTGGCACTGGATAACGGTGAGGCGCTGTCGCTGTCGCTTTATCGGCCGCTGGAAGAGCAGGGCAGTGGCGTAAACCTGAAGCTTTTCCATCGTGGTTCGCCGATCCCGCTGTCTGATGTGTTGCCCATGATGGAGAACCTGGGGCTTCGGGTTATTAGTGAGCGCCCCTACGACATTAGTGCGCCGCAGCAGCATTACTGGATTCACGACTTTGAGCTTGAGCACAGTAATAAAGATGTCAGCCTGGGTGAAATGCGCGAAACCTTCAGTGAAGCGTTTAAACGTATTTGGGCGAGCGAAGCGGATAACGACGCCTTTAACCGGCTGATTATTGCGGCAGGGCTGGACTGGCGCGAAGTCGCCATGCTGCGTGGATACGCACGTTATCTCAAGCAAATCCGCTTTGGCATGTCTCAAAACTACATTGCCGCGACCTTGGCCAACTACCCGGCCATTACTCAGTTACTGGTAGAAATGTTCCGTCTGCGCTTTGATCCTGCGCTGGACTCACACGATACCGACGAGTGCATCACGCGGCTTAATGAGCAGTTGGAAGCCGTTGCCAGCCTAAATGACGACCAATTGTTACGTCGTTTTATGGAGCTTATTCAAGCAACTCTGCGCACCAACTACTACCAGCGTGCTGAAGACGGCCGCTTTAAAGACTACATCGCCTTTAAGCTTGAGCCTTCCAAAGTCACCGGAATGCCCAAGCCACGGCCGATGTTCGAGATTTTTGTCTGCTCTCCACGCGTGGAAGGTGTCCACCTGCGCGGTGGCAAAGTAGCCCGCGGTGGTTTGCGCTGGTCTGACCGCCATGAAGATTTCCGTACCGAAGTGCTGGGGCTGGTAAAAGCGCAGCAGGTCAAAAACGCGGTGATCGTGCCGGTGGGCGCCAAGGGTGGTTTTGTATGTAAGCGCATGCCTGAAAATGCTGACCGTGAAACGAAGCAGAACGAAGGCATTGCTTGCTATAAAACCTTTATCCGTGCGCTGTTAGATGTGACCGATAATCTGGATGGCAGCGACGTTGTTCCGCCTAAAAACGTGGTGCGCCATGACGAAGACGATGTCTATATGGTGGTTGCCGCCGATAAAGGAACGGCAACATTCTCGGATATCGCCAACGAAATCTCTATCGAGTATGGCCACTGGCTAGGGGATGCGTTTGCCTCCGGCGGGGCGAACGGGTATGACCATAAGAAAATGGGCATTACCGCACGTGGTGCCTGGCAGTCGGTTAAACGTCACTTTAAAAACCTCGGCGTAGATACCCAGCGGGATCTATTTAGCGTCGTTGGTATTGGTGATATGGCAGGCGACGTATTTGGTAACGGCATGCTGCTTTCCGACAAGATTCAGCTGGTGGGTGCGTTCAACCATCTGCATATCTTTGTCGATCCCAACCCTGACGCTGATGCGGCCTTTGCCGAGCGTACAAGGCTATTTAACCTGCCGCGCTCCAGCTGGGAGGATTACAGTGCTGAGCTGATTTCGCAGGGCGGAGGTGTCTTTAACCGCAGCGCCAAGTCCATCGCGATTACCCCGGAAATGCAGCAGGTCTTTGGTATTCAGGAAGAGCGCCTATCGCCGAATGAATTGATTCGCGCCATGCTCCAGTCAAAGGTCGACCTGGTCTGGAACGGCGGTATCGGCACCTACGTGAAAAGCTCGGATGAAACCGATGCCGATGTCGGCGATAAAGCTAACGATGCGCTGCGCATTAATGGCGAAGACCTTAACTGCCGCGTAGTGGGCGAAGGCGGCAACCTGGGGATGACTCAACGTGGCCGAATGGAAGCCGCGGCCAAAGGTGTGCGCGTTTACACTGACTTTATTGATAACGCAGGTGGCGTTAACTGCTCTGACCACGAGGTCAATATCAAAATATTGATCGATGATGTGGTGAAGCGCGGCGACATGACCGACAAGCAGCGCAACGACCTGCTAGCAGAAATGACCGATGAAGTTGCTGACCTGGTGATTCTTGATAACTACCGTCAGGCTCAGGCGCTGGACCTCTCCGAGATACTGTCATGCCAAGGCATCGGGCCGTACCGCCGCTTTATCAGCGAGCTGGAGTCTGCCGGGCAGATTGATCGTGAGCTTGAGTTCCTGCCCACCGATGAGACCTTAAAAGAGCGTGCCGCCAATCAGCAGGGCATGCGCTTGCCGGAGCTTTCGGTACTGATTTCCTACGCCAAGAGCACGCTAAAAGACGACCTGATCACCTCCGATGTGCCCGATGATACGTATATCCATCGCCATCTTGAGCGGCTGTTCCCGTCTGTGCTGACAGAGCGCTACCAGACCGAGATGTATGAACACCGCCTGAAGCGTGAAATTGTGGCAACGCAAGTCGCGAATGATCTGGTTGATCACATGGGGGTCGTGTTTGTCCGTCGGCTACGCGACTCTACTGGCGCCGGTCGGGCAGATATTGCACGTAACTATGTCATCGCTCGGGATAGCTTCAACCTGCTGTCACTTTGGGCACAGATTGAAGACCTGGATAACCAGATCCCCAGCGACGTGCAGCACTCCATGATGCTGGACCTGATGCGCCTGATCCGCCGCTCGACACGCTGGTTCCTGCGCCAGCACATGGGACTTTCGACTCAGGATGCCATTGAGTACTTCGCGCCTCGGTTGGCGCAGCTGCAAGAAGAGATGGGCGAACTGTTAAGCGGCGAAGAGCTTGATGCCTGGCGCCAGCGTCGGGATGAGCTGCAGGAAGCGGGCGTGCCGGAAGCGCTGGCCTCTACCGTTGCCGCCGCGCCTAGCCTGTATGCCGGGTTGGGGATCATTCAGGCGGCACGGGTTACCAATGAGAAGCCCCAACGCGTCGCCGAAGTGTTTTACGAAATTGGCAGCCGTTTGGAACTTCCCTGGATGAGCCAGCAGGTAACGCAGCTGGGAGTACGTGATGCATGGCAGGTGCAGGCCCGGGAAACGTTCCGGGATGATATCGACCGCCAGCAGTTGGCCTTAACCACCAGCGTACTGAAGTTGGAAGCCGGTAGCCGCGATACTCAGGAGCGTGTGGACCAGTGGCTTGAGCAGCATGCTGACCTGCACCGCCGCTGGTGCCGTTTGATTGATGAGGTGCGTAGCGGTAGTGAAGGTGGGTTTGCGCTGTTTGCCGTCGCCGTACGCGAACTGGTGGACCTTGCAGAAAGCGATAGCGAAGCATAACCGCCTAAGCGTGCGCTGGCACAACGCATACTTGCTGTAAGAAGTAACCGTGCCTGAGGTAACTCAGGCACGGTTTTTTTTGTGCGTAGCTTCTGGTTAAGCGCGAGCGCGGTGCGCTAAAAGGGCAGGATGCGCTATACTCTGCGCCGCCCATTCTCCCGGAGAGACTCTGTCGATGTATTCACTCGCGCGTTCGCTGTTCTTTCGTATTGACCCCGAAACCTCACACGGGTTGGCGCTGGGGGCGTTAGACGCATTACAACGCGTGGGCGGTATACGCCCTTGGGTGGGCAAGCCAATCGAGGATCCTGTTGAGCTGATGGGGTTGCGCTTTGCCAACCGCGTGGGGCTTGCTGCGGGGCTTGATAAAAATGCCGATCACCTGGATGCGCTCGGCGCGCTGGGCTTCGGCTTTGTTGAAGTGGGCACGGTGACGCCCAAGGCACAGCCGGGTAACGCCAAGCCGCGCTTGTTCCGTTTGGCGAGCCATGACGCCATCATTAACCGTTTTGGGTTTAATAACAAAGGGGTCGAACACTTAATTGAGCAGGTGAAAAAGCGCCGCTATCAAGGCGTGGTGGGCATTAATATTGGCAAAAATCTGACCACCTCGGTTGAAAATGCCCTGGAGGACTATGTAGCCTGCCTGAATGCCGTTCACCCGGTCGCTGATTATATTACTGTGAATATTTCTTCACCCAATACGCCGGGGCTGCGTACGCTGCAGTTTGGTGAGCAGTTGGATGCGTTATTAGGGCCAATTCGTGAGCGTAGCCGGTTGCTGGATGCTGAAGCAAACCGCAAGGTACCGCTACTTATTAAAATCGCCCCGGACATGAGCGAAGAGGAAGTCGCGCTCGTGGCCGGTAGTATTGCTCGCAATGAACTGGACGGCGTCATCGCGACTAACACGACCGTTTCCCGTGAAGCGATCAAGAGTGACCCTCAGGCAGAAGAGGCGGGAGGGCTTTCGGGAAAACCCGTTTTTGAACCCTCTAACGTGATTATTCGTCTGCTGCGTCAGCATCTGCCAACGCTACCGATTATTGGCGTAGGCGGGATTGATAGCGGTGAAACCGCAAAAGCCAAAATTGCGGCGGGTGCTGATTTGGTTCAGCTCTATTCAGGCCTAATTTACCAAGGCCCAGCGCTTGTGAACGAATGTGCCAGCGCGCTAAAAACGCAGTAATTCGCGTGGCTTTGAGGCTAAAAAGCCCGCTTTTAAGCGGGCTCCATGTTCCAAAATGTAGATTAAGGAAGTTATAACCGGTTAGGTCATGACCATGGGATTCTTGTGGATACCGGAAACGCCGGTCATACCGTCCCATTGGTCTCCGCGACCTTCACGCCAACCGCTCATCCAGTACTCGCGTAAATTAACATCTTGACTGGGACATTCATCACGGGAGCGGCCGATAACACCTGCTTTGTACCCGTGAACATAAGCCCGCTGGAAGCGGTCACGTTTTTGTCGTTTCATTGGCTAACCTCTTTTCATGAAAGCCTTTAATAAGAAATAGTGCACTATGCCTTAGTGGCGTCAGGCTCCTATTCCGAGAGCTAACCTCAAGAGCAGGCAGCCAGCATGGTACTTTTGTCTAGCACTCACGTGCTGAACCGACCAAGCGGCGCCCCAAACAAGCCATAGGTCATAAATGGCCTAGACAAGCAACGCATGCGTTTTTAGTAGCTACTCTCTTATTCTTAGATCAAGATGGGGGCACTTGTCGACCCCCAAATTGTCATAAGATGTAAATACATTTGCCATATATAGGAATATCGCGCGGTTACGCGCTGCCATGACTATGACCGAAACGAGTCAAAACGCCCCCTTGAACCTGTTGGCGACCTGCCCGAAAGGCATTGAAGGCCTGTTGGCCGATGAGCTGGCAGCGCTAGGCGCGACGCCTGGAAAGACCACGGTGGCAGGCGTGTACTTCACCGCCAGCCAAGCCATCGCCTACCGTGTATGTTTGTGGTCACGGCTTGCCAACCGGGTCATTCTGCAGCTCGTTCGCGAGCCGATGATTGAAACGCCCGAGCAGTTACGCGATGTCGTTGCCCACATTGCCTGGACCCAGCATTTGGCTGTGGGCAAAACCCTGGCCGTAGATTTTCATGGCCGCAGCGACCACATTCGTCATACCCGGTTTGGCGCGCAAACGGTGAAAGACGGCGTGGTAGATTCGTTGCAGCTTGCCGGGCAAGAGCGGCCATCCATTGATACTAAAACGCCCGACTTGCGCCTGTACGCACATTTGCACCGGGCGAATCTCACGATTGGTATCGACCTCTCGGGCGAGAGTCTTCATCGCCGCGGCTATCGTCGCGATGTAGGCCATGCACCGCTGAAAGAGAACCTGGCGGCCGCGCTACTCATACGCGCGGGCTGGCCCGAGCGAGCCAAGGCTGGCGAGCCGTTGATCGACCCACTGTGTGGCGCGGGCACGCTGCTGATTGAAGCGGCGCTAATGGCCGCCGACCAGGCGCCTAACCTGGACCGCGAACGCTTTGGCTTCAAGGGCTGGGCCGGGCACGATGAAGCGCTCTGGCTTGAGCAAAAGCGCGAGGCCGAAGCGCGTGCTTCTATTGGCCGTAAGCGGTGTAAAACGCAGCTGCTGGGCTTTGACCAAAGCCCAGCCGCGCTTTCTGCGGCGAAAACCAACGCGATGCGCGCAGGCATTCCAGCGCTGATTACCCTGCACGGGCAAAGCCTTGCTCAGCTAACCCGGCCCGAGACGCTCACGGCAACAAGTGGGCTGTTGATCACCAACCCGCCGTACGGCGAGCGGTTGGGGGAACTTCCCGAACTGGTACGCCTTTACGCCCAACTGGGCGAAAAAGCCAAGGCGCTGTTTCCAGGTTGGACGCTGGCAATGTTTACCGGCAACCCCGACTTGGGCCACCGTTTGGGGCTGCGCGCGCACAAGCAGTATGCGTTAAAAAATGGTGCGCTGGATGCCAAGCTGCTGCTGATGGATATCGGCACGTCAGTTGCCAATAATGATGCTCAGGCAGAAGGGCCGCCTGCCGATCAAGCGCCTGCTGCTAGGCAAGCTGCTCCACAGCAAGCGTCGCGTGCTGTGTCCGAAAACGCCCAGATGTTTGCCAATCGTCTGGTCAAAAACCAGAAGCGCCTCAAAAAATGGTTAAAGCAGAGCGGAGAAACCTGCTACCGGCTCTATGATGCCGACATGCCTGAGTTTGCGCTGGCGATTGACCGCTATGGTGACCGTGTACACGTTCAAGAGTACGCCGCACCGAGCTCGATCAACCCGGCTCAGGCACAAAAACGCCTGTTTGACGCCTTGGAAGTGTTGCCTGATGCGTTGGGCGTTGACTCCAGCAAGGTGTATATCAAGCGTCGTGAGCGGCAAACCGGCACCGCCCAGTACCAGAAGCGTGATGCCAGTGGCGAGCGTTTTGACGTGCGCGAAGGCGATGCGCGGTTGTGGGTTAACCTGCGTGACTACCTGGATACCGGGCTGTTCCTGGACCACAGGCCAGTGCGCCGCATGTTGGGTGAAATGGCCAGCGGCAAGCGCTTCTTAAACCTGTTTTGCTATACCGCCACGGCCACGGTGCAAGCCGCGCTGGGCGGCGCCAGCGACAGCGTTAGCGTGGATATGTCCAATACCTACCTTGAGTGGGCAAAAGACAACTTTACGCTGAACGAACTCGACCTGCGCCTGCATCGCGTGGTGCGTGATGACTGTTTCCGCTGGCTGGAAACCGCTAACGCCGAGTTTGACCTGATCTTTATGGATCCGCCGACGTTCTCCAACTCGAAAAAAATGCGCGATACGCTCGACGTACAGCGCGACCACCCACGGTTGGTCGAACTTGCCATGGCGCGCCTCGCGCCTGGCGGAACGCTGGTATTCTCGAATAATCAGCGTCGCTTCAAGCTTGATGATGCACTTAGCGAGCGTTATGCGGTGGAGGAGATTACCTCGCGTACCTTCGACCCTGACTTTCAGCGGCGCACCAATATGCATCACGTGTTCCTGCTGCGTCACCGCAGCTAGGGCGTAAGGGCTTGCAGCGGTGATCTCGCTTACGCTCTACACCACGCTGGGTTGCCATCTGTGCGCCCAGTTGGAAGGCCTGCTGGCAGCGCTTGCTAATCAACCGGTGGCGCTGCAACGCATTGAAATCAGTGATTGCCCGGAGTTGCTAGCGCGCTATGGCGAGCTTATTCCGGTTGTGGCGGATAGCCAGGGGCATGAGCTGATACGCGGTTTTGAGGTAGAGCGCTTAAGCGCTTGGTTGCGTCAGCGCGGCTGGCTAAGTGAGCACGCGCTAACACGCCTGATGCAACCTGATGAAGCGCCGCCAAAAGGGCGTTATGTTCGCAACGGGCGGCGTTTTCTGGGTGAGTGATGACTTACTGGGGGCACTTAAAGCAGGTCAAGCAGCGAAAGCTGGCGCATCGCTTCCTGGCCTTCTGGAGTATGGTCATCAACGTCCAGTACTTTATGAAACCCGCGTGACTTTTGAATGGTCGTCTCATCTTCCAGCCACATCTGAGCCTGCTCAAGCGTGTCGGCCAGTTGATGTTTTAAGCCGCCAAACTGCGTGCCGATTTGCCCCCAGGCGCGACTAAAAATCCAGTCGCCAAACATATCCTGGTGAATATGAACCAGCACATAGTCGTGGTCGGTTTCCCACCTTACGATCACAAGCTTACTCCCACGGTTGTTCTTGACACTGGCTTACCCATTAGGCACTCCTTGTCCTGAATACTCTTTTCCAATTTGATGCGGCGGACGGTATTGTAAAGCGCGTTATCGCAAACGCCTATCTTTGCTTATGAAGCGTTTTTCTGTGGAGAGGCTTGCCTGTCCTGCGGACTAAAAGGATCACGTTGTGAAGCTGACTGTAGATGCCAATATACCCGCCGCCGAACGCTGCTTTGGTGATTTTGGCTCAATCACCCATCTGCCAGGGCGTGAAATAAGCGCGGCGCACGTCAAGGACGCGGATGCGCTAATTGTGCGCTCCATCACCCAGGTCACTGCCGCGCTATTGGCAGACAGCGCTGTACGCTTTGTCGGTACCTGTACGATTGGCACCGACCATATTGATCACGCCGCCCTGACTGAGCGCGGTATTACCTTTGCAAGCGCGCCTGGTTGCAACGCCGAAGCGGTGGTGGACTATGTGCTCAGCAGCTTGCTAACGCTTGCTGAGCGCGATGGCTGGTCGCTGCTCTCACGAACGGTGGGCATTGTGGGCGTCGGCAATGTAGGCAGCCGCTTACTTGCCCGCCTTAATGCGCTGGGCGTCAACACACTTGCCTGTGATCCACCCAGAGCAGAGCAGGAGGGCGAGAAGGACTTTGAGCCGCTGGATACGCTGATCGATCGTTGCGATATTCTCTGCCTGCACACGCCGCTGGTGTCAGAGGGGCCGCACGCCACCTATCAGTTGCTGAATGCTCAGCGCGTCAATGAATTAGCGCCTGGCACGGTATTGCTAAACGCCGGGCGGGGCGACTGTATTGATGGGTTAGCGCTGCGTGGTCGGTTAGCGGGTAAAGGCGATATTACCGTCGTACTGGACGTGTGGGAGAGCGAGCCGGACATTGACGCAGGGCTGCGCGACCTGGTGGCACTTGCCACGCCGCATATTGCTGGGCACAGCCTGGACGGCAAGCTGCGCGGTACCTGGATGATTCAGCAAGCGTTAGCCAGCCATCTTGGTACTCCCAACCATGATGCGTTTACCGATATTTGCCCGCTGCCAGCGTTGGCGTCATTGCATTTGCAGGACGCACTGTCGGTCGAGGATGCGCTGCGTGTATGCATGCGTGCGGTGTATGACGTGCGCCGAGACCACGACAGCCTGCAGCGCCAAGCGCTTTTGGAGGGTATCAAGCAGGGCTTTGATACCTGCCGAGCCAATTATCCACTGCGCCGTGAATTTGCCACGCTGAACGTGCAGTTATCAGGCAGTGCGGTTGATCTTGAAGCGCCGTTGAGTGCTGCGGGCTTTCACGTCTCGCGGTTATCCTGACGCGCAAAAAGAACAGGCCCGCTTAGCGGGCCTGTTGCGACTAAATACGTTGCGGATGTTGTTTATTGACGGTAAGCGGCTTCTTTTAGCGCACGAATACGGTCATCCAGCGGCGGGTGGCTGGCAAAAAGTTGTTCTACCAGCGAGCGTGTTTGGCCTTTGGTGATCGCCATGGCGCGTAGGGTGTCGGGCATTTGGTCCGGCATTTCTGTTTCCGCTTTCAAGCGGGCCAGAGCATTCACCATGGAGCCTGTCCCTGCTAACCGAGCACCGGCCTCATCGGCACGGTATTCACGATAGCGAGAGAACCAGGCAACGATAGCCGACGCCACAATCCCGAACACAATTTCTGCGACAATCACGACCGCGAAGTAACCCATAAAGCCCAGGCCACCTTCGCCGCCGCTGCGGCTTTTAAGAAAGCCATCCACCAACTGCGCCACCACACGGGCAAAGAACATCACAAAGGTGTTCACTACGCCCTGAATCAGCGCCAGCGTGACCATGTCGCCATTGGCGACGTGGCCAATTTCGTGGGCAAGCACTGCACGCACTTCGTCGGGGCGCATCCGGTTTAACAGCCCGGCAGAAACCGCCACCAAAGCGTCATCTTTATTCCAGCCGGTGGCAAACGCGTTTGACTGCTGGGCGGGGAAAATGCCCACCTCCGGCGTCTTAATGCCGGCCTCGCGGGCAAGCTCAGCCACGGTATCGACAAGCCATTGCTCGGTGGCGTTGGAAGGCGACTCAATAATTACCGTGCCGGTACTGCGTTTCGCCATCCACTTGGAAATAAACAGCGAGATCAGCGAGCCGACCATGCCGAAGATAAAGCAGAAAATCAGCAGGCTGGTAAAGTTGATTCCTTGGCTGCGTAAATAACCCTCAACGCCAAACAGGCGCAGCGTAATACTGGCGACAAGCAGTACCGCCAGGTTGGTGGCTAAAAACAGCACAATTCGCATCATGGTGCAGGTTCTCCCTAAGAGGACGGTAAAGCGTTACTAGAATGCTTGCTTAGATACGTACACTTCGTGGCAGTTTCAAGTCACAGCCCGCCTTATTGACGGTAGCGGGACAAGAAATTACCGAGCCTGTCCAGGGCGTCGCCCAGTTGATCCGCCCAGGGCAGTGTCACAATGCGCACATGATCAGGTTCTGGCCAGTTAAACGCCGTGCCTTGAACCAGAAGAATTTTCTCTTGAAGGAGCAAATCAAGAACCAGCTTCTGGTCATCTTGGATATTGAAGACCTTGGGGTCCAAACGAGGAAACGCATAGAGCGCGCCCTTGGGCGTGACACAGGAAACACCAAGAATCGCGTTGAGTTTTTCCACCGTGATGTCGCGCTGAGCCAGTAAACGGCCACCTGGCAGGATCAGGTCATTGATCGACTGATAGCCACCCAGTGCGGTCTGAATGGCGTGCTGGGCAGGCACGTTGGCACACAGACGCATGGAGGCCAGCATGGTTAGCCCCTGGATAAAATCCTTGGCGCGCTGCTTGGCAATCGTGCCAGAAATCGTCATCCAGCCGGAGCGAAAGCCCGCACAGCGGTAGCTTTTCGACAGCCCGTTCATGGTAATCACCAACTGGTCATCGTCGGCCAGAGCGCCGGTCGCGGTATGTTCTACGCCGTCATACAGGATCTTGTCGTAGATCTCGTCAGAGAACACCACCAGATTGTGCTCTTTGGCCACGGCCAGTACGTCGCGCACCACGGCCGGTGGATAAACCGCGCCGGTCGGGTTGTTGGGGTTAATCAGTACAATCGCGCGGGTACGGCTGGTGATCTTGGCGCGGATATCGGCAATGTCCGGCGTCCAGTCGGCCTGCTCATCGCACCTATAGTGCACGCCGTGGCCGCCGGAAAGGTGCGCCGCTGCCGTCCATAGTGGATAGTCGGGGGCAGGGATCAGCACTTCGTCGCCATCGTTTAATAGTGCCTGCATGCACATCACAATCAGTTCGGACACGCCGTTGCCGATGTAAATATCTTCGATGCCAACGCCTGGAATTTTCTTGCGCTGGCACTCCTGCATAATTGCCTTACGCGCCGAGTAGAGGCCTTTGGAATCACAGTAGCCTTGTGCCGTGGGCAGGTTGCGCATCACATCCTGCAAAATCTCTTCTGGTGCTTCAAACCCAAAGGGCGCCGGGTTGCCAATATTCAGCTTTAAAATCCGCTGGCCTTCATCCTCAAGCCGCTTGGCATGATCGAGGACCGGGCCACGGATGTCGTAGCAGACGTTATTGAGCTTGTGAGATTTTTTGAGTTCAGCAGATGACGGCTCGGCGTTTTGTGAGTCCGTATCCTGAAGCTCAGTAGGCGTTTGAAGCTGAGAGGTTTCCATGAGTGATTTATCCAAAAGTGTCCAAAGGCCGTGCGGCGGCGCCGGTCGGTTCATCCATTATGCGTCGGAAAGTGGCTGATTGTCTTCGTCGTTTTGCACAATGGGCTGCGGAATATCGTCCGGTGTTTCCAGCGTTAAACGGCCAAGCTTGCCGTCACGCAGTTCGTGTAGCAGTACTTCGGCGCCACGGTGTAAATCTACCTCGCCACCTGCGCGCAGGCCGCCCCGTTTACCGGCAATTTCTTTCAGGATGGCATGGCCATCAAACCCGGCGATCGCCAGGAAGTCGGGCTTCTTCGGACCGTCAGCGTCCACGTCATTATCGACCGGCACTTCATACGTGGGCAATGCTTTGAGTTTGTAACGTGTGGTCAACTCGTCCGGGTAGCGCTTGGCAAGCTCGGCGCTGGTAACAATACCCACGTCGGTATACTCAATGGCGGTATCGCGAATAGCGCCGCTGGCCGCCAGCCGATAAGCGCTGGCCTGGTCTTCAATCTTGGGCCACAGCACGCCAGGCGTGTCGATCAGTGCCACGCGGCCATCAATACGCACTTTCTGCTGGCGCTTAGTGACCGCCGGTTCGTTACCGGTTTTGGCAATTTTACGCCCGGCGAGGCCGTTAATCAGGGTGGATTTACCCACGTTGGGAATCCCCATTACCATCACCCGAACGTCGCGGTCAGCACGTACGTCACCCGCTAATTCGTGGCAAAGTTTGGGAATTTTCTTTAACTCACGGGTGTTGGTCGTGGTGATCGCGAGTGCCCGGGTATCGTCCTGGGCATCGAAAAAGGCCACCCATTCCGCAGTGCGCTCTGGGTCTGCCAGGTCCGCCCGGGAGAGTATTTTCAGCACTGGCTTATGGCGGGTCAGCTCGGCCAGCATCGGGTTGGCGCTAGAGTAGGGCAGACGTGCGTCGAGTACTTCAATGACCACGTCAATTTCCGGCAGCGCATCCTTTATCTGGCGGCGGGCCTTGTTCATATGTCCGGGGAACCAGCCGAGCATGAGTTTCTCCTACAAGCACAAAAAACGGGCATAAAAAAAGCGAGCAACCATTCTACCAGATGGTGCTCGCCTTGCTGCGATTCGTTAAAGGGGTTAGAGGTAGCGTTTACTCGTCAGGGTGAAACTCTAGCGACACTGAGTTAATGCAGTAACGCAACCCTGTGGATGCCGGCGGCCCGTCAGGAAACACATGCCCCAAGTGGGCATCGCAGTGGGAACACACTACTTCTGTGCGCACCATGCCGTGCGTGGTATCGCTATGCTCTTCAACGCAGTTTCTGCCAAGCGGCCTGTCGAAGCTGGGCCAGCCACAGCCCGCATCAAACTTGTGCTCGTTTTCAAACAGCGGTGCGTGGCAACAAATGCAGTGGTAAATGCCTTGAGCATCGCTTACCTGGTAGTCACCTGTAAAAGGACGTTCGGTGCCTTTCTCGCGTGCAACCCGGTACTGCTCAGGCGTCAGCTGTTCGCGCCACTGCTCGGGGGATTTTTTAATTTTGGCCATTTTAGTGTCTCCTTGCCCTCTGTGACTTGCAGGCTATCGTACTCTTTTCAATTAAGACAGCGTAGTTAAGAAAGCTAGTACTTACCCGAGTTCAGAAGGTGAATAGGGAGTAGCCACCCGCTTGAGTGGGCGTTAAGTCGTAGCAATGAAAGAGATTTGCGTATAGATAGAAATCAGAGCGATATCATAGGGCTTGACAGAAATGCGTGCTCTGAGTAATATACGCGCCACCTCGACGAGGCAATGAAACGTCCCATTCGTCTAGTGGTCTAGGACACCGCCCTTTCACGGCGGTAACAGGGGTTCGAACCCCCTATGGGACGCCAATTACATCGTTAAGGTATCGGAGTGCGGGAATAGCTCAGTGGTAGAGCATCGCCTTGCCAAGGCGAGGGTCGAGAGTTCGAATCTCTTTTCCCGCTCCAATTTGGTCGTGTGGTTAAGCAAGTGCAGGTCGAGAGCTGGAACGCCAGCCCGGTCGAATCTCTTTTCCCGCTCCAAAACGTCCCATTCGTCTAGTGGTCTAGGACACCGCCCTTTCACGGCGGTAACAGGGGTTCGAACCCCCTATGGGACGCCAATCCGATGGCGAGAAATTGATTAAGCGGGAATAGCTCAGTGGTAGAGCATCGCCTTGCCAAGGCGAGGGTCGAGAGTTCGAATCTCTTTTCCCGCTCCAATCAATAAAATAGATGTTTATACGTCCCATTCGTCTAGTGGCCTAGGACACCGCCCTTTCACGGCGGTAACAGGGGTTCGAACCCCCTATGGGACGCCATCTAGCAAGTGCATGTTTACATTGCGGGAATAGCTCAGTGGTAGAGCATCGCCTTGCCAAGGCGAGGGTCGAGAGTTCGAATCTCTTTTCCCGCTCCATGTAAACAGTCTCATTTCGTTATCCTTCCTGTTTTACCTTTCCTTCTTGTTATACATATTGCTATCTATCTACCGTCCTTGTTGGCGGCGTTTTGCTGTGCGTGTGTTTTAGAGGCGCGTTTTGAGTGGTGGCTTACGCCCAGACAGTGCTGCCTGAACGCAAGCCGGTAATGCCGAGTGCTTAACTGAGGGTGAAGTGATTTACAACGCTGCTAAGCGACTGTGAGCGCTGTTTCAGGTCGTGGGCGGAGTTAGCAGTTTGCTGAACCATAGTGGCGTTATCCTGAGTTGACTGGTCAAGCTGTGCGATGGCCACGTTGATCTGTTCAATCCCCTGGGTTTGCTCATGCGTCGCGGCTGTAATGTCGGCAAACAGGTCATTGATGCGTTGGATCTGTTGGTCAATCTGCTGCATCCGCTCTTTAGCGGTCGTCACCAGTGAGGCGCCGTTATCCACCTGTGCATTGGAGGCGTTAATCAACGTTTTGATCTCGTGAGCGGCGGTTGCCGAACGGTTAGCCAGTTGGCGTACTTCACTGGCTACCACGGCAAAACCTCGACCATGCTCGCCCGCGCGGGCAGCTTCAACCGACGCATTAAGGGCCAAAATGTTGGTCTGGAAAGCAATGCTGTCAATCAGGGTAACAATGTCGGAAATTCTGGCGGCTTCAGCGCTAATTTCCTGCATGGAGGTAACGGCCTGGCCAATGGCTTGCTGGCCAAACTGAGAGGTTTCGCCTGCGTTGCGTACAAGCTCCTTGGCTTGTTCCACGTTTTCGGCATTTTGGCGCACCGTCGCGGTCACTTCTTCCATGCTGGCAGAAGTTTGCTGAAGGGCGGCTGCCTGCTGCTCGGTGCGTGATGAAAGCTCCTGATTGCCTGCGGCAATATCGCCAGAGTCATTGTCTACCGCGGCGCTGGTGGCGTGAATTTCCTGCATCGTTGCATGCAGCTTGTCACGCATTTGCTGAATATCGTAAAGCAGGCTGTTGGTATCGTTAGCGCCCAGGCGAACCCTTGCCGTTAAGTCGCCTTGGGCAATACGTGCTACTACCTCTGCCGCGTAGTCAGGCTCGCCACCCAAACGGCGCAGAATCAACGAGATCATGCCCCAAAAGGCCAGCGTTACCAGTATGCCGCCCACCAGGCCGACTAAAATGGTTTTGGTCAATTGGGCCATAATGGTTTGGCTGATATCGCCCATAAAAATACCGCTGGCAACATACACATCCCACGGGGCGTAGGCTTCGGTGTAAGTATGCACCAGGGGCATTTTGTCGTTGCCGCGGGCGAAGTTAGAGTAGTACTCGGAAAAGCCGTAGCCTGACTCGCGGGCGCTTTCCCGGATCAACGGAAAGATCAGCGTGCCCTTGGGGTCAGTCACCTGGGATAAGTCCTGCCCCGTCGGACGTTTGGGGTGGGCAAGCATCTTCAGGTCGCCGCTGAGTGCAAACAGGTAGTTATCATCGACGCCAAAGCGCACGTCACGAATGGCTTCAAACGCCTGGGTTTTGGCTTCATCAAGCGAGAGCTCACCCCGCTTGGCTCTTTCATCAAAATGCTCAAGGGTAGAAATGGCAATGTCCACGGCGGTAACCATGCGCTGTTCACGCTCGTGATAGAGCAGCGTTCGGCTTTGCAGCGCATTCACCGTAATCATGATGGCGAGTATCAGCCATAAAACGGCTACGCCAATCAGCCGTTGGCGGCGCAGAGGAAGCGCTGCCAGGCCGCGTCGGGCGGCGGACGTTGAGTGTTCGGTAGTAGCGCCTGGTTGGGCAAAGGTAACAGGGGGCTGGGCGATCATGGTGCTCACTATGGCTTTTTCTCGTTTATAAAATACGTGTTCCCTTGAATGCCGTGCTATTAATAGCGAAAGGGCATGCGCATAATACTAAAGTATTAGCCTGCGTGTCGTGCGCGACAAAACGCCGCGAATACTAATTAAAGTGGATGGATTGTTAGCGGTTTAACGAGATAGCCATAGGCGCCATGTTACGCTGGCTTGAAAAAACGACCGAATGCCCCGATATCGTTGCTTCTCACGTTTTTTTTTGTGCCCCTATTTTTTTTGCTGACAGGACATCTTTATGGCCGAACCGGCATTGTCTATCCGTGGCCTTACCAAGGTGTACGGCAACGGCTTTCACGCGTTAAAAGGAATTGATCTCGACGTCCAGCAGGGCGATTTTTTTGCCTTGTTGGGTCCCAACGGTGCAGGTAAATCCACCACCCTGGGTGTGGTGTGTTCATTGGTGCAGAAGTCAGAAGGCAAGGTGTCGATTTTTGGTATCGACATCGACAAGGACTTCGCCAAGGCCAAGTACCAGCTGGGCGTGGTTCCTCAGGAATTCAACTTCAACCAGTTCGAGAAGGTGCTTGATATCGTGCTGGCGCAAGCAGGCTATTACGGCATGACGCGCCGTGAAGCGCTGCCGCGTGCTGAGCAGTTACTGCGCGACTTGGGCCTGTGGGACAAGCGCAATGGCAACGCTCGCATGCTTTCTGGTGGTATGAAGCGCCGCTTGATGATTGCCCGGGCGCTGATGCACCGGCCCAAGCTACTGATTCTGGATGAGCCCACCGCGGGCGTGGATATTGAACTGCGCCGCAGCATGTGGGAGTACATGCGCCGCATTAATCAGGATGAAGGCACCACGATCATTCTGACCACCCACTATCTGGAAGAAGCCGAAAGCCTGTGCCGTAATATCGCCATCATCAATCACGGTGAAATTGTGCGTAACACCAGCGTGCGCGAGCTATTGGCCGAGCTGAATACCGAAACCTTCCTGCTGGATCTCGCCGAGCCGGTCACGGCGCCGCCGGTGATCGAAGGGTTTGAGATCAAGCAGATCGAACCGACGCAACTCTCGTTGGTGATTCATCGCGGGCAGCAGTTAAACGATGTGTTCAGCGTATTAAGCGAGCAGGGCATGCAGGTGGTTTCCATGCGCAACAGCGCTAACCGGTTGGAAGAGATGTTTGTGTCAATGGTAGAGGCGGGCAATACAGCCATCGATCAGCGCGCCGAACCCAACAAGGAGACGCAGGCATGAATGCAACACAAACGCTCGTCGCGCTATGGACGCTCGTACTTAAAGAGATCAAACGCTTTACGCGTATCTGGCCGCAAACGCTGCTGCCGCCTTCGATCACCATGGCGATGTACTTCATCATCTTTGGTAACCTGATCGGTTCGCGTATAGGGGATATGGATGGCTTCTCCTACATGGACTTTATCGTCCCCGGCCTGATCATGATGTCGGTCATCACCAACAGCTACTCGAACGTGGCTTCCAGCTTCTTCTCGAACAAGTTTCAGCGTTCGGTCGAAGAGCTAATGGTATCGCCCATGCCCAACTGGGTGATTCTATCCGGGTTTATCCTCGGTGGCATGGCGCGCGGCTTGGGCGTGGGCCTGATCGTTACTATTGTGTCGCTATTCTTCACGCGCTTAACCATCGAGCACCCGCTTTTAACCATCCTGGTGGTGGTGCTAACCTCGGCGCTGTTCTCCATCGGCGGCTTTATCAATGCCCTGCTGGCCAACAAGTTCGACGATATTTCCATTGTACCGACCTTTATTTTGACGCCGTTGACCTACTTGGGTGGGGTGTTTTACTCCATTTCCATGCTGCCCAATTTCTGGCAGGGCGTGTCGATGCTCAACCCGATTCTGTATATGGTGAACGTCTTCCGCTATGGGTTTTTGGGCGTGTCGGACATTCCCGTTGGCTGGGCGCTGGCGGCTATTTTGGGGTTTATCGTAGTGCTGTTTTTTGCGGCACTGGCCATGCTGGAGCGTGGCAAAGGCATTCGTAGTTAACCGCACGACCGTTTTTATCAAGAGAGCGTTACCCTATGGCACACCGCCCCGATACCTTAGAGCACGCGCCCCTGGGGCGCGAATCCGCCTACCCTGAGCAGTACGATGCCGGGCTGCTGTTCCCCATCCCACGCGCCGCCAACCGCGCCCCGCTAGGGATTGAAGAGGGCAAGCTGCCCTTTGTGGGTGAAGATGAGTGGCACGCGTTTGAGGTTTCCTGGCTGAATGCCCGTGGCAAACCCATCGTGGCCGTGGCCCGCTTTCGGCTGCCTGCTGAATCGCCCAGCCTGATCGAATCCAAATCCTGGAAGCTCTACCTCAACAGCTTTAACCAAACCCGTATGGAAAGCCGCGAGGAAGTGCTTGAAACGTTGCAGCGTGACCTAAGCGCGGTAGCCGGTGCACCGGTCAGCGTGGAGCTGCTCGGTGTAGAAGACACTGAGCTTGCCCCACAGCCGCTACCCGGCGACTGCCTGGACGACCTCGATATCGAAGTAAGTGATTACACGCCCAGCGCCGCCCATTTGGCGGTAAGCGATGAGGTTGTAGAAGAGACGCTGCACTCGCACCTGCTTAAATCCAACTGCCCGGTGACCGGCCAGCCCGACTGGGGCAGCGTGATGATTCGCTACAAAGGCCCGAAGCTGGATCGCGAAGGGTTACTGCGCTACCTGATCGGCTATCGTCAGCATCAGGATTTTCATGAGCACTGTGTCGAGCACATCTTCACCGACCTGATGCAGCACGCCCAACCTACTGAGCTTCTGGTGCTGGCGCGCTACGTGCGCCGCGGCGGGTTGGATATCAGCCCTTGGCGCGCCACGCCGGGCCTTGCGCCGCCAAGCCCGCTGCGTCTGGCAAGACAGTAAGCGACTGCGCTACAGTAGTACCTAACTGATTGATAGGATGAAACCAAATGGATGGACTCACGCTGCTTCACAGCCGTAGCTCAATGGGCAAGCTGGTTGAGCCTGCGCCCACTGCCGAGCAGATGGATGCAATTTACCAGGCGGCCCTGCGCGCCCCGGACCACAAAGAGCTGCGCCCCTGGCGGTTTATTGAGTTCACTGGGGAAGGGCGTACGCGCTTGGGCGAGCTGTTTGCCGAAGCTGAGTTCCAGGAAGACCCCAGTGCCGACGACGACACGCTAAATTCAGCGCGCAAAAAACCGCTGCGCGCGCCGATGATTATCGCCGTGATCGCCAAGGTAACGCCGGACCTGCCCAAAGTGCCCAAGATGGAGCAGGTAATTTCCGCAGGCTGCGCCGCCCATGGCATTTTGCTGGCTGCCCACGCGCAAGAGCTAGGCGCCATGTGGCGTAGCGGCAAGTACGCTTTTGACCCCGTGGTGCGCAAAGGGCTCTCTCTGGAAGAAGATGACGAAGTCGTCGCGTTTATCTACCTGGGACACCTGGGCGGGCGCCACAAGCCTTTGCCTGCGCATAACGTGGCCGACTTCGTAGAGCGCTGGGCGTAAGGAGACCAACCGCCATGCGCAAACCCGGTGTGCCTCACCCACGCTTGCCGCTGCCCGAAGACCAGGAAGACCTGGCCGCCTTTCAAAAGTGGTTAAGCGATGCAATCCCCATGGTTGGCGCCCTGGGGATTGAAGAGATGTCGCTGCACAATCAATCGCTCACTTGGCGGCTCGCCTTGGCGCCTAACCTGAATGACAAAGGCACCGGCTTTGGTGGCGCGCTAAGTGCGCAAACCACGCTGCAAGGCTGGTGCTGGGTAACGCTATGGCTACGCGGACAAGGCATGGCGCGCGATGTAGTGGTCGCTGAAGCCACGCAACGCTTTCTGGCTCCGGTAACGGGTGATTACCGCCTGATATGCACGCCAGCAGAGCCTGACGGTGTTGAGAAGCTGACCCAAAAGCTTGCCGAACGGGGCAAAGGGCGCATCGCGCTAATCCAGCAGCTTTACTGTGGCGATGCGCTCTGCCTGGAAGCCCACGGCAGCTATGCAGTGTTATCGAGTAGCGATACCTGAAGGCAAGCCACTGATTCTGAAAAAGGCTTGCTATTTGGCTGCTTAAACCATAGTATATGCGCCGTTCTGTCGCGAAAGGCACAGCCCAAGTGATTGAACCAAAATGTGGAGAGGTGTCCGAGTGGTCGAAGGAGCACGCCTGGAAAGTGTGTAAGTCGTAAGGCTTCGAGGGTTCGAATCCCTCCCTCTCCGCCACAGAATATTAAAGGGAAATCAAGCACTTAGCTTGATTTCCCTTTCTCGTTTTTGGCCCTTGGGAACGGTTTTGGGAACGCTATTGATCTTGGTATTGCTTGATCAGTGCTGGAATAACAGGGTCATCGCTTCGCTAAGCTGTCACCTTGATATATGCAGTGGTGTACAAGCGATTAGCGGTTATTGATGATCCATATATCTTGCCAATCTTGTAAGTTAGCAAAATCATCGCCACTTGTAGTGGAGTCAGTTACATGAAGTTGTTCAACCAAGTCGAATACCCCGGAGCGCTCATCTTCAGGCATCTTGGCGTCTGTATTAGTTGATATTTTTCCGTCGATAAGCTGCGGTCCCATACCTTCTTCAGTCATCATAAAACGCACGAATAGCTTGGCTGCGTTAGGGCTGTCAGTACCTGATGCTATGACTGCGACGCGGGGGGTTAATTGACCGACATAGGGTTTCATGCCTTCACAGATGGCCATGCCATAACCATCGCGGTCAGCATGTCGGAAGATCGCTGCGCTTAAAAAGCCTATAAATGGAGTGTCCTGATTTGGTGCGCCGACTATAGGTCCCACATCAGAGTCGCTGCGGGTTAAAGTGGGGTTGTTCTTGGCTAGACGTTTCACCCATTCGGCTGTAGCGCTGGTTTCGTTGCTGTTCAGTGGCTCGCCGAAGTAAGCTTCATAGGCGTCGGCTATTTTATCGTCAGCATTAGTTGCTAGCTGATTGAACCAGAACATGGTTTCACTGCGTAACTGCGGGTCTGGGATTGCGATCCGGCCGTTCCACTCAGGTTCAGTTAGTGCCCAGATATTGTCGATTGGGCAGCCGTCGGTATGCACATCTGAGTTATAAGCCCACACCCACGGATTCAGGCTAGTGATGGCCGGGCTTTGATAGTTCTCCGGTATCACGTCTGCCAAGTCTGGTGGGAACCAACTCACAGCATAGCCTCGAGGTAAAATCTGTGAGGTGACGGATGGCAGATTGCTCATATTGAATACATCGGTACGAACATTGTTCGCTTGAGCTTCCCGCATTATGACCTGCTCTTGTTCCTGGGCTGACATCTTCACGCCTGTGGCCTGTATGCCATATTTTTCTGTAAAGTTCTCAGCCATGGTAACTATTTTACCCGTGGCATCAATCACGGTGATCGGAGCCTCCTGCTGGGCAGCATTGATCAGTGCTTCTAAGGAATACTCATCGTCATCGATCCCTAGCGCGGGAGCCTCTTGAGCCAAGACCGGTAGGCAAATAAGGCTGCTACCTAAAATGAGTGTTGTAGATTTAGCATTATGTTTCATAATTTATACTCCAAAAAAAAATCAAGTTGCTATCTCTTTTTTATTATTGAGAGAGATAAAGTTAGATATCCATCATCCGTTTTCCTTGGGTATCGAATAAATGGATATCTTTCGATTCAACGGCGAGAAGAACCGCTTGGCCGACGTTCACTGTCGGCGCACGATCAGCGATAGAGAAGACGCGCTCTCCATCTACTGAAAGTTCGATGATCCAGCTGCCCCCTGTTGGAAGAATGTCTTCTACCTTGGCACCATGTGTGATTGACAAGTACTCTGGGTATGGGGAACCTTCTGGTAATACTTTGATGACCTCTGGTCGAATGCCAGCCTTTGCAATGTTATTAATAAAGGCAGGGTGCCCCAGAGCCTGACGTATCCAGCGATTTAGAACTCCTTGCTGTTGTTCTAACATGTCAATCATATTGATAGGTAAGTTACCAACGAAACTGGCTACGAACTCATTGGCAGGACGCTCATAAATATCGTCAGGGGTACCGAGCTGCTGTAGCTCCCCTTGGCTCATTACAGCGATGGTAGTGGCCAATGTCATGGCTTCCCACTGGTCATGGGTCACGAAGACAATGGTAGTTCCCATATCCCGATGTATGCGCTTGAGCTCGGCGCGCATTTCTAGTCGAAGTTTGGCATCGAGATTTGAGAGAGGCTCATCAAGTAGAATGATGCTGGGATTCATGGCCAGAGTTCTAGCAAGAGCCACGCGCTGTTGCTGCCCTCCCGAAAGCTGGCTTGGATAGCGGTCGCGATAAGCTGCTATGGCCATTTTGTTCATGACCTCATCGACGATTTGCTTGCGTTCAGAATTAGGCCGCTTGTCAAGCTTTAAACCGAACTCTACATTCTGTTCTACGGAAAGGTGTGGCCATAACGCGTAACTTTGAAACACCAAGCCTAGTCCACGTTTTTCCGGCGGCGTATAGATGCCCTCGGTAACCGAGACGATTGCCTTATCATCTATTAGTATCTGTCCAGCGGTGGGGTGCTCAAGTCCTGCTAGCATACGGAGCGTGGTAGTTTTACCGCAGCCTGAAGGACCTAACAGGCAGAGAAACTCACCATCGGCAATGTGGATGCTGAGATTTTCCACCGCTTTGGGTGTGTTGGATGCATAAGTTTTTGAGATGTTGATAAGGTTAATGTTAGACATGGTTATTTTCCTAGACCGTCGGATAAGCTGCTGTTAGTAAGCTTTTGCACACCTAGAGTGCCAAAGAAGGCAATAGCACAGATCATCAGTACGACAGCATTCGCGGCTTGGTTATATCCGTAATCTACGAGACGAATAGCGTAGGTCGTTAGTACATCTGTACCTGGTACAGCTAGAACTACGACTAGACTAAGGCCCTTAATTCCTGAGATGAATGGAAGTAGGATGCCTGATACTAATGACCCACGTTGAATCGGGATAACTATTGAGGTTAAACGCTTAAACCAGCCAGCCCCAACTATACGAGCCGAATCTTCAGGATCCTTGCCTAATTGCATCATTGAAGTAATACCCGCTCGCGAGGCAAAAGGCATTTGGTCGGCGATCAATGCCAGTACTAATATGATAGGTGTGCCATATAGTGCGGGCAGTGGCCCCCTAGGGTAGGCAAACATCATTAGATAGGCGGCAGCAAAGGCAATTCCTGGTACCAGGTATGGCATGAAAGTTATGTGGCGTAGCAACGAACCGATCAGTGGAATTGATGATCGCGTTACTGCGAACCCGACTAAAAGCCCTAGTAGGCCCGAGCCAATAGCGGCTCCTCCTACTATATAAATAGTATTCCAAGCGGTGCGCCAAAATTCAGGTGTAAGCAATATTCCTTGGCGCAGCGCAGTTGTGGCGAGATCGGTGCCAATCCAGTAATCCAGTGTAAAGTTACTCCAAGCCAGAATGCCTGGGCGGATCATTACGGTGGTTAGAAATAATGCAAGTAGAGGAATAACGGCACTGAACAAGAAGACAAACGTTGCCCAAGTAGCGGCGGGTATTCTCCATCTTCCCAAGTGCGTGATGCGTTGCATGGCACTCTTTGAGCCAATAGTTTCGAAGCGACGCGCTTCTTTAAGAAGACGCATGTCGATCAAAATGGACATTACCCCCAATAGTAAGATCATACCAGCCAGTACAGCTGTAGAGCCGACCTGACTAGAGCTAATCGCGCGGAAGAGCGAAGTGGCCAATACATCGTAGCCTACCGGCACGCCGAGAATATAAGCCACACCGAAATCACCTAAACATTTAGCGAATATCAGGGTGGATGCTGAGACCAGAGAGGGCAGCATTAGTGGTAGAATGATACGTCGCGCTACGACAATGCGATTGGCACCGAGAATACGCGCTGAGTCTTCTAACTGTGAGTCGAATTTACGTAATGCGTTACCGAATAATAGGATCACAAACGGCGTATAATGTAGGGCCAAAATCAAAGTAATCGGCAGGTAGCCGTAAGCCAACCAGTCTGGTGGGTTAAGGCCTAGAGTTTCCATCCAGCTTAATGACCCACCCGTAGTTCGGTTCTTGAACAGCGTCGTCCAAGCCAATGCAAAAGTCCATGATGGCAGCATGTAAGGTACGATCAGTGCCGTGGAGAACCAGCGTTTCCCTGGCAAGTCGGTACGACTTAGCAACCAGCCAAGTGGTATCCCAACTATCAGTGCCACAATAATGGCGCCTAATGATATCGTTGCCGTATTAAATAATGGCTCCCAGAAGATGTTCTGGGAAATGGGAGAAAACATCACGCGCTGAAAGTAGTACAGTGTAAATTCACCGGCGGATTGACCTGTACGCGCTTGGTCAGCGAACTGAACCTTAAAGGCCTCGCTTAGTAATAAAAAAACTGGTCCGACAATCAAGTAGCTAAAAAGTATCAGCAACAGAATAGCTATGAAGCCGGTGGGCTCACTGGTATATATCTTGAACCGGTAGAGCATCGTGCCTAATGCGCGACCTGTCGGTGATGTCGGCGGAAGCTGGCTTGTAGCAGGCCTCTTGGGTAAAAGCATATTGCCTGTCCTTTATTGTTACCGAGTATGGATATGCCGTGATTAGTAAAATATCACTCGGTCATTTTCGAAGGTTTATTCTTGAATTGTTTTAAATTCTTGTAAGACTTCACGGACTGGTGCCCAGCTCTCTTTGTAGTCGACTGGGATAAAGTTAGTATCTCCGTTAAAGGCTGCTTGCATTTCAGGTGTGAACTGGAAGTTATAAAAGCAGTCTGACAGCTGTTTAACTAGGTCTGGGTGTAGGTCATGTGCATGAGCGAAGGAGGACGTTGGAAAAAGAGAGCTTTCATAAATAACCCTTAATTTGTTTTCATCTATCATTCCCCTTTCAATCATTCGCGCATAAACATCCGATGCGACAGCTGCCATATCATAATCACCATTGCTTAGGCCTAATAAAGACTTATCATGACCGCCTGACATGATGGGAATATAGTCAATGTCAGGAACCAGCCCATTTTTCGGAAAAAAAACGCGGGGAGCGATATTGCCTGAGTTCGAGAGTGGAGTCGCATGAGCGATACGCTTTCCTGCTAAGTCGGAGAGTTGCTTATAGGATGAGCTGTCACGCACCACGGCAATAAGGTTATAGCCTCTAACTTGATCGTCAACACCTTTGGTAGCAAAGGGGACGGCTCCTGCCTGTTCAACAGCCACAACGGTAGATCCGGTGGAAAAGCCAGCAAAGTGTAAGCGTCCCGTTCTCATTGCCTCTATTTCCGCTGTACTAGTCTGAATGGGATAGTAAACAATCTGGCGTCCAGTGCAGCTTTTAAGATGTTCTGTGAAGGGCTTAAGAAGTTCGGCATAGATGGCAGGGTCCTCTATGGGTGAAAATGCCCATACCAACGTGGAGGGGTTTCTCCAAGCTATGCTAGAAAGAGGAGGGTCGGGTAGCATATCGCCATTACGGTCGCAGTAATATTGACCAATAACGGCCTCTGGAGGGCACGTATCGCTATGTGCTGTAGTGACTACACTTAAAAGAAAACAAAGCCATAGAGCCGTTACGCTTTTAGTTTTCACGTGATAGCCTCCCCTTGGTCTTTGGTATGTTTAGCGTAATATCCTCTCCCCTCTGAGGTGCAAAATACCCAGATTTTCCTGTCAGTGTCCTGTCAGTGGAGAAAAAATGCGTATTCTCTTAATTGAAGACTGTTTAGACCTAGCGGATGCTATTGCTACGAAACTGCGTCGTGATGGCCATCAAGTGATTCATGTGACTGATGGCAAGGAAGGAGAGGAGCATGCAGCAAGCGAAGGGTTTTCTGTTATTGTGCTCGATATTAATTTACCGATACGAGATGGTTTCGAGGTATTGTCATCGATGCGTCGGCAGAGAATTACAACGCCGGTGTTGGTGATGACCGCTAGAAATCAAGTGGCTGATAAAGTGAGCCTATTGGATCTTGGTGCTGATGATTACGTGATAAAACCTTGTGATCTTAACGAGATATCGGCACGAGTACGGGCGCTTGTTAGGCGCAGTCATGGCGTAGCTCAGGATGAACTTGTGCTTGGAGAGATGAGAATTGATATGGCACAACGCTGTGTCACGCTGCATGGTCAACCGTTGGGGTTAGGACGCAGAGAGTATGACATGCTTGAAGCCTTGGCAACGAGTAAAGGCAAGCCAGTGAATAAGGAGCACTTGGTGCTTAAACTATTTGGTTATGATGATACAGGATCGCTCAATGCCGTGGAGCTTCTGGTGTCGCGACTGCGCCGAAAGCTAAAACATTCTGGCGTGGAGATTGGAACTCAGCGTGGTGTTGGATACTGGTTGAGGCATCACTAGCCCGCAGAGTGTTGAGATTATTAGACATAAGGGAGCGGTAGGGTGGCAGTAAGCAGGTGGTTAGCGAGAGTTTCCATTGAAAAGAAAGTAATGGTATGCGCTGCGCTGGTCTTTGCGATTGTTGGAGGCTTTCTCTCTAACACCACTCACCACAACGCATCGCGTGCTGCAGATGAGGCTTTTGATCGCGTTTTAAGTGGTGCCGCTTTGGCTATCGCAGATACGGTCGCTTACGATAATGGATCAGTTACGGTAGATATCCCTTATGCCGCGTTTGCGATTCTCGGTACTTCAAGAATGAACAGAGTGTTCTATCGTGTGGTGTCTCCCGGTGGTCAAGTCGTCACAGGCTCACCATTACTCGGTTTAGATATTAAAACTCCAGAAACTCCAGAAATTCGATTGTCGGATGGTATGATGAATGGCGAAAGAATCCGCATTGCTGCAGTGGCTCGCTATAGATCTGACGCCACTACAGGAGATGCTGGATGGATCGATATTTTAGTGGCTGAAACTCGCGAAGCGCGCGAGCACTTGAAAAGTCAGTTGCTGCTAGAGTCGTTAATTCCTGCGATAACAATTGCCTTAGTAGCTTTTTTCTTAATCTGGTGGGGCATTCGCTTTGCCTTTCGACCTTTACGTGCTGTCGCTAGAAGCCTTCGCATGCGATCACAGTCCGACCTGAGCCCTATATCGAGGGATGTTCCACCTGAAATCAGTACACTTGTCGTTGCCCTCAATGATTTTATCCACCAACTGGATTCGACCCTTAATGGTTTGCGTCGCGTTACAGCAGATGCGGCACATCAACTGCGTACTCCACTGGCGGCTTTACGAGCGCAAGCAGAAATCACTATAGATGAACAGGATCAAAAGGAAATAAAACGGCGCGTTGAACGTATTCATTTTAATGCTGTTCAAGCGAGCCACTTGGCTAATCAGTGGCTTACAGACGCCACTTTATTACACAAGCTTAAATCACGTCATAAAGAGGTGGGTGATTTACGTAGCTATGCTACAGAGGCAATCAATCGTTTGGCCAGCCATGGACTGTATGCAAACGAGTTGATGCAGTTAAGTTTTCATCCTCCTCACTACGCTTTAGTGGTGCATGCCAATCCAATGGGGATAATTGAGATGGTACGTAACCTGATTGAAAACGCATTCGTACATGCTCCCGGACCTGTTGAAGTAAAACTTTTTAAAGATCATAACTTCGCCGTGCTGCGTGTGGTAGATCACGGGCCTGGCATACCCTTGCATCGTCGTGCTGTAGTGTTTGAACGCTTTGTACGGGATAGTTCTGACCCGCGAAGTTCAGGTCTTGGCTTATCCATTGTGAGAGAGGTCGTAAACGCAGCAGATGGGAGCATCAGGCTTCTAGAAGTGTTTGGAGGAGGGACCTTGGTTGAAGTTCGGTTGCCGTTAATCTGTTCTAAAAACTATCTTGAACCGAGGGAAATATCTGAAGAACCAAATAAAAAATGGTTTAAAAGTCTTTTCCTTCTAGCACTGCTTTTATCATTAATAGGGAAAGTCGTGGTTATGCCGGAAGTTAAAGCATCCGAACTTCCTTTTGTTGTGTATAGCACACTACCGGAACGTCAGTTAGAGCCGCTAAGTGAATTTATTAAAGCTGGCTTCCCGGATATAAACATTGAATATCAACAGGTTCGGCCTTATCAGGTAGATGTTGCTGTTCGTGCCCAGACCATGCAGGTCCCCGATTTAGTAATATTTCCCTCTCCAGAAATTGCAGTAGCATTAAGTAATAATGGCCACATTAAACCCTTGAATAAAAGAACATTCAGTGAAATAGAGGTGGATGATTGGCGCGAAGAGCTCTTTGTGATTGGTTACGATCCTGCTGTCTTTGTGCATAGTCAGACATTGACAGATTCTCTACCCAAGACCCGACTAGAGCTGGCCAGAATGATGGAAATGCCAGCGAATCCACTCTCTGGCAAGGTAGGGATCATCAATGTGGGCGTAGACAGTGTGGCATACACACTGGCAACTCAGGATTCTTTACGCTCATCATTATACTGGCGCTTGGCTAGTGCCTTCGGACTATCGGGGGCCCGTATTTATGATAATTCTGCGGAGCTTCTACAAGCGTTAGAAGGCGGCGAAATTAAGTTTGGGTATAATGTCCCCTTATCGTCAGTTCGTGCCTCTAACATTGCTGATGAAAGACTTGTAGAGCTATATCCCCAGGATTATGTGATTGCTGTTCCATGGACGGCCTTCATACCAGAAAAATCCTCTCACCCGTTGGCTGCTACGATACTAAGACATGTTATGTCCGATCTTGGACGAGCTGCTTTTTATAACGGCCTGTTCGGACAAATGACTATCTCGAATGATTATATCAACTACCAGTCTATTTCGCTTGGTCCGGAGCTTCTGGTGTTTCTTGATAGTATCAAACGTAGCCGTTTTCTTGATGACTGGTTTCAAATGGTTGTGGAAGAATAAATAAAACTTTAAAGGTTAGAAAGCCTCTTGGAGTCGTTCTCTATTTTTTCTGATAGTCAAAGGTTTTTTTCAGCAAATATGTAGTTGCTCATTAAAGTTGGGCACTACGTAGATGATGGTAAGGAGATGGCTGCGTTCTCGTGGCTCGTTAATCCCCCCGAAAAATAATCGCGTTGATAAGTGGAATTTTGTAACCTGAAAACACTGAAGATTTCACATGCGCAAATCACGTTTTACCGACAGCCAAATCATGGCGATTTTGAAGCAGGCGGAGTCTGGCGTGTTTGTCGCGACGTCACCCTCTGAACTGTGTCGCGAGCACGGCATGAGCAGTGCCTCATTTTATAAATGACGCTCCAGGTACGGTGATATGGACACGTCCATGATGAAGCGCCTCAAGGAGTTGGAAGATGAGAACCAGCGCCTCAAGAAGATGTATGCCGAAGAGCGGTTGAAGGGAGCGTTGCGCCAGCAAGCCCTTGAGGGAAAGTGGTAAAGCTATCTCAACGCCGCGAGATGGCAAAGAAGGTCGTTGAGATCGGTTGCTGCAGTATTCGACTGGCCTGTCAGGTTTTCGGGATCAGTGAAACCTGTTACCGCTATCAAGCGAAGCTGAGCCATGAGAACGCCGTTATCGCTGACTGGCTGGTGCGCCTGACTCACCATCAGCGTAACCGGGGCTTTGGACTGTGTTATTTGTATCTGCGCAACGTGAAGGGCTTTGGTTGGAAGCATAAGCGGATCTACCGAATTTATCGGGCACTGGAGCGGAACCCCCTCTGTCAGCCTAGTTGTGCGGGTTG